>DATHWC010000001.1:0-16664 GCA_035460985.1 Lunatimonas sp.
GGCCCCGTTTGAAAAAGAAGCTGAAAAAGTTTACGAGGCCTTGAAAATCGAAGATCCCGAAATGTATGCGTTGGTTCAGAAAATAAAAAGTTACTAAAGGCAATGATAGAACTTAAGAAAAAAATAGACAGAATGGTATCCATGATGCTGATAGTGATCCTGGCTGTCATGGTAATTAATGTGACTTGGCAGGTACTGTCCAGGTATGTGTTTCAGTCTCCAAGTTCGTATACAGATGAGCTTTCGCGTTATCTATTGGTTTGGTTGGGTATGCTTGGGGCAGCGTATGTAGCGGGCAAAAATGAACATCTCGCCATAGATTTATACCCCCAAAAGCTCTATGGTGCGCCTAAGCGAAGGCTAATGATATTTATCAGTTTGGTGATTGTTGCGTTTGTACTGCCAGTCATGGTGCTTGGTGGGGGAAATTTGGTTTATATCACCTATGTACTAGGGCAAAAATCCGCTACGTTGGGATTACCATTGGCTTATGTCTATGCAATGATTCCGATCAGTGGACTTCTCGTCATTTTTTACCAAATCGTTGAGATTAAAAACATTCTTAGTCAACCATTAACCCAAACAAATCAGTAGCATGGAATATGTCAGCATCATAATACTTGTTCTCAGTTTTATCACTTTAATGGCATTGGGTGTGCCCGTTGCCTGGAGCTTAGGTCTCTCCAGCTTTTTGACACTCACAGTAACCATTGCGACGGTACCTTCGGCCACGACCATTGCACAGCGAATGGGAACCGGTTTGGACAGTTTTGCCCTATTAGCAATTCCATTTTTTATTTTGGCAGGAGAAATCATGAACAAGGGAGGGATCGCCAATCGGTTGATTAACCTAGCCAAAGCACTTACCGGCAGACTACCGGGGGGGTTATTATACGTGAATGTTATAGCTTCCATGCTTTTTGGGGCTATAGCTGGTTCAGCTGTGGCTGCTGCGTCAGCCATTGGGGGGATTTTGGCTCCTAGGATGGAAAAAGAAGGCTATCCAAGAGAATTGGGAGCTGCGGTAAATATTACCGCTTCGACTACAGGCTTGATCATTCCTCCTTCCAATGTATTAATTGTATATTCATTAGCAAGTGGAGGAGTCTCCATCGCCGCATTGTTCGTTGCGGGATATATTCCAGGCCTTTTGATAGGTTTAATGCTGATGATTACGGCAGCAATTTTCATCAAAAAGCATAACTTACCTGTGGGAGAATTAACCCCTTTGAAGGAGCTGGCGAAAAAATTCCTAGATGCACTCCCCAGCCTGTTCCTGCTGGTAGTTGTAATTGGCGGGATTGTGATTGGTGTTTTTACCGCAACGGAAGCCTCTGCTATAGCCGTAGTTTATACGATTATTTTGTCGCTTATATACAAGGAGATATCCTTTAAGGATCTGCCGCGGATTCTTCTCAGGTCATCTGAGACGACAGCCATCGTCATGTTGCTAATAGCGACATCCATGAGCATGTCCTGGGCGATGTCCAGTGAAAACATCCCTCAATCGATTAGTACGACGTTACTTGCTCTCAGCGACAACAAGTTTGTAATCTTAATCATCATCAATTTGATCTTATTGTTTGTTGGGACGTTTATGGATATGACCCCGGCCGTGCTAATATTTACCCCCATTTTCCTTCCGGCTGTTGTTACCTTGGGTATTGACCCGGTTCACTTTGGCATCATGATGGTGCTTAATTTGTGTATTGGCGTTTGTACGCCACCGGTTGGATCCGTCTTATTTGTGGGTGTAGGTGTGGCTAAATCAAGTATTGCCAAGGTTTTCTTTCCACTTCTACCTTTTTTTATAACGATGATCATCGGTTTATTAATCATAACCCTTTTTCCAGGTTTGTCTCTTTGGCTGCCTTCAATATTTGGATTGTAGAAGTTATTCACATTGCACACCAAAGGTCTTTAGCACAGCGCTGGACCTTTGGTGAATTTCAAGTAGTTTTTTTATAATAAATAGACCCCAGTTCGGAGGTTCACGCTTTTTTTAGTATCTTTCATTTATCAAAAATCTGATGTGATATTATTTATTTTTACTGTTATTCATGACCAAAAAACTAACGTTTGCGAATGGAGACCAAATGCCCGCTATTGGGCTTGGTACCTGGCAATCAAAACCCAATGAAGTTTATGAAGCTGTTTTAGCCGCCATTCAACTGGGATATAGGCATTTTGATTGTGCGCATATCTACAAAAACGAAAAGGAAATCGGAGATGCCTTACAAAAAGCCTTTGCAGAAGGTTGGGTAACCCGGGAAGAACTTTGGATTACATCCAAGTTGTGGAATGACTCACATGCTCCTGCTGATGTTTTGCCGGCCTTGCAGCTTACGCTGAAAAACCTTCACTTGGAGTATTTGGATCTATATCTGGTCCACTGGCCTGTGTCATTAAGGAAAGGGGTGGATTTCCCTACAAAAAAAGAAGATTTTATCAGCTATGCCGATTCTCCGTTAACCTCCACGTGGACAGCTATGGAGAATCTTGTAAGGCAAGGCCTTACCCGACATATTGGGGTTTCCAATTTTAATATTAGTAAATTGAATGAAATATTGGAAATGGCGAAAATTCGCCCGGAGGTAAACCAAGTGGAGCTTCATCCGTTCCTTCAACAGGAAACCTTATCTTCATTCTGTGAAAAAAACAGGATTTTTATTACGGCATATGGCCCATTGGGGGCCGCTTATAGGGTAGCCAACGAGGAAGTCAATCATCCCATTTTGCTTGAAAATAAAACCATTCTGAGGATTGCCGACAAACACAAATCAACTCCTGCCCAAATCGTTCTTGCTTGGGGAATGCTTGGAGGTATTGCCGTCATTCCTAAATCTGTCAATCTCCAGAGGATAAAGGAAAATCTTGAATCTATCCACGTAGCGTTGGATGAGGAAGACATGGAGCAAATTGGTTTTTTGGAAGGACCCTACAGGTATACCTCAGGTCCTGCTTGGATTAAGTTTGACAGCCCATACAAGTTGAGTGACCTTTGGGAAGAATTCACTAGATAATCATAAACTAACTACCAACTAATAAATCCTATGAAATCGAGTATGATCTACCCGTAATATGCTGGGACTGATTATTATGGCGAGATTCCATATGTCCACTAAAAAACAATTATAATCATATGAAATACATCACATTTGCCAATGGTGACAAAATGCCTATGCTAGGTCTAGGAACTTGGAAATCAGCTCCCGGAGAGGTGTTTCAGGCAGTTTTATGGGCACTGGAGGCTGGTTACAGACACATTGACTGTGCAGCTATTTACCAAAACGAAAAGGAGGTCGGAGACGCTCTCGCAAAAGCATTTTCAGATGGACTGGTTAAAAGGGAGGACGTTTTTATCACTTCAAAGCTATGGAACAATGTTCATGAAGAACACATGGTAGAAGTGGGCTTGGATCAGACATTAGCAGATCTTAGGTTGGATTACGTAGATCTTTACCTGATACATTGGCCTGTTTCTTTAAAAAGTGAGGTTATGTTTCCAAAGGAGGGTGACGATTACCTTACTTACGAACAGGTTCCACTTACAAGCACCTGGAGCGGGATGGAAAAGCTTAAAAAATCAGGTAAAGCCCGACATATTGGCGTTTCTAATTTTAATATAGCCAAGCTCAATATGATCTTGCAATCTGCCGAGGAAGCACCTGAAATGAATCAAATTGAATTGCATCCTTATTTACCACAATACCGACTTTTGGATTTCTGTAAAAATAAAGGCATTGCTGTTACTGCTTATTCTCCACTCGGCTCCGGAGACAGGCCAAAGGGGCGAAGAAGCGACGATGATCCCGTCTTGTTGGAAGAAAAATCCATCCTTGAAATTGCCAAAAAGCATTCCGTTTCTCCAGCCCAAGTATTGATTTCATGGGCGATTCACAGAAATACCGCCGTTATCCCCAAATCGGTATCAAAGGAACGAATCAAACAAAACCTCGCCTCTAAGGACATAATACTTGATGCCTCAGATATGGAAAAAATAAAGTCCATCAATCACAAATTTCGATATATTGATGGAAGCTTCTTTACGGATATTCCAGGAAGTCCTTACAAACAGTCTGATCTATGGGAAGAGTCTTAGTGTAAATTAATTCCATAGTTCATGTTCATGGGAATTATGATTTATAATGACCACCGTTTAGAAAAATTTACAATAACAAAAAATCACTATGGCTGAAGTAAAAGAAGAATATAGCTTATTTAAAGATGTTAGTAAAGTTGTTGATTTGGCAGCGGCTTATTTGGATATACATCCCGGCTTATTGAGTCAAATCAAAGAATGCAACAGTATTTACAAATTCCATTTTCCCTTGCGTAATGATGACGGAACGTACGAGGTGCTCAAAGGTTACCGGGTACAGCATTCACACCATAAATTGCCTGTAAAGGGCGGTATTCGGTACAGTAGTTTTGTCGACGAGGAAGAAGTCAAGGGACTGGCGGCGTTGATGACCTATAAATGTGCCCTGGTGAATATCCCCTATGGAGGAGCAAAGGGAGGGGTGAGTATTGATCCCAATAAATACAACGCCACCCAACTTGAGCGGATAACGCGGAGATATACTTCAGAATTGATTAAGAAAAACTTCATTGGCCCGGCTATTGATGTTCCCGCACCCGACTACGGCACCGGAGCTAGAGAAATGTCTTGGATTGTGGATACTTACGAAGCTTTTAATCCGAATGCCATCAACGCAAAAGGCTGCGTTACTGGAAAGCCGCTTTCCCAACACGGGATTGACGGACGAACCGAGGCTACTGGAATGGGCGTGTATATAGGCATTCGGGAAGCAGTCAGTGTAAAGGAAGATATGGACATCCTAGGATTAACTACGGGACTGCAGGGAAAGAAAGTGATTGTGCAGGGATTGGGAAATGTAGGATATTACGCAGCTAAATATTTGCAGGAAGCCGGCGCAAAAATCATAGGTGTTGCAGAATATAATGGTGGCATATTTGACGAAGGCGGGATTGATATCGAGGCATTGAAAACCTTTCAGGTAAAGAACAAGGGATTTAAGGGGTTTCCCAATGGGAATTTCGTGGAGGAGTCTGCTGACATGCTCACCTATCCATGCGACATTCTGGTTCCCGCAGCTCTGGAGAATGTGATAACCGAAAAAAACGCACATCAAATACAGGCAAAAATTATTGGAGAAGCTGCAAACGGACCTGTAACCCAGGAGGCTGCCCAAATATTAATTGAAAAAAATGTCATGGTTATTCCTGATATGTACCTAAATGCGGGTGGTGTTACGGTCTCTTATTTTGAATGGCTCAAAAACCTTTCCCGGGTTTCTTTTGGTAAGTTGGAGAAGCGGTATGATATGAAAAAATACGAGGCTTTGCTTGAAAGCATTGAACATGCCACGGGAGATACTTTTACTGAAGAACAAAAAGACTTAATTGTTCGCGGAGCCAGTGAAAGGGATCTGGTAAATTCAGGATTGGAAGAGACGATGGTGACGGCGTATCACCATATGAATAGTGTCAGAAAGTCCAAAGGTATTAAAACTTTGCGGATAGCGGCATTTACAGTAGCACTAGAGCGTATCGCAATCAGTTATTTGGATCTGGGTATTTTCCCTTGATTTTTAATGGCCATGAAAAAACGGCAATTTATAAAAACTTCAACCCTAATCTTGGCGGGGAATTACCTTATGCCTATAATGTCTTGTAAAAGTACCTCCAAGCAGCCTGCCCGGTTAAACTGGGCAGGCAATCTTACCTACCAAGCCAGCGATCTTGACCAGCCAGAAACGTTGGAGGATCTTCAAATGCTTGTACGTAGTCATGATAAGGTAAAGGCACTTGGAACACGTCATTCTTTTAACACCATTGCGGACACCCAATACAGACATCTTTCCTTGGATAGGCTGGATGAACAAATTGAATTAGACCGAGTAAACCAGACAGTAACCGTAAGTGGGGGGGTACAATACGGCGTCTTGGCTGCAAAGCTGCACGAGTCAGGGTTCGCACTTCATAACTTGGCTTCCTTGCCACACATTTCCGTTGCGGGTGCCTGCGCCACTGGTACCCATGGATCCGGCGATTCCAATGGCAACCTTCCTTCAATTGTAGTCGGTATCGAAATGTTTACGGCAGAAGGCGAACGTATACGTTCTACTAAAAATCAGGATGTGGGGAGGTTCAGTGGGATGATTGTAAATTTGGGGGCGATGGGAATTGTTACAAAACTTACCCTGTCTATTCGGCCAACGTTCGATATGGTTCAGTTTGTATATGAGGACCTGCCATTAGCTTCCTTGCAGGACCATTTTGAGGAGATATTTTCCAGTGCGTACAGTGTCAGTCTATTTACGGACTGGCAAAAAGATAGAATCAATCAAGTATGGCAAAAAGTCCGAATTCAGGGCATGCAGATACCCCGTGTTGCTTCGGATTATTTCGGTGCCACCCTAGCCAGCGACCATTTACACCCGATAAGGGAGATTTCTGCGGAAAACTGTACGGAACAAATGGGAATACCCGGACCCTGGCACGAGCGGTTACCGCATTTCAAAATGGATTTTACTCCAAGTAGCGGAAAAGAACTCCAGTCTGAGTTTTTTGTTCCCAGAACTCATGCTGTTGAGGCAATTAAAGCCATGTATAGAATGGGGGATGAAATCTTTCCCCATTTGTTGATATCCGAAATAAGGTCCATAGCTGCGGATAGACTTTGGCTGAGCCCGGCGTATGGAAGGGACAGCATTGCCATCCATTTTACTTGGAAGCAAGATTGGCCAAATGTCCAAAAGTTACTGCCCAAAATTGAAAATGAATTGAAACCTTTTCAAGTGCGTCCACATTGGGCGAAACTTTTTACTCTACCTGCGGAGTATCTAAATGATCAATACGTGCGTATGGATGAATTTAAAGGTCTTGTAAGGGAATTTGATCCCAAAGGGAAATTTCAAAATTCCTTTTTGGAAGAATATCTACCTATGGTTTAGATTAATTCGGGATTAAAAGCAACACGATGACACAAAAATAGCCCCGGAAATCCGAGGCCTTTAATTTGCTGAAAAACGCGAATTTTAGAAGATAGGATTACCGAACTTCTTTAATAGTCTCAATGGCCTGTTTTGTCAGCTTTTGAATTTTGTCATAATCTTTGGCTTCCAAAAGCTGTTTGCTGACAAGTTTACTACCCATACCGACTGCACACACTCCCGCCTTAAACCAGCCTTCTAAATTTTCTCTATCCAAGGATACACCTCCTGTGGGCATAAACAGTAGGTCAGGAAACAATGCTTTGATAGATGACAGGAAGCCGGGTCCCAGCATGTCTCCAGGAAACAATTTTATAAGCTTGGCTCCCAAATTTTCGGCGGCTATAATTTCAGAAGGTGTCATGCAACCGGGTACCCATAGCATGTTGTGTTTATCCACCGCTTCCGCGACTTCCGGAATTGTGCCTGGACAGATGATATAGTCAGCTCCTGCGGCAATATAGGTTTCCGCCATGGCAGCGTTTTTTATCGTCCCTATTCCCAAGAAAAGGTCTTTCATCTCCTTGTCCCTGAGCTCACGCATCTTCTTGAAGTTTTCCAAAGCGGCCGCGCCTCGGTTGGTGTACTCCACCATTCGAATTCCTGCACCGTAAAGGGCCTTCAATACATTCAAGCTTACTTCCGGGTCTTTGTCGAAATATAGCGGTAATATTCCCTGTTCTGGTAGGAGTTTTAATAATTCTTCTTTCATGTTCATTCGTTAGGGGTAAAAGATCCACTGTGTCCGGAGTATCCGGACACAGTGGAAGTTCATGTTTTACATTTCTTAGCGGGTAAAGTATACTTAGATTTTAACTTTGAGAACCAGCTTCTTTATCGTTCCTTCCCCAATCATAGGAGCATGTACATCTTCAGGAAAGAGGATCGCAAACTGGCCGTCATGTAACTGAAAATACATATCCGGCGCATCGTTGAAGTAGGCCACGTCTTTTTCCGCATTATACTCACCCTTAGGGTCGGAACAGCTTTCCCTAGGTTTCCAACCTATGGTCTCTGCCCCCTGAATACAGAGTTGAATATCAATATGTTTATTGTGGCACTCAAACTTTGCAAGGGATTCTTCGGCGGTCTTTGCCGGACTGTCAAATGCAATGGCTTTCAGCTCGTCACCAGATACCTCGTACTTTCCGGGCTCCATACCCGCCAAGTCTAGAGACCTGATATAGGCAAATGCTTTTCCAAACAACGGATGTACGGAAAAATACCTGTTTGCATTGGATAATGAATCTATAATCATGCGCTAAATTGGTTTGCTTTGATAACGTTGTTTTTTTAGCGTAGCCTAACGCTGTACCCGACCGCTGGCATCACCTTCCATAAGGACCTTCACCTCACTGAGTGTAGCATGGTTCATATCTCCGGGGATAGTGTGCTTCAATGCAGAAGCTGCCACTGCAAATTCCGTTGCTTCTTTCATTGGCATGCCTGATACTAGGGCATAGATCAATCCGCTGGCAAAAGAATCTCCACCACCTACTCGATCCACAATTCGCACCTCGTATTTTTTGGAATGATGGAATTCGTTGCCGTCATAGACAAGGGCACTCCAGCCATTGTCAGAGGCACTGTAGCTTTCACGCAAGGTGGAGGCGATATACTTAAAATTGAATTTCTCTTTCATTTGCTTGAAAACATCTTTGTATCCGTCGAGATTCAATTCTCCTTTTGTCACGTCTGTTTCCTTACTGTGGAAGCCAAGGGTAGTCTCGGCATCTTCTTCATTACCGATACATACATCCACGTATTGGCACAGCCTGGTCATTACTTCGCGAGCCTTTTCCTTGCTCCATAATTTTTTCCGGTAATTCAAGTCAATAGAAGTAGTCACTCCTTTTGCCTTCGCTGCTTTCAGGGCTGCTTCGGTCAGAGCGGCAGCTTTATCGCTAAGCGCCGGGGTGATGCCAGTGGTGTGAAACCAAACTGCTCCGTCGAATATTTTGTCAAAATCAAATTCAGATACGTCTACATCCGAGATAGATGCATCGGCTCGGTCATATACCACTTGAGAAGCACGCATGGATGCTCCTGTTTCTAAAAAATAGATACCCAGCCTTTTTCCTCCCCGGGCAACAAACTGCGTATCCACCCCATATCTACGGAGATGGTTGATGGCAGATTGACCGATCGGGTTGTCAGGTACTTTAGATACAAAGACCCCCTGAAGACCGTAATTACAAAGGGCCGCGGCCACGTTGGCCTCACCGCCACCATAGGTGACATCAAAGGTGTCAGTCTGAACAAATCTTTTAAAATCAGGAGTTGACAGACGAAGCATGATTTCACCAAGTGTTACGACTTTTTTTGACATGATTAGTTTTGTGTTTAATTAATAATTAGTTTATGTTGTGTTTTGAAAGTGAGTGTATTTACCCAATTCTCTTAAATTTCCAAAAAAAGAGGTGCGCTTAATCCGTATGAATGTTAGTGGTAAATGGGGGAATGTTTAACCCAACTAATTCCCAGAGCTGCTTTTGTAGACAAGTCTACTGTTTTATTTCGGTAAAAGCAAATCCCTGTGCCCTATGCGACATAGATGGTTTGCTATCAGTCATATATGAAAAGACTGCCTTACCCCTGGTTTCCACCCACTTTTCAAACCGAACAAAAGTGCTTATTCATGCGATAGCGGCACAAACTGGGCACTAAGGTCTGGATCCGACATATCTTTATCCAATGGAAACATGGGTCGGTTTATGCGCTTATGTCCAAGCCTTTCCAGGTCTTGATCTACTCCACCGGGTGTCAGGGCCATAATCCAGTCGGCCCGCATATCGTACAATTCCGGAACCAGATACCCTATTTTCACCATCACAATGTCACTTTCCCTAGGAGATAAGCCCAGACGGGTAAAATCAATTTCCCGGTGGTATGGTTTTCGCTTTTTGGTCACGATTACAGAAACACTCCCTATTTTAACAACAACCTCGGTTTCGGCATTTCTATCCCCATGCTCTATGGCAGTGACAGTACCCGAAAGCATCACGGGAGGTGCAAAACGGTCATCCACCGCCGCTCCTGCCAGTCCTTCAACCTGATTTCCTATACCTACGGCAATTGCTTTTTCCACGAATTCTGGACCAGGGATGGAGGCATAAATCAACGATGGTCCGTCTTCATTTTTGAATTCGGGCCTCGCTAGCACCTCATGCAGGGTCCATGTCACATCACCCGCGCCACCGGCTGTAGGGTTGTCACCCATATCGCTGATCATAAAAGGTTTTTTATCACTCGCAATGGCCATGTCAAGGCTCTCCTTGAGGGCAGCCACCGGCGCAATAAAGTCAAATTCATTTCTTACATCCCAAAAACTTTGGGCGAGGTATTCTGCAGCACTTCCTACCTTTTCCCGGTCATCTCCTGTGACCATGACATAGGCCTGATTTCGGGGTTCATCGGCCCAGGCATATCCAATCCAAATCCCCGCATCTACGATGCCATCTTCCTTGGTTACCGGAGCTACCTTTGCATACAGGCTTTTCCCGGGCTCAACCCGTGTGCTTGTTTTTTCACCTGGAAGGAGGATGGGTACCGGAATCCAAGCCTTATAGGCTGGCTTGCCTTTACCGCTCTCCAGTCGTTCCAATAAGTTGTCCACAGTGCGTTTTTTAGACTCCATGGCATCTTCGTGAGGTGCTAGGCGGTAGCAGGTGATCAGGTCAGTGTTCTCAGCCAGTCTCCAGGAAACACTTCCATGTAGGTCCATGGATGTGGAAATTATGGTTTCATCACCGATGACCTCTCGGATTCTAATGATAAAGTCCCCCTCAGGGTCGTCCAATCCCACCACACTCATAGCCCCATGTATATCAAAAAACAGTCCATCGTATGGCAGATTTTCCGCCAACATTTCTAAGGTTTTGGTAACTAAAGACTCATAAGCTTCTCTGGTGACTATTCCGCCGGGAATGGCGTGACCTCTTAGTGTTGGAAACCAGTTTGCGCGCCTTCGGTTAGCGGAATCTGTAGACAAAAAGGAGTACATGTTGAAAATATCCTCACCAGTTCTTGCCAGAAAAGCGTCTTCCTCGGTTTGGGCAGGGGAGAACGTGCTAGACTCTATAGCTAGTCCTGCAATGGCAATACGCGGTAGGGAATCACTGCCGCGGTTTTCATAGTCTTTCGATTGATTACACCCATAAAAAAGTATAGTCAGGGTTAGAAATAACGCCAGATTCTTCATGTTGGTTGGTTTTAATTGGTGGTTGCTAGTCGAAAATAAAATATTCAACCCAAATGTAACCACTTTTTGCCCATCAGGCGAATTAGAAAAAAATTTTTGACATAAAATATTCCCCCTTCAACCCACAAATCCAATTTTTTAGATAATCCCTAAAAGAAAAAAAGCCTGCTTCCCCATGGGAAAGCAGGCTCATCATCAAGTAATACGATACTAAAAGCCGAAACCAATGTAAATTTGACCAACTGAGTTCTTAGAATTCTCGGTCAGGTTACCTGCTAGGCCACTATTCCCAATCTCTCTAAGTCCGTAATTATATCTTGCGCCAATTGTAACTTGATTCACATCAAATCCGACTCCGACAACAACTCCGTAATCAACTTTGTTGAAGTCGCTGGTCTCAAGTTCCCGAACTGTCGTTCCACTTAATTCAGACGGTTTCCAATCTCTAACATTTGCAGACAATAGATACGAAACATAAGGTCCAGCATGAACATTTAATGGTCCAATGTTGACAGCGAGTGCAATAGGAACTTGAATATAATTCAAGTTAAAACGTACCTCTCCTGGTTCGATTCCAAAGAGATTTTCCAAATTTGACCCACCATATGTTACTTTTGATCCGACATTGGTGTAAAGTACCTCAGGTTGTAAGGCCAGAAAACTGGTAATGGGAACTTTCGTGAAAACACCGAAATTAAATCCAATTTTCATGTTTTCATCCTCAACGTTGGGTTGATCCACATAGAGCTGTGATGCGTTTAATCCCCCTTTGATCCCAAATCTTGGGCCGGGATTATTACTTTGTGCCATAGTCTGACCGGCTCCCAGAACAACGAAGCCAAGCGCGCAAAGCATAGTAAATAATCGAGAATAGTTAATCTTTTTCATGATTGGTTAATTAAAATATAGATAGAACAGTTATAATATTAAAACGTATAATGAGTAGAAAAAGTTAAATTTTAATTAAAAAAATGTTATTTAATTTATTTTCTATAATATGAAGCAAGTTTATATTTTAAATATTTAAAGAGAAGTGTTTAACTTACTATAACTTACAACTAATAAATCTAATTGATCTAGATATGACTAACTCAGAAATAGATTTTTAAAGGTTGATAAGGGATGGTTTTGATCGGGATTTCGTACCAATGTTTCTTCTCCACTCGCGATGGATTAACGACGGTGATCTATGCAGTTGCGCTGTTTTGGACATGCAACTCTTTCAACTACCAGACAGAAAAATCCATAAGTTTTATTATATTTAATTTTCAAATTTATTTGTAACTCTATTTTGGTGGGCTTTGATGAAATCTATCCTTTCTGCAATTTCCGGATTATGCTTGATATCTTTTCTTTGGTGCTGCGGATCAAAGGGGAGTTTATCAAAAGAAGATGACCTTCAGGTGATGGCATATTACTATGTCGGGTGGAAAAATTATGACGTGGAGAAACTTCCTCTGGAAAAGTTGACCCATATTATTTATTCCTTTACCGAGGTAATCGATGATGAAATGAAATTCAAAAATGACTCTTCGGGTGTTGTTTTGAGAAGCTTGGTGGAGAAGCGGAAGGATCATCCGCACCTTAAAGTTATGATTGCCTGCGGGGGTTGGGGTGGATCTGGCGGATTTTCGGATATGGCTAAAGCACCCGAAACCAGAAAGAAATTTGTAGAAAGTGTAGTTCAGTTCATAAATGATTATGAATTGGACGGTTTGGACATAGACTGGGAATACCCCGGTCTTAAGGGAATTGGAAATCCGTATATGCCGGAGGATAAAGAAAATTTCACTTCCCTGATGAAAGAATTGCGCCATGGACTGGATGGCATTGGTGAGCATCAACTGCTGACTTTTGCAGCAGCTGGATGGGAACGGTTTTTCCACCATATTGAATTGCCAAAAGTCATGGAGGTTGTTGATTATATAAACATCATGTCCTATGACCTAGCTGGCGGGGGTAACCCGTATACTGCGCATCATACCAACTTGGGTTGGGTCACAATGGAAGACATCGCTGGCACCCCGGCTTACGATATGAAAGTCCAAGATTTGGGTGATTCAGCAGAGGTGTACTCAGCCGAAAAGATTATCGCCTATTGCATGGAAAATGGAGCACGACCGGAGCAAATTATCATTGGTGCGGCTTTTTACGGCAAGGGGTGGGTGGGGGTTCCTCCTGACAACAACGGGCTTTATCAGAAAGCTGCGGGAGCCTGGACAGGAAGTGGATCTTATGCGGCAATTAGGGAAAACTTCGAGCATAAAGGAGGATTCATAAGACATTGGGATCCAGTTGCCAAAGCACCTTTCCTATATCATCCGGCAGATAGTATATTCATTTCGTACGAAGATACAGTTTCCATCAAACTAAAAACCCGGTATGCAGCGGACACAGGATTGGGAGGAATTATGTTCTGGCAATTGGGAAGTGATGCCCCTGATGATGGTTTGGTCGATGCTATTTATGAGGCAAAGATGAAAAAGTGAATCATGGATGATTTGTCTACTCTTCCCGCATAAGTCAGTTCACTCAATTTTACCTGAGTTAGATTGGTGTTTGGAAAACCAGTTTAAAAATGTTTCTTTCTTTAAGTGATCTTTAGTAGGTTCCCCTATGAGAAAGCTATAGGGCTCGGTGTTTTTGTTTAAACCGAGAAGGATCTTTAACACAGCCATAATCGGAATCGCAAGGATAAGGCCCGCGAGACCAAACAACATGCCGCCCAGCAACAGGGAAATAATGGCAAACAAAGGGTTTAAATTTACCTTTCCACCCACAATATTTGGGGTAATAAAATTCCCCTCAAGAAACTGTACTATTTGAAACCAGATAACGATTCCCAAGGCATACCAGTAGCTATCCATGGTCGCCAAAGCAAATAAGGCGGGAATAATTGAGCCGATAGCAATCCCAATATATGGGATTAAAATCATTACCGCTGCAAAAATCCCGAAAAACCATGCATAATCGATACCCATTACCAATAGCCCTGCGGTGTTAAGTATTGCCACTATGCCCATGACTGTAAGCATTCCCAGCAAGTAGCTTTGGATGACGGCATATATTTCCTTGAGGATTTTTCTAGTATTTTCTGCTGGCTCATCGCTGTTAAGCCTGATAAAGAAGTCCTGGAAAAAATCCCTATAATACAGCATAAAGAATATATAGATGGGTATAAGTACCGCATTGGCTAAGGTGCCGCCCGCAGAGCTGAATGCGGCGAGAGCATATGACCCTGCGTTGGAAAGCGTACTTTGACCCTGTTCCCTGATTCTATTGGTAAATTCTCCTCGCTCTATGCCGAAGGTGGACTCAATCCATTTCGTGATGGAATCATATACCGTCAGGAAGTTTTTTGCGATGTCATCACCATCCTTGCCAATAATGATGACTTGATTAACAAGTAATGATACCGCTCCTGAGACGATGATGATAAGCACTAAAAGTGAAATAACCGATGCTGCTGCTCGGGGAAGGTTCCAACGTTCCAAAAGACTGCATAGAGGAAACATCATGATGGAAAAGATTATCGCAAAAAGCAGTGGAACGATAATAGACTGCATGACATAGACAATTGCGATTACCGAAAAGATAATGATAAGCGTCGCTGCGGTAGATACACTTTTAGGAGTCATAGTAGAAATAAAGGGTATACAATTTTTGGTTGACAATAAAGGATTGACTGAACGGCTAATATTAACCAAAACCAATGTTTTATGGCTTTTACATTAAAATTAGACTTACCCTCGTTTCTTTTAAAAATCCAAAATCAAATATCATTCCACATATTTTAAAGTTAAAATTATTTTTCCCCGATAACTGACTCGGACGGAATGACCTCTTTCAACTAATGATGTTTCGGAATTTTCCAAGAAAGGAAAATCTCTGGTTTTATTAAGTTCCCTTTTCAATAGTTTCCTGAACTTCTTCCTCAGCCTCTTCATCAACCTTTTCTATAAACTCACTCTGGTCAATTTCAGGCTCAAAGGTCAGTTCAATATAAATAGGGAAATGGTCTGAGCCTATGTGTTCCAACCTTTCCATTCTTGTCAAACCAAATTCTTCGGAGTAGAATATATGATCCAAAGGGTAACGGAAGAATGCCAAACTGGTATTGTATGTATTGAACATGCCAACGCCTTCTCTAGGATCAATCAGCTGTGCGTAGCGCTGAAATAATTCGGAAGTATGAGACCAGGCAACGTCATTTAAATCACCGGCCACGATTGAAGGTATCGAACTCTCTTGGACCTCCTTTCCAACCAGCAGGATTTCCGTATCCCGCTCATAGGTGTCTGAACCTGGCTTTGGAGGCTTTGGGTGGAGGCCATAGAACATTACCTCATCTCCCGTCTTTAAAGTTATTTTTGTGGCAATAGAAGGAACGTCGTTTTCGACAAGGTACCTGACTTTTTTTTCCGACAATGGAAATTTGGAATAAAACATCATTCCATAGGTATTGGGGAGTGGCTCTTTGATTTGAAATTCGTATTCTTTGTCTAATACCGAAATGGCTTCGGCCCATATTGAATCTGGTTCAGTGACCAATATTATGTCTGGATCCCATTTTATTACCAAATCCAAAAATTTTTCTGTTTCCTCATTTTCCATCCGAACATTAAACACTAGAATTGAGAGCCGATTCTCCTCTGTTATATTCTGGGAAACCTTTGCCTGCCGGGGATAGAGGGGCGTGTAAAAAATGATCTTTGAAAGCTGAAAAACTAAGGCAACTGCCAAAAGGCTGATAAGTGCGATCTTATATGCTTTTTTTGGATGTATATACCGAAAACAAAGTATAAGCGCAACAAGGCAAAATACAGCGATAGACATGCGTGGGAAATCGAAGATCCTAATCCACCACTTAGCCGATTTGATCAAGGGAAGACCAGTGGCTATAAGGGATATGGCACTAAGAATATAGACAAAGAATTTCATTTTTTCAAATTAGGGGCGATTCCTTATATGGATGTGTGGGTAGAATTCCTTTCTAGGATAACAAAAAAAACGCCAGTTTATTAAAATGAGGCAAATAAGCTTCAAAATGACTTGTACCGAAACTAGCCTGAATCTGTTAACTTTGACAACCTAACGGTAGACTTTCTGGAGAAGCATCTAATAGAGGAATATTTAGTGATTTAAACATACTCTAATAAAAGGTTCTTGATTTTCAATTGTTGCTGAAAACCGACTTGTAGAGTTCTCCGTCGAAGGTCTTGAGTACATCGTTCTAGGCTTTTGATTTTTTCATTTTTTTTAGTTGATTCTTTGCGGGAGCCACCGCCCATTTGATGGATCTTGAAAATCTACCATCCGTAGGATATTTCCGATCCTTAGTGATATTGTTGAAGATGATAGCCACAAGGAGCAATACAAGAACTCCACTGAGTACCGGAGATAAAACATAAAAATATCCCAACGATTTTATTTTTTCTGTTCCC
>DATHWC010000002.1:0-22243 GCA_035460985.1 Lunatimonas sp.
TTTTCAAAATCGCCTGGGCGACTTCCTGATCTTCTTCAAAACTGGGATTTATAATCTGGATGTATTGCTGATACTCTTCCAATGGCTTGACATAATCTCTAAACCACTGCTTGATTTCCTCTTTCCAATCATCCAGGTGCACGTGGTGCCTAATAAATTCACTGTTTATGGGTGATTCGGTTTGAAGATAGACAAGTACCTTATTCTTGGATAGATTATCTTCTCCTGGGCTCTCCGCCGCCATGCTTCCATGAGAGAATTTTTTCCGCTTATCGGATTCTTTGCCCACATGATCGCCAAACGCCATCAAAATACCAATCGCATAGAGGTAAAGCTCTGGGATACGCTCCGCCGCCGTGATCATGTTGTTCCTTAGGAACGTGAGATCTGCTGTGCAGGTTTTGTGATATTGCTTAACGGCCAATTGGGCCACGTTTTTGATTTTGGGAGATATACCCGAATCACTAACCAGCGTGTGGGATTCCAAATTTTGAATAAAAAGGTCAATACAGGTTTCCGCATCTTTTTTCAACTGCACTTTGTCCTGAACCTCCATGCTGTTCAAATCCGGCTGAAAAGAATCTTTTATGAAGTCCCTTGCCAGGTTGAAATTTGAAGTCTTGCATTGGTGATAAGCATACAAGGACTGAAAAGCTTTTACTCTAAGGATTCTTCTGTTAAGCATTACCTGAATTTAAAGAACGCAAATTTAAACTATTTTTCGATTGAAAGGAGCCAATACTTTAATATTGTACCTTTTTTCCACAATTAGACAACTACCGTACCAGCAATCAACTTCTGTTGATTAATTGTACGGTACTTTAAACCAAGTTAGGTTTCCCTGCGGGTTTGTCGGGTTTTAATAGGCCAATTTGACCTTGGACATACTTGAGATTCGCTTTAAAGCCATGTCCATAGCCACCTGCTGAGGGGGCATTCCGGAGTCCTCAGCCATTTGAAGAACCCGAAGATTGGTGTCGTAAATCGCCTCCGTTTGCTTCAGCGCAAGCTCTTTTTTGTATCCCCCCAAGTACTCGGCGTACACATTTATCAACCCACCTGCGTTTATCAAAAAATCCGGGGAATATATAATCCCTTTCTCCAAGAGCATTTGCCCATGAGTTTCCTCATCGGCCAACTGGTTGTTGGCAGCCCCTGCCACAATGTCACAGGTAAGGGAAGGGATGCTAAAGTCATTAAGCGTGGCTCCCAATGCACATGGTGCGTATATGTCCATCGGGAAATCATAGACGGCCACCGAAGAAATCGCCTGTGCTCCGGTAAGTCTTGCTACTTCGCTGAGTTTTTCTTCAAAAATATCTGTGATGAAAACCTGGGCTTTTTCTTTCATCAGGTGCTCTACCAGATATTTACCTACTTGCCCTACCCCTTGGACAACGATACGCTTATCAACCAAGCTGTCGCTTCCATAGGCTTTTTTTGCCGCAGACTTGATACCCAGATAGGTACCGTAGGCCGTCACGGGTGATGGGTCGCCGCCACCGCCTTTTATTTCAGGAAGCCCTGTGACGTGGGAGGTCTCCATGGCAATGAATTCCATGTCCCGGGTTTTCATATTAACATCTTCGGCAGTGACGTATCGGCCATTGAGACTCTCTACAAACCTGCCAAATCGCCGAAGGTAGGCCTCTGTCTTAAGCGAGGTATTTCCAATTAGTACGGCTTTGCCGCCTCCTATATTCAAGCCGGAGATCGCCGCCTTGAAGGTCATTCCTCTCGAAAGTCTTAACGCGTCCGTAATGGCAGATTCTTCAGAAGAATAGTGCCACATACGGGTACCGCCAAGACTGGGCCCCAGCACAGTGTTGTGAATCGCAATGATGGCTTTGAGCCCGGTAGGTTCGTCGTGACAGAACACCACCTGCTCATGTCCCATGGCGCTTAGCTGCCCAAAGATTGATTCCTCTTTTTCTGTTTCCGCTGTTTTAATCCCCGACATGTGAACTTTGAGTTTTAGATTGTGTTATATTTGAGTTCTATGAGAACTGGGTTAAATGGATCAACGCAAAATTAAATGTTTTTGAGTTGCTTTACTAATCTAGGTAGTAAGATATTATAAAAGAATTTACTGTATTTCTAGTTTTTTATTTCGTGAAGCCACTCTGGAGATTAAACAAATACCTGCTCAAATATAAGTGGTACCTTATCTTCGGTACCTTATTTACTGTCATTTCCAATATTTTCGTAATCATCCCGGCACAACTGGTCCGGATAGCAATTGATTATGTGGTCGAAAGTTTCAGCTTCTACCAGCTTTTTGACCAGAGTCCGCTAAGCGGAGAAGCGCGGTCAGTGTTTTTGAATTTTATTTTTGTATTCGGTAGTTTGATTTTGGCCATGGCTCTGTTGAGGGGTGTTTTTTTATTTTTGATTAGGCAAACTATTATTGCGATGTCCCGGCTGATAGAATATGACCTGAAGAATGAAATATACGAGAAATACCAAAATCTGCCACTTTCCTTTTACCGTCAAAACAGTACTGGAGACCTCATGGCCCGGATTACCGAAGATGTCGGTAGAGTCAGAATGTATCTAGGTCCCGCACTCATGTACGGCATCAACCTGGTCGTTTTGTTTCCGATGGTAATCGCCTACATGCTTTCGGTAAATGTTCCCCTGACCATTTATTCACTCCTTCCATTGCCTGTGTTGTCTCTTAGCATTTATGTAGTCAACAATATGATTAATGAACGCTCGGAAAAAATACAAAAAAGTCTTTCCAATTTGAGCACGTTCGTGCAGGAAGCGTTTTCCGGTATAAGGGTAATCAAGGCATTTGTGCGGGAACAGGACAGTGCCAATGACTTTCTGAAAGCAAGCGAAGACTACAAAGTAAAATCAATTCGACTTACTGTAGTAGAATCCTTGTTTTACCCGTTAATTTTGGCACTTATCGGATTAAGTACCATCATTACCGTGTATGTGGGAGGCAATCAAGTCATTGACGGAGCTATAGGTTATGGAGTTATTGCAGAGTTTATCCTTTACGTCAGCATGCTTACCTGGCCGGTAACTTCGCTTGGTTGGGTGACTAGTATCGTGCAGCGAGCAGCCGCTTCGCAAACTCGAATCAATGAGTTTTTGGACGAGAGAAATGAAATAGTGAGTACCGAAAATTACGAAAGAGATATAATCGGTGAAATTGAGGTTAAAAATCTGTCTTTTGTCTATCCGGATTCAGGCATCAGGGCCTTGGATAACGTTTCATTCGAGGTGAAGAAGGGACAGTCACTGGCGATTATAGGTACTACCGGATCAGGGAAATCCACAGTCGCCAACCTCCTTTTGCGTATGTATGACGCAAGCTCCGGATCTATCCTGATAGACGGTATAGATATCCGTTCGTATAACATCTCTGGACTTAGAAGTCAGGTGGGCTATGTTCCACAGGATGTTTTTTTGTTCAGTGATTCGATTGCCAAGAATATAGGATTTGGACTGGAGGGCAAGCTGGATAGCGAGCTGATTGAAAAAGCGGCCAAAGACGCAGACGTATATGACAACATCATAGATTTTCCCAGCGGGTTCGAAACCCGCCTCGGCGAGCGGGGTATTACGCTGTCCGGGGGACAAAAGCAGCGGGTAAGTATAGCAAGGGCGATCGCCAAAGAACCTAAGATTTTGGTATTGGACGATTGCCTCTCGGCAGTGGATACAAAAACGGAAAATTCTATCCTGAACTCCCTGCACAAGATAATGAAAGGGCGAACTTCCATAATCATCTCACACAGGGTTTCTTCCGCCAAGCTAGCAGATATGATCGTTGTGCTGGATGATGGAAGGCTTATCGAGAAGGGAACCCACGATGTTTTGATGGAAAAAAAAGGAGTCTATGCGGAGTTGTACGAAAAGCAAACGAATCAAAACGCAGAGGCAGAGGATAGTTGACGAATATATGCAATTTTGGGGGAATTCAATATGTATAGAATGAATCCAACCGTTGCTTTCTTAAAAGGCCCATTCCTGACTGACTAAATTTCGAAAGGGATGGGCCTTATTTGATTTAATGTCTTGTATTTGCCGGTGTCAGGTTGACATGGCACCGTTGACCTGCAATACCTGTCCGGAAATATAGGTACTCATGTCCGAACCAAGAAATACACAGGCATCTGCAACCTCTTCCGGTTTTCCACCCCGTTTCATCGGGATTCCATCTCTCCAGCCCTGAACCGTTTTCTCGTCCAGTACAGCCGTCATTTCAGTTTCGATAAAGCCCGGCGCGACGGCATTGCATCGGATATTCCGGGAACCAAGCTCAAGGGCTACGGACTTGGTAAACCCGATAATACCTGCTTTGGAGGCGGCATAGTTGGCTTGGCCGGCGTTTCCTTTTATCCCCACTACAGACGTGATGTTTATGATAGAACCCGCTTTGGCTTTCATCATGGTGCGGGTGGCCGCTTTGACGGTATTAAAGCAGGATTTCAAGTTGATATTGATGACTTCATCCCAATGTTCTTCACTCATTCGCATTAGTAAATTGTCACGTGTGATGCCGGCATTGTTCACCAATATATCAAGCTTTCCAAAGTCTCCAATGACTTGATTGATAAGTTCTTCCGCAGCTTTGAAATCAGAAGCGTCGGATCGGAATCCTTTTGCCTTAATACCGAATTTTTTAAGCTCTAACTCAAGCTCTTGGCCTTTTTCCACACTGGACAAAAAAGTAAATGCCACATCAGCGCCTTCCTCGGCAAAACGCATTGCAATGGACCTGCCTATTCCTTTGGAGGCTCCAGTGACTAGAGCCGTCTTTCCTGTAAGTAATCCCATATCAAAATTTTTGGTTGTTTTTCTTACAAAAATAGGTATTTATTATTAAAAATCACCCATTTTCCCCATTGCAGGAGTGTATGTGTTTTTAGGGCATTTACCCTTACAAGATGGGATAAATATTGTTTACTCTTGGTTTCTTTATCAAAACCAAATTTTTTTCTGAAATTTATTATCATAAATTTGCATAGCAAAAAAGAAATAAAATATAACAATATGTCTTCAACTAAATTTGATGTTATCGTAGTAGGTAGTGGTCCCGGTGGATATGTAGCTGCCATACGTGCTTCTCAATTGGGTTTAAAAGTAGCCGTAGTAGAGGCGGAAGAGCTTGGCGGAATTTGTCTGAACTGGGGATGTATTCCCACCAAAGCCCTGATTAAGAGTGCTCAGGTATTTGAATATATCAACCATGCCGAAGATTACGGCATCAAAGTAGAAAGTGCAGAGGTGAATTTTGCCGACATGATCGGTCGCAGCCGTGGGGTTGCCGATGGCATGAGCAAGGGGATACAGTTTTTGTTTAAGAAAAACAAAATCGAGAAACTTCTGGGCTGGGGAAAAGTACTTCCCGGCAAGAAAGTGGAAGTAGAAGACAAAGAGGGAAATAAGAACACCTACAGTGCGGACCACGTCATAATTGCGACTGGTGGCAGGGCAAGGGAACTTCCGAACTTGAAAATTGACAACGAAAAAATCATCGGTTACCGTAAGGCTATGACTTTGGATAAAAAGCCGGAGAAAATGGTCGTGGTGGGCTCTGGTGCCATAGGGATTGAGTTTGCCTATGTATATAGCTCCATAGGAGTTGATGTTACCGTAGTAGAATTTATGGATACAATCGTACCCAATGAAGATGGTGAGATATCCAAAACGCTCGAAAAAATTTATAAAAAGAAAGGTCTAAAGATCATGACCAGCACTGAAGTGACGCAAGTGGACACCAAAGGTAAAGGGTGCAAGGTCACTGTGAAATCCAAAGATGGAAAGGAAGAGCAAATCGAGTGTGATATTGTGCTTTCTGCCGTTGGTATTGTTTCCAATGTGGAGGACTGCGGATTGGAAGATGTAGGCATCCTGGTTGACAAGGGCAAAATTAAGGTGGATGAGTTTTACAAAACCAATATGCCAGGTTATTATGCCATTGGCGATGTGGTGGCTGGACCAGCGTTGGCGCATGTAGCATCGGCGGAAGGTATTATCTGTGTGGAAAAAATTGCAGGACAGGACCCTGAACCATTGGACTATAACAATATACCCGGATGTACTTATTGTGTACCTGAAATTTCTTCAGTTGGCTATACCGAAGAAAAAGCTAAGGAGGCTGGTTATGAAATAAAAGTCGGTAAGTTTCCTTTCTCCGCTTCTGGAAAAGCTTCTGCAGCAGGAGCTAAAGACGGTTTTGTTAAATTGATTTTTGACGCCAAATATGGGGAGCTTCTAGGTGCGCATATGATAGGATATAATGTGACTGAACTCATTGCTGAAATCGTGGCAATACGTAAACTCGAAACCACGGGCCACGAGATCATAAAAACCGTACATCCGCACCCTACCATGTCTGAAGCAATTATGGAAGCAGCCGCTGCGGCATACGGCGAGGTAATTCATTTGTAATATCAAAAATGTTGAATAGATTTACAGGCACAAGTTTAATTACTTGTGCCTTTTTTACAAACCAACTCTTTGGAAGAACAGGAAATCATAGCAGGATTAAAAGCCAGAGACCGCAAGGCGGTGGAATATGTGTATGCAAAATATTCCAGGGCTTTGTTCGTAGTGATTTCAAGGATCATTACCGAAAAAGACATCGCCGAAGAGGTTTTTCATGATGCGTTTATTAAGATTACAAAGAAAATAGATTTCTACGACGAGAGTAAAGGAAGGTTATATACCTGGATGTCAAATATTTGTAGGAATTCAGCCATAGATAAGACTCGGTCTAAAGAATTTTCGGAAAAGCGTAAAACTAATGCCATTGATGACTACGTATATGGATTGGAGAGTCAGTCAGGTACCGCCGATATGGTGGATGGTATTGGAGTGAGAGAGTTGATGGGTACGCTGAATGACGAACAAAAGTTCATTGTCAACTGCATCTACTTCAAAGGCTACACACATACCGAGGTGTCAGAAGAATATAACATCCCATTGGGGACAGTAAAATCGAGAATTCGAGCCGCAATAAACATTTTGAAAAAGAAAGTGGACAGAATTTAGTGGATATAAAAACCTACATATCGTCAGGTAAATTAGAGTTGTTTGTGCTCGGTGAGCTCTCGGAGAGGGAGCGTGAAGAGGTATTGGCGATGGCTAAGCTGCATCCGGAAGTACAGGATGAACTGGATCAGATAGAGGAGGCCATGTTCAATTTTGACAACCTGTCCGGCCCGGCTCCTTCTAATGAAGTAAAAAGCAAGATTTTCGCTTCGCTGGAAGAAGATTTCGCTGCTCAAAAGCCAGAAAGAAGAATCATTCCCTCGCCTGTTACTGAAAGCCAACGAGAACCAACGGTTGTCACGTTAAACCCTTGGAAGAGATACACGGTGGCTGCGTCAATTGTAGCTTTCTTGGCAATAGGAGCAGCCATTTTCTACGCTAACAAGTATATGTCCGTAGACAGCCAACTTACAGCGTTGGCACGGCAAAACACCCAATTAGCAGAAAACCTGCAAACCAATCAGGTGAAAATGGAATCACTTGACACCCAATTGGACCAACTTTTGTCGGGGAATTTCGAGCGGGTGTTTATGAAAGGGGAGGGGCTTCCAATGCAGGAGGATGCCAGAGTAGATGTATTTTGGGATAGAAATAGCCAAGAAGTGTTGCTTTCTGTCAATACATTGGCAGTCTTGGATTCGGATAGTGATTATCAGCTTTGGGCAATTGGTGCTGATGGTCCGATTGGTGTCGGAATAGTCAACCCAGAAGATACGTTCACCTTACAATCTATGCGGAACGTAGGTGATGCGGCAGCGTTTGCGATCACCATAGAGCCCAAAGGGGGGAGTATTCAGCCCAACTTGGAGAAATTGGTGGTATCGGGAGAAGTCTGACAGGATTAAGAAAATTTCAATAGCGAACCCCTTCACTATTTGGAGGGGTTTTTATTTTGCCCAAAAATAGCCAACTTAGCTTTCTATTCAATTCGTTATGGAACTACAGCTTTCTACACCTGCCTTGCTTTTTTCAGCTATAACGCTGCTGATGCTGGCTTATACTAACCGCTTTTTAGCCATGGCGAACTTGATACGTGGGCTTCACAAAAAGTATTTGGAAGCCCCGGATGAAGAAGTTATTATTGCCCAGTTAAAAAATTTGCGCAAGCGGGTCAACATGATAAAAAATATGCAGATCTACGGAGTATTGAGTTTTTTACTTTGCGTGGTATGCATGTTTCTGCTTTATCAGGGCTTTACTACCGCTGCCAACCTCGTGTTTATGGCTAGTATGCTTAGCCTTTTGATATCCTTAGCCATTTCTTTGGTGGAGATACAGATTTCAACTAGAGCCATCAACATCGAATTGGCAGACATGGAAGATGTGCTCAACCGGAAAGCCGAAACTGGCAAGCGTTTTGGATAGCGTATAGCCATAGAGAATTTTAAATGAAACCAACAGCTACATGATAATAGATTTACGAAGCGATACGCTAACCCAACCCAGTCCTGCTATGAAGGCAGCGATGTTTGAGGCTCCCTTGGGAGACGATGTGTTCCAAGAGGATCCGACAGTACGGAGACTGGAAGATAAGTTGGCCGTGATTTTTGGGAAGGAAGCAGGGCTTTTCTGTCCTTCCGGGACCATGGTCAACCAAATAGCAATACGACTTCATACCCGTCCACAGACAGAGGTCATATGTCACAAGGATTCCCATATCTACCTCTACGAAGGTGGTGGGATAATGTCCAATTCTATGGCCTCGGTAAAATTATTGGATGGTGATTATGGCAAAATTTCCGCTGAATCCATTAGTGAAGCTATCAATCCCGATGATGACCACGCGCCGGAAACCGCGTTGGTTTCTCTGGAAAATACCATGAACAAAGGAGGAGGAAGCATTTATACTTTGGATGAAATCCGTCCTATCAGAAAATTATGCCGGGACAAGGGGTTGAAGCTACACCTAGATGGTGCCCGGATTTTCAACGCATTGGTTGCAAGTGGGGAAGAGCCCGAACATTGGGGAGAGCAGTTTGACACGCTTTCAGTGTGCCTTAGCAAAGGTTTGGGCTGTCCGGTTGGATCGGTGCTTGTTGGAAGTAAGGAAGCCATTAGGCGGGCACGTAAAATACGCAAGGCAATGGGAGGCGGAATGCGTCAAGCAGGTCTATTGGCAGCAGCTGGGATTTATGCCTTGGATTTTAACATCCGGCGATTAGCCGAGGATCACAGTCGGGCATCTGTCATTGGAACGGAATTAGGGAGACATCCTTTGATAGAAAAAGTAGTACCTGTCCAAACTAATATCGTGATTGCGAAACTAAAGGGCATAAAGCCTGAGGAGATGATCGCCAAGATGTCGGAATCCGGCATTAAAGCGGTAAAATTTGGCAAGGATCAGATCCGATTGGTGACCCATTTGGACTTTACAGATAGTATGCTGGAAGCCTTTGTACAACGCATCCATCGGATTAATTGAGCTAATTGGAATTACCTAGAATATGAATCAGATACCCCTGGCAGAACGCATGCGGCCATCCCGTCTGGAAGACTTGATCGGGCAGGAACACCTCTCTTCCCCGAAGTCATTCCTTCACCGGGCGATTCGTGCCGGGAATGTGCCTTCGCTGATCCTTTGGGGACCTCCGGGGGTGGGAAAGACGACCATTGCGAATATCATCGCCAATGAGGTAAAGGCGCCGTTTTATACACTCAGTGCCGTCAGCTCTGGAGTGAAAGACATCCGTGAGGTCATCGAAAAAGCCAAGTTTCAACTAGGTGTGGTTTTGTTTATCGACGAAATCCACCGCTTCAACAAATCCCAGCAGGACGCACTTTTGGGTGCCGTGGAAAAAGGCACGATCCGGCTGATTGGAGCTACTACGGAAAACCCCTCTTTTGAAGTCAATGCAGCCCTGTTGTCCCGCTGCCAAGTGTTTACACTCAATGCCCTGGGGAGACAGGAACTTGAGGCCATGATCCATCAGGCGATGGAAAAGGACGATTACTTGAAGAAGAAATCCATTGATCTAGCTGAGACCGATGCCCTGTTGCGGATATCGGGTGGCGATGGTAGAAAGCTGTTGAACTTACTTGAAATCGTGGTGGATGGAATCAAAGAGGACCCTATCTGTATCACTAATGATAAAGTGATGGAGATTGCCCAGCAGAAAGTGGCGCTATATGATAAGTCAGGAGAACAGCATTATGATATTATTTCCGCATTTATAAAATCCATCCGTGGCTCTGATCCTAATGCGGCGGTATATTGGCTGGCAAGGATGATAGAAGGGGGCGAGGATGTGAAGTTTATTGCACGCAGACTGCTAATCTTGGCCTCCGAGGATATTGGAAATGCCAATCCGAATGCGCTGTTGCTGGCTACTAATGCATTTGAAGCCGTAAAGGTTATCGGCTATCCTGAGGCACGGATTATCCTTTCCCAATGTGTTACCTATCTAGCCTCCTCTCCCAAGTCAAACGCCAGCTATATGGCCATCAATCAGGCCCAGGCCCTAGTAAGGCAAGAAGGGGACCTGCCTGTACCGCTACATTTACGAAATGCCCCTACCAAACTTATGAAAGACCTTAACTACGGCAAGGAGTACAAGTATTCCCATGATTTTGAGAACAACTTTGTCAATCAGGAATATATGCCGGATAAGCTGAAAAACGCCAAACTATATGATCCCGGTTTAAATCCAAGAGAAAACGAACTTCGCAAAAACCTGCAGAAATTGTGGGGGAAAAAGTACGGCTATTAGTCCAGACCTTTGGGGTTTCTCAAACCCCGAAGGTCTCTGTGTCAGTACCGGTTGAAATTAGCGCTTTGAGGGTTTCTAAAACCCCGAAGGTCTTAGTAACAATACCGGTTAAAATTAGAGCTTTGAGGCTTTCTCAAACCCAGTTTACCTTAATAAAGCTGAACCGCAAAAAAAATTAATTCCTACAGCTATCAATAATATATAAATATTGTTTTGAGTCTAAAACAAAAAATAGCTATTTTTGTTCTGTAACCAAAACAATATGATTGAAGAACTGATCCAATATCAAAACAATTTACTTAGCCAGCTTTCCATGAGTTGGCTCAGATACCTATACCCTAAGCTGGATTTAGGTGAAAAACTTCTGGGAATTAAAGGACTTCGAGGAGTAGGTAAAACAACCATACTTTTACAATATCTAGGTCAATCAGAACTTCCCGCAAATAAAAAACTATATGTCACTGCGGATCATCCATATTTTTATTCTAATGGACTTTTTGATTTGGTGCAGCAATTTTATTCCTATGGAGGGAAGCTATTAGTGATCGACGAGGTGCACAAATACAGCAATTGGTCAAGGGAGTTGAAGTTAATTTATGATGGGTTTCCAGACTTGAGGGTGCTTTTTACGAGCTCTTCGGCACTGGATCTTTACAGGGGGGAGTCAGATCTCAGCAGAAGGGTAATAAGCTTTCCCTTGGAGGGCTTATCTTTTAGGGAATATTTGTCGCTAATGATGGATCGGAATTTAAACACGTATACTTTTCAGGAGATTCTGGAGAATCATCAGGAAATTTCGACTTTTCTTAGGCGTGAGTTTCATCCCTTTCCTTATTTTCAAGCTTATTTGAAGTTCGGATACTTTCCAGCTATCAAGCATTTGAGTCCTGAAAGTATGAAGACCCGAATTTTTCAAACCATCAACACCGTCTTGGAGACAGATTTGGCTTTTTCAAAGGAATACACCCCTTCTAATATTGCCAAAATCAAGAAGTTACTGGGAGTTATCGCAGTTACAGTGCCTTTTGAGCCAAATATTTCGAAAATAGCTGAAAAGCTGGGCATAGGGAGAAATACGGTATATGCCTTTTTAACACATCTGCAGGATGCGAAAATCCTTAAATTAATGAATAAGCCTAACAGAGGAATCAGCTACCTTCAAAAGCCTGACAAGATATATTTTGAAAATACCAATTTTGCATTTTCGCTACAGGAAAATCCCAATAAGGGGACGATTAGAGAGACGTTTTTTATTAATCAGTTGGGAAATGCTGGTCAACAAGTCTATTTAAGTGAGAACGGAGATTTTGGGGTAGCGGATACCTATACTTTTGAAATTGGAGGGAAATCAAAGGATGACAGACAGGTCAAAAATATAAAGAACAGCTTTTTGGTAATCGATGATATCGAAATCGGCTTTGGCAACCGGATTCCACTGTGGTTATTTGGGTTTTTGTATTGAGTAGCGATACTTCCGCCAAAACTGCCCCACCCCGTCCCTGCCCTCCCGTAACCGCTACGCTATCACGGGATTTGCAACTTAAGGGGAGGGCGATCGATGACGTCAGAAATGCTAATTTATGTTTCGAAAATGGTCCTAAACAGGGGCTCAGTTACCGGTCCAACCTTGACTAGGAAAAATAGGCCCCTAACGAGTCTGCGTTCAGCACCGATTTCAACTTTATTTTGCTTCCTTACGTTTAGTTCCTCCCTATTTCTGCCGTAGACCATACCCTGAACCGCGAGGGTCTACGCTCCGCTTCGATTTCCATTATATTTCCACCATATTTCAATTCGCCAATTCTGAAAACTCATCATTCATAATCCATAACTCATAACTAATATTCCCTCTTCCAAAATCCCCCCATTTTCGTTACCTTTATCCCTTGATATACAACCAATAACCTCATGGAAAAGCAGCCTGACAAAAACATCGTCAAAGAACCTGACTTTGCTTACGGCTCATATACCTATGCGGATTATCTTACTTGGGAGATAGATGAGATGGTAGAACTGATCCATGGAAAGATATTTCGGCAGGCAGCCGCCCCCCGGGTGATCCATCAGCGGATATCCGGAAAAATTTTCAATAAGTTGTATAATTTTCTGGAGGGTAAATCCTGCGAAGTTTTCTCAGCACCTTTTGATGTGCGCCTTCCTGTCGCTTCAAAAAGAAATGAGGACATCGATACAGTCGTACAGCCGGATTTATGTGTTGTCTGCGATGCGGAGAAGCTGGACGAACGTGGCTGTCTGGGCGCCCCAGACTTAATCATAGAAATACTTTCTCCCGGGAATAACAAAAAAGATATAAAGTTAAAATACGAGGTGTATGAGGCTTCCGGAGTGAAGGAATACTGGGTCATCCATCCTGATGAGCGTACGTTACTTATTTATACCCTGGATGGGCGTAAATACCGCGCTTCCCGGTTATTTACCTTAAGTGACCAGGTAAGGTCCCAAGCTGTACCGGGATTTGAGTTGGACTTGGATGGTGTATTCGCATCGTTGTAGTCATTTTGAACTTATTATATCTTACTGTGAAAAACGCAATATCTGGATACTTTTTGTATTTTAACTTGGTTTGTTATTTTTAAACTATTCAATTAGGATTGAATTATTTATCGGCCTTTTTGAATAAGGGCATCGCTACAATTGGCAGAAAAATAACATTCTTATTTTACTATGAACACTTGGACTATAAGCAAGATTTCGATTTTTGGAGGAAAGGCAGTGATATTAACCCTCTGCTGCCTTTGTTCGGCATGTGGAGGAGGGGACAACTCAGAATCAACAGATACGAGCCGACAGGAATATTACCTGGAAAAAGTCGATTCTATTCGTGTAGACCGGGAAACAGACGTGCGCATACTGGATTATCATCCTGAGAGAAAGTAAATTTTTGGCAGTTGATAAGATCTCCGAAGTGTTTTTGTTATTAAATAGCAAGGGCGGTATTCTTGGGGAAGTACTTAGAAGAGGCGAGGGCCCCAATGAGATTAACACAAATCTTCTCGCTGTTTCTTTCAACCAAGAGGAGGGAGGATACTTTTCCCAAAGCTCTTTGGAGCAACTAAGGTTTAACGATGCTTGGGAAGTAAAGGAACGGATCAAGTCTGCGTCCTATGCCATTATTCGCTTTTACTCGGGGCCAAGAATGAGCGTACCCTACTATTACAAGCCAGGAGATTCTGTCCCTTATTTTTTTACTAGCTTTTTTTCGGGGGTCAATTCAAATAGTGGGAGCGAGGTGGAACTTGAAATAGCCGACCACCTTATTGAGCAATACAACCCGAACAAAAAAGACTTGGAGTGGGTGCTTCCTTTTGCTGCTCGACAAGTACACAGGAGACGTTGAACCCGATTACCATACTTATTCCATCTATGAGTTAAAGACAAGAAGATACAGCGGTGATTTTGCATACAATCCTACGGATTACGGTTCTATCTCCAATACATTTTTGATTAAAAAATAACGTGTTTAGCTGAAAAATCAACAGGAAATTATATTTTTATAGTTATAACCAGAAAAACTCTATTAAAAATTATTTTGGTGTTTGCCCAATCTAATCGACAAGTGATCTAACGTGCGGTCAAATTAACATTTTGTCTGTTAAATCAATATCATTAAAACATGAATTATAATTATTTTGCCTTTCTAGACTACTTAAACGGTTTAATAGAACTTGCCGATGGTTTTTCATTTTTCCTTTTTGAATTGCTCGTCGCTATTTTAATCATAAGTTTTATTTTTTTGATACTTTACCGGGCCAGAAAGCAAATTATTTTTAATCCATGGGTCAATCGCTTTGACCATAATGATCCGGACTTGGGCAAAAGCATTGCGGATTTATTGTTATTCAAGTTAAGAACGATTAAGAAAACCCATGAAATATCGGGTCGGAAAATTGGGCTTTGGAATACATTTGAAGATATCCCCTCATTCAGACAGAATATGGACAAAGAAATTGACCTGTTGGCATCGGTACAATTGGGTAATTACGGAAAAATCATTTCCGGGATTTTTGCCTTTATGTTTAAAATATTTCCCATGTTGCTAAAACCTGCCAACATTGCAGGCCACATTAATAAATTTGGTGAAAAAAGAACTATTTTACAGGTATCTTTAGAAAATTACAGGCCCCGAAAATGGCTGAATTCAGAAACTCTTTTATGGGAAAAAGAATATGCTCAACTTTTAAAGGAAAATATCCCAAAAGCAGTAGAGGAAATTGCCTGTAGGATTTATATAGATTTGACAGGCAGTGAACTGTTTAAATGCTCGCAAACCTTTATGAATTTTACGGTGGGATTAAAAAGTTATGTTAACTATACCGAATTGAAAATGGATGTGGACTTGGAGGATGCAGAAAAGAAATACATGAAGGCATTGAGTTTTGAAAAAAACAATCCGGTAGTCAAATACAATCTTGGGGTGTTAAAATATTATCAATACCACGAAAATCTCAATGAAGAAGCCATATCTTATTTCTCGCAGGCATTGAACTGTAATGAACGGAATTTAAGAGCAAGGGCATCCAGCGGTATTTCTAATGCATTGACGCAGAAAGTAACCCGGTTTAAATCTGCCGAATCTCAAAAACTGGAGATCTTGACCGAAGCTATCGACTATGGTGAGAAGGCCGTAGAACTTAACAAAAAACTGGATTCAGCCTATAAATCTCTGGCCTACGCTTTGCACCAAAAGGGAGAATTTTTAGCATTCAATGAAACTTACCCTAGGGGCGTCTCCGCCCAACTGAGGGCCAGGGCTATACAAAACTATAAAAAAGCCATTTCCTTAAATAAGAACCATTTTGTAGCCCATAATAACCTGGCTAATTTATATCTTCATTGGGCAGCATCCATTGAAGGAGAAATAAGTTCTCCCTTCGAGTTGAAAAATTTTCAGTTGAAGTTGAAGGAATTGTTTTCTAAGGGGGTCACAATTGATAAAAGAAGGTTTTTAAAAAAGGCGATATATCATTGCGAAGAAGCCTTAAAGATCAACCCTACCTATCAGTTTGCATTTAACAATTTAGGTCATGCCTATTTGAAATTCAAAGCTTATGATAAGACATTTTCCGCCTTCCAAAATGCCCTATTATATGACCCCAATTATCCGGAAGCCTTAAATGACCTAGCAATTCTTTATTTGAATAAGGAATTCAAAAGATATAACGAAGAGAAGTCAATGCTGAATCACAAAGCAGCTTTGGAATTGACCAAAAACCAACCGGGAAGACACAAGAAAATAAAGGAAGAATATGACTTTTATAGAAACACATTAATGGTATAATTAACTCAACCACTCTAACACAACTCATCACACCTCCCCCCTCCTTCCAAATTCCCAACAAATTTCCTACCTTTATCCCGTGATTTTCAACGTATAATCCTATGGAAGAGCATTCTGATAAAGATGTGGTGAAGGAACCTGACTTTGCCTATGGTTCCTACACCTATGCGGATTACCTATCATGGCAGATGGACGAAATGGTGGAACTGATCCGGGGAAAAGTGTTTAGACAGGCCGCCGCAGCGCCGAGACGTATTCATCAAGAAGTGACGATGATATTGGCAAACAGCTTTTATGAATTTTTGAAAGGAAAACCTTGCAAAGTTTATCCAGCACCCTTCGATGTGCGGCTTCCGGTAGCGTCCATACGAAATGAGGATATTGACACCGTCGTGCAGCCGGATCTTTGCGTTGTTTGTGACCGGGATAAGCTGGATGAATTGGGTTGCGTAGGTGCGCCGGATTTGATTGTAGAAATCCTCTCCCCCGGTAACAATAAAAAGGAACTGCAACTAAAATATGAGGTATATGAGGCCTCAGGAGTGACCGAATACTGGATAATCCATCCCAATGAGCAAACGTTGCTTATCTATTTACTGGAGGGTAAAAAATACAGCTCCTCCCGTTTATTTACCTTGGGTGACCGGGTAATATCCCAAGCCCTGCCCGGTTTTGTGTTGGACTTGGATGATGTATTTGGCGAATTATAGTTAACCCCGGTCTTAATTCTCAAATTCATTTACCTCCTAGTTTCCATACACATTTTACTCTTTGGGATAATGGACTACGAGCACATGTCCCTCGGCCGCAAGATGATCCTGTATGTTCTCGGGAATGTCCGAAATTTTTTTTCCGTTACGTACCCCTCCAGGCATCATATGGGATACTATAGCCTTTTCATGCAAAACAGTAAGCGGACGATAGATGTCTTTGACCGTGTAAATATTTGGTCTTTAAACGACTTAAACCAAAGGATTTGTAGCGTTTGAGGATGTCGTTTTAATCTGATAGCGTATTTCATATGTTATTATTGTTTTTTCAGGGACAAGGACTTAAAACATGCTGGGAGAAACTTTAGTACCACAATTGACCAAAAAACCCGGAAAGCACTTTGCCAAGAACGGGAAAATTTGGATTCATGAGAATATGGAGGATGAAATGGGGTTTATCCGTTTAGGGATGAGTGATTAGAATTTTGTGTTTAGCCCATTCTATCCCGGTGTGGGATAGAGAAAAGCAACGGTATCTGCGTATATCGGCAAAAAGGGTTTTCTCGGACATTCGGGAAGAAGGAGCATTTCTACCGGAAATTAAAGAAGTGATTGTGTGCCTGTCCGTTTTCGATGATGAGTTCAATCTAATGTCTGAAACTGTAATTCCAGAGTTAAACACTGATTTTGTAAAGTATTTTGCCAAAGACGGCAAGCTTTGGGTATATGAGAATTTTTCCGATGAACTTGGATTTCTTGTGTTTGAATTTTAGATGCTCTGGATTTAGCGTCAGAAGTCAACCTTAGCAATTTCTAACTAATTTTCTCATGGAAGATCGGTTCATGGCTTCTAAACTAGTAAATTAATAGTCAGAAGCAAATTAAAAAAAAGTGAATGCTTAGGTTTTTGCGATTCCCCTCCAGTTTTTGATTTATTCAAGTAAGGGCTCCCTTTGTTCCCTTTGTGGGGGTCTTAGTTTGTGCCGTTGAATATAGCGGATACAGGCATTATACCGCAATATGGCGTCTTCATTTCCCGCAGGTCTTAAGTCTGCTGCTTTTTCAAATTCTGCCAATGCCTCGTGTATCCATTCAAAAGCGTCGTTACCACTCCCGTAGCTTCCACGGTTTAGGGATGCTTTCGCCTGTCTTTCCTTAATAATCCCGGAATAATAAAACTTCTTGTATTCATCGGTTAATTTATTGACCGATTCCCAAGCTTCATTTGCACCTACCCCAGCTCCAAATTGGTCGGATAATGCAAGGATAAACATAACCAAAGCTTCCTGATTGTTTTCGTCCACGGCTAGGATATCCCTGCAGATACTTTCCGCTTCATCGGGTTCATTTAACAAACGGTACCTCTCCCCTTTTTCCAACGCCCGGGAAATTCCATCGGGATTTATGGATTTTAATTTTTTCATGGCCATACAGTTAAGTGGGAATAATTCTGTAAGTAAGCCTAATGTAAGATTTTAAAGTGTCAATTCCAAGGTTTTAATTTACAATTGAGGCAACTTTGACAGGATTACCCTAATTAATACTGTCTTACAAACAGTAAATAAGTGGACAAAACTGTAACCAAAATGGCCATGCCATAACAAAAGATGGCAATCGGCCGGTCATAGGGATGCAGTTGCAATCCTTCGTGAAGTGTAAACCTAAACCGATGCGCCCAATGAAACATAGACAAAGAGATGATACCCAAGAAGAGCAGTCGACTATACCAGGGAGAGATAAGACCCATAATCCGTTCATGGGAAACAGGTATCCATCCCAAAGGAATGGCAATCCCGGTAATGATCAGAAGAATTGGCAAAAACAGTGCGGAAATGGTTCCACCTCCTCCAAATAAACTCCAAAATAAGGGTTCTATCGTTCTTTTCCTTTCCATAGCTTTTTCATTTATATGGTTAAAGGTCGGTAGTGAATTAGGTCTATATGTCCGGAGTATTCCCCCATTTAATTAATTTTTTATCTCGTTATACCCTTCTCCACATTTTGGAAGGTTAAAATGCCCTCAAATCTCGGGCAATTTGTTGCCCCCCAATAGCCACAGCAATGCCAGTGAAAGCACCAACCAACCTATATAATTTGCCAGGGCTATAGCATAACCCGGAATGTTTTTATCACCCACTTTTAAAACCATAGCTTTCGGAGCCAAATTAAACCAGGTGATGCTATGGTAAATCAACCCGAAAAGAAAGAAAACGTGAAGGACTATCATGCCCGGTGCTTTCATAAATGTCAAATAACTTTCGAAAGACGCTGGACCGTCAAATACCGATACTATAAATAACAGCAATAGCATGACATATATGGCCACACAAATACTGGTAAGCTCGCGGGTAATGAATTTTATATGTATCCACCTTTTCGACCACCAGAAAATATTTATATGACGGCGGTGCATCTTGATGTTCGGCAGTATTTTTTTCTCCATCATGCTTACGTTTTGCTGGTTTTGTTGCCATAAGGAAGAATCAGTGATTTCCACCAATCTGTGGCTCCTTCCAGTTTATACCTCTGTATAGCTTCTGCGGGATCCACCAATTTTGGGCATACGGCCGAGCATTCCCCTACAAAGGTGCAGTTCCAAATGCCCTCATCCGTACTCAGTTCCTCTAGACGTTCTTTGTTTCCCTGATCCCGGCTGTCCAGGTTGTACCGTTGGGCAAGGGCAATTGCTGCCGGTCCGATAAATTTCGGTTCCAGTCCATACACGGGGCAGGCCGCATAGCACAGCATGCAGTTGATGCACATGCTGTATTTTTTGAAATCCATTAACTGGGAAGGAGATTGGAGATACTCTCCTTCTTCGGTGGATTTATCTTCCTCACGGATGATCCAGGGTTTGACTGACCTTAATTTGTTCATAAAATCAGTCATTTCTATTACGAGATCCCGTACCACGGGAAAATTGTCCAAGGGCTCTATACGGATCGGACCTGGAGCGAATTGTTGGATATATGTGGCGCAGCTTAGTGCCGGAGTGCCATTAACCATCATTCCACAGCTGCCACATACTCCCATTCGGCAGGACCATCGGAAGGTCAGGGTTCCATCCTTTTGGTCTTTTATATAGTTTAATGCATCCAGTACTACCCAGTCCTTTCGTAAAGGCACTTCGTAAGATTCAAATACCGGCTCATCCTCTTCCTCGGGCCGATACCGGAAAATTTCAAGAGTTATGGTTGGGTTATTTTGCATTTATTGTAGGGTTTAATTGATTTGATTATCCAGCCAACAGGGATTATCGTCCGTAAATTCTTTCTCCCGGTGGCCATTTGGTAATGGACACAGGTAAATAGGTTATCTCCGGAAAACCGTTTTCCTTCCTATACGCCAGGGAATGAGCCAGGAATTTTTCATCCTCTCTGGCTGGAAAATCAAGGCGCTGATGGGATCCTCTGGATTCCTTTCTGTGTAGCGCAGACTGCACAATGGCTTCCGCATTGTCCAGCAGATAGGAAAGCTCGATTGCCGTGGTGAGTTGTGTATTGAAGGTCTTGCTTTTATCCTCTATCCGGATATTTTTGAACCGTTCCTGAAGTTCCCTGATTTTACTTTGGGAGCTTTTTAATGATACCTCGGTTCGGTAAATGCCGGCTCCTTCCTCCATACAGGTATGCATTTCCTTTCTTAGTTCAGCAATTTTCTCACTGCCTCCTGATTTACTTAAAAATTCCCTGTCCAGGCGAAATGCTTCATCCGAGGCCAAGGTGGTCACTGCCCGGTCAACGCCATTTTGGGAGGAAGCAAAATTTGCGGCATTTACACCGGCACGGCTTCCAAAAACCAATAATTCTGTCAAGGAATTGGAGCCTAATCGATTAGCTCCATTGATGCTGACACAGGCCGTCTCACCAGCTGCATAGAGTCCTTTTAGAGGCGTTGCTCCATTGATATCCGTGTGAATCCCGCCCATGACATAATGCACCACGGGCCGTACAGGAATCATTTCTTTTATGGGGTCAATATTTTCATATTTCAGGCACAATTCCCGTACAAATGGCAACTTGGATAGAATTATTTTTTCTCCCAGATGCCTGATGTCTAGGTGGACATACTGTCCGTACGGGCCTTCAATAGTTCTTCCCTTTTTTTGCTCCTGTACAAAGGCCTGAGAAAGTCTGTCTCGGGGGCCAAGCTCCATGGAACGGAGGACGGGTTTGGGCTGTGGGGTCCCTAGGTCATAATCCTGCAGGTAACGGTATCCGTCTTTATTGAGAAGGTAACCGCCCTCGGCCCGTGTTGCCTCTGTAATCAGAATGCCGGTAAAGGGAAGTCCTGTGGGATGGTACTGTACAAATTCCATGTCCTTAAGCGGTACACCGGCGCGATAGGCGAGTGACATGCCGTCTCCAGTTTTTATACTGGCATTGGTGGTATATGGGAAAACTTTGCCACAACCGCCAGTACAGATAATTACGGCTTTGGCAGTGATGGCATGTACTTTTCCGGTCACCATCTCAATGGCAACAGCTCCCTGACAGCGTTCTTCCTCTACCAAAAGTTTGGTAACAAACCATTCATCAAAACGGTGGATTTGTTCGAATTTCATGGAAGTCTGAAAAAGGGTATGCAACATATGAAAGCCGGTTTTGTCAGCCGCAAACCAAGTTCTTTCAATCTTCATTCCTCCAAATGGCCGTACGGCAACACGCCCGTCATCCTGCCTGCTCCAGGGGCAGCCCCAGTGTTCCATACGGACCATTTCCTTGGGCGCTTCATTTACAAACGCCTCCACTGCATCCTGATCACTCATCCAATCTCCTCCAGAAATGGTATCATAAGCATGGTGTTCGAGACTGTCGTTGGATTTAATTACCGCAGCAGCTCCACCTTCCGCTGAGACCGTATGACTACGCATCGGATATACCTTTGATATAACAGCTACTTTCAATTTGGGGTTGGATTCGGCTACTGCGATTGCTGCCCGAAGCCCGGCACCTCCGGCCCCGATGATAAGGACATCGAATGAATGTTGTGACTGGATCATAGAGGATAATTTTAATAATTACTCCACGTATTTTAATGACCTACAAACAATTATACAAAAAAAGGCACTGATTTCCAAATAATTACATAGACTATTTGTATAGTTAAAGCCGAAAAATTTTGAAGAAAAAAGGCGAAGGGATTTGATCCGATTTTGGGGATTTCATCACAGGTACTTGGTGGGACCATTCGGCAACCAATGACCCCACAAGGGAGATATTCCCTATTTCGGATTTTCAGGTCGTTTCCAACCCGAACCTGATCCAGAATCCTGGATATAATTAAGCACTTAATAAAGCTAAATAACAAAAGCTGTCTTAGCCGGTTCATAAACCACCCGCCAATAGAAATAAGGGGATGGATGGAAATGAATAGGGCAGGGTAGCTTTTTTTGGAAATTCGGTAAACCCCAAAACGATCCGTATCTTTAGGGTTCAATAAATTAAACTAACTATTTTACATGCGTAAATGTAATATTCTTGACTACAGGCGGCTTAAAAAACTGAAGCTTC
>DATHWC010000003.1:0-7664 GCA_035460985.1 Lunatimonas sp.
GCCCGAAAGACATAGGCGGCCTCGCGCAGGGGTTCCACCTCTTCCCATCCCGAACAGAGAAGTTAAGCCCTGCAGCGCCGATGGTACTGGGGTTACACCCGGGAGAGTAGGTCGCCGCCTTACCCATCACAAGCCCCGAACGTCAGTTCGGGGCTTTTTTTGTTTTAATTCGAATGCTATAGGGACCCGATTTTCCCTACGGATGAACGTATACTTATGTGTTTTCTTTTTATAATTTGCCATTAACAAATTATACCTCCTCTTAGTCAGATCTTTCTAAAGGCTTGTTAAAATTGTAAGGTATTTTTTCTATATTACATATTCTATCATATAAATTTCACCATGACTAAAAAGGCCAACGCATTCGAAGATATTGAAAAGATTTTGCAGGATATTGGGAGCAAAATTGAAGAGCTGATAGAAACGGGAGCAGAAGCGTCCGTGGAACTGAGGGATGATATCGAAAAGAAAATTCAGCAGTTAAAGGTTGAAAAGGAAAAACTTGAAAAAGAATTTGAAGAGAAAAAATCAAACTTTGAAGAAAAATATAAGGACAAGAAGGAAAAAATGGAGCCTAAATTTAAAGAGTCCATGAAACATGTTAAAGAAGCAATTCAATCATTAGCCAATGCAATCAATGCATTGATGAAATAGTTTCTTCCGTTATCTTATTCCATAATTTTACCACTTTTGGTTTGGGATACATTTTTTGCAGTTGCTTTTTTTTATATGACTGATTCCTGATAAAGTTTTGGTAATTTTGCGGCATGAATTACTTATCCGTAGAAAACCTCAGTAAGTCCTTTGGGGAGCGAAAACTTTTTGAAAAAATTTCCTTTGGTATAGATCAAGGCCAAAAAGTTGCTTTAGTGGGCATCAATGGTGCTGGAAAATCTACCTTGATGAAAATTATCATGGGGTTAGAGGTACCTGATGAGGGAAAGGTTGCCATCAACCAAGCGATCAAAATCACGTATGTTCATCAAAATCCAGTCTTTGAAGGACATCTGTCTATTTTTCAAACGATTTTTGAAGATTCAACCAATGAAGTACTTCAGGTAATCAAAGAATACCAAAAGGCAATGTTGGATTCCCAACAGGGAAAGGAAAACGGAAACTTGCTTCAGCAAGTTTTTGAGAGAATGGATCAGCTTCAGGCGTGGGATTTTGAATATCAGGTCAACGAGGTGATGGGGAAACTTGGATTGGACGATACAAGCATCCCAGTTGGTGAACTGAGTGGTGGGCAACGTAAAAGGGTTGCCTTGGCTAAGGCAATTCTAGAAAAACCTGATTTATTGTTGTTGGATGAACCAACCAACCATTTGGACTTAGAAACGATAGAATGGTTGGAAGACTATTTATCTAAAGCAAACCTTTCATTATTAATGGTCACCCACGACCGGTATTTTCTAGAGAAAGTTACCAACCAGATTATAGAGTTGGACGATTGCCAGATCTTCCGATATCAGGGAAATTATGGGTATTTTTTGGAAAAGAAAGCTGAGCGTAAAATTATAGAAGCAACGGAACAGGACAAGGCCAAAAGTCTTTATAAAAAAGAGCTAGACTGGATAAGGAGACAGCCTAAAGCAAGGGGTACTAAGGCAAAATATAGGGTGGAAGCCTTTGAGGATACAAAAGAAAAGGCGTTAAAGAAAAAGGAAGAAAGGGACATAACTCTTGAAGTCAAAACCCAACGGCTTGGTAACAAAATTATTGAAATAGACGGTCTATCCAAAGCCTTTGACGGAAAGGAATTGGTTAAAAATTTCTCCTATACCTTTAAAAAAGGAGATAAGATAGGTATTGTAGGTCCTAATGGAGCTGGAAAAACGACCTTGCTAAAAATGATCACCGGCGAACTATCCCCAGACAAGGGAACGGTGGTAGCTGGATCGACTACAGCTTTTGGATATTACAGGCAGGAGGAAAGCGGATTTGATGAGACCAAAAAGCTGATTGACATTGTCAAAGACGTCGCGGAAGTAGTCACTGTCGCCGGTGGAAGTGTACTTACAGTCAGTCAATTTCTGACGCAGTTTGGGTTTCCTCCAAAACAACAACATACCCCAGTCGCCAAATTGAGTGGTGGGGAAAGGAGAAGGCTTCAACTCTTAATGGTATTGATAAAAAGCCCCAATTTTCTGATCCTGGATGAGCCAACTAATGATTTGGATATCGTTACACTCAATACACTGGAAGAGTTTCTTGATGTATTTCCTGGCTGTCTAATCATTGTATCCCACGACCGATACTTTATGGATAGATTGGTAGAGCATCTTTTTGTTTTTGAAGGAAACGGTCAAATCAAAGATTTTCCCGGTAACTACACTGATCTACGGGAATGGGAAAAAGCCCAAAAATCGGTCGAAAAAGAGTCGAAACCCACGCCAACTCCCAAGCCCAAGGAAGAGGTGGATATGTCGGACCCAGCTATAAAAACTAAAGCCTCGTTTAAAGAAAAACAAGAGTTTGAGGACTTGAACAAAAAACTTTCCAGGTTGGCTAGTGAAAAGGAATCACTTGTTTCTAAGATTAATGCAGGCACCGACAATCATGAAAAACTGACCGAATGGTCCTTAAAAATTCAAGCGCTTGATGCGGACATCGAAGCGCTTGAATTGCGTTGGTTGGAACTAAGTGAATTGGATGGTATTGGATAATTAATCCCCGTCGTCATCAAAATCCATATCATCATCACCATCTCGCCCATTATTTCTGTCTGTAAACCCGCCAAATCGGTAAGTAAAGGCGATTGTACCTATTCGGGTTTCCCGATTAAATACTCGGTCCTGTACAAAACGGGTATCCTCGTTTCTGATCCGAAATATCCGGGTATTGAAAATATCACTGACATTCAAGCTTATCGTGGCATTGTCATTCATGATGTTTTTCCTGATACCTGCATTGATCCCCCAGAAGGGTTCGATCTCACCTTGGGGAAAAACTATTGGGCCCCTATAGTTACCCTGTACCTGAAAGGTAAACAAGTTGGGTATGGCCATGTTTGACAAGAGGCTAACCGTCCAACTGTAATTGCTGTTGTTGAATCCTTCTTCGATATTGTCTCCAATGATTTCAGAATAAAAGAAATTTCCGGAAACTGTGGCATCCCACCAGTTGTTGACCTGTACTTGGTTGATAAGTTCTAGTCCGGTGCTGTTTCTCCTTGCCGCATTTTCCCTTGTTTGAATAGCAACGTTGTTTTCTGCAAGCCGGATTACACGGGTATGCACGTTAGTTGAAGCCCTATGATATAACGTAGCGTTAAAAAGAAATCTTTCCCAACCTTTCATATATCCTACTTCGTAACTGTCAGTGAATTCCGGCTGGAGGTATGGGTTTCCTACACTCAAATTTAAAAGGTCTCTGACACGATATAAGGGTGATAGGGACCACATATTAGGTCTTGAAATTCTTCGACTATAGTTGGCGGTGAACTCATGTTCCTCTCCCAGGTCATAAGATACATACATACTGGGAAACAAGTTGAAGTAGTTGTTTATGACAGGATCGTCATTACTCGCCAGTTGGCCAATAGTTTCGGTATATTCTGCACGTAATCCGCCCTGGTAGCCAATTTTCCCAACTCGGTTTCTATAGCTCATATACGCAGCATAAACATCTTCTTTGAAGATGAAGTTGTCACTGATGGAATCGATGGGTATCGGATTAAAATTGTTGCCTATATCACCCTGGGAAAATTCCTGACCTCTGTCCCATACCGAATAGGTCCCTTTTAAGCCGCTTTCCAAACTACCTCCGTTCGCAAATGGTTTTGTATAATCCAACTGAAAAACGTACATATCACTTGTCTGTGGGACGGTATTCAGTTGGATTAAATTATTATCGGGAACAGCCTCATTAGCTTCATTGAAAAACAGCTGCTCATAATTTTCCAACTGCGTTCTTTCATCTCTTGAGTAGGAAAGAGAAGTAAATAATTGTTGACCTAAGGTATCTATTTCCCAATTGTAATTTACTCCCGTTTCAGCATTGAAACTTTCCCTTGTATCATTTTGATTCCTAACATACAAGCTATCTAGGTTTCTGAACGAATCGAGACTTCGCTGATTGAGATCAGTGAACCCTTCTCTATCCCTAAAATTACCTTGCGCATAAAAGCCGAAAGTTTGACTTTCCGTGATGTTATAGTCAAAACCACCCCGGATTAAATGTGTAATATCTATCCGTTCCCCATAAGAATCCTGGTCCAAAAATGGGGAAGAATTACCAACTCGGTTTTCTCTGAAAACATCAGATTCCCGAAAAAGTCTTCTATTTTGATAATTATATGATGCATAATAATTGACTTTTCCCGCACCGTAATTTAAATTCACACCAGCATTATACTTGTCTCTAGTGCCCACAGAGACATTTGCTTGGCCATTAAATCCCGTTTTTTCGTTTTTCTTCAAAATAATATTGATAATACCACCAACACCCGCAGCGTCGTAGCGGGAAGAAGGATTCGTAATCAGTTCTACACTTTTAATGCTATTGGCTGGAAACTGGGATAGAATCGATTCGGCATCATCCCCCGACAAGTTGGAGGGTCTACCATTTATATAAATAAGTATTTCTCCGCTTCCACGCATGGTAATCCCTCCTTCATCATCCATTTGAATTGAAGGAAGAGTTTCAAGCAATTCGCTTGCGGTGGCCCCCTCCGCAACTACGCTATTTTCTACGTCATACCTTCTTTTATCAATATCGGATTCGAAAATGGAAGTAACACCTTCGACCACAACTTCCTCAAGGTTGGCCGCATCCAAAGCCAAAGCTATTGTTCCCAAATTTACATTTCTGCGTTCCCCCAAGTCAAGGTTTCTGAAATAGCTTTCATAGCCAATAAATCCTATCCTTAAAATGTATTTTCCGGGCTGTGTAATGAAATCAAAACTTCCGTCTAATCCGGTCATTCCACCTCCTACAACGGAGGAATCACTTATTGAAAGCAGAGCTACATTGGCAAATTCTAAGGTCTTTTCACTGCCTCTTTCTTTCACCTTACCCCTAATGCTGACGTCTTGGGCGAATCCCTGAGCGGTGACAAAAAATAAAATCAGAATGGTTGATAAATATTTCATACGTTGGTTAATATCAAAATTACAAGTCAATGAGCAAGCGGGTTTTTCTAAACCGAGTAGGTACATGAGTGTCCCAATCATTCAAGATAATATCCTATAAAAGAACATTATCTATTCCAAAATGATACTGGTTAAGATAAAACTAGCTCATTATCAAAATGTTTCACGGTATATGTATATACAATTAATATACCTAACTACTTGAACCAATTGATTTTTATGTAAGCTAAACAGACCTTGGATGAATGGTGAATAAGGAAAAAGAAAGGTTAATCCGGGATTTTAAAAATTATTTAATGCGTGAAGAATTAGGTCTTCTACAACCAAATCGGGATTTTTTGAAAAAGTTTGGGAAATTCGATTCCCTATAATAGCATTAAGGCTAAGAACCTCATGCCCCAACAACCGACCCATCCCATAATACCCGGCTGTCTCCATTTCAAAATTTGAAAGGCGTTTCCCGTCTACTTGAATGCTGCCTAAGGTTTGGATAATTCCTGGAAGGGCAGGCTCAATGCGCACCTTTCGACCCTGTGGAGCGAAAAAGCCAGGACAGGTAACTGTGATGCCGGACAATAACCCTTTGCCCAACTTTTTCATTAATCGAGCGGAACCGGTTACACAATATGGTGTAAATGGGAGGTTTAGTTCGTTCCGCACCTGTTCCATCAGATTGGTTTCGAATAAAGTATGGTCCAAGGAGTAAAAAGTCATTAAGGTATCCAGCCCCACGGCATGGGTGGAAGCCAAAAGTGAATTTATAGGGATATCTTCTTGCATACTTCCGGATGTGCCTATGCGGACTATTTCCAAAGCGGTATGCGTTTTTTTCGGTTTTCTGGTCTCAAGGTCGACATTGACCAAGGCATCCAGTTCGGTCATGAAAATCTCAATATTGTCGGTTCCCATACCGGTACTGATCACACTGATTCTTTTACCCCGATAGGTACCGGTATGGGTTATAAATTCTCTTTTTCCGCCTTGGAATTCAATTTTATCAAAATGCTTTGAAATTTTTGCCACTCTATCCGGATCCCCAACAGCAAGGATTGATCCAGCCAAGTGCTCTGGCTTTAAGTTGAGGTGATAGATACTTCCATCAGGGTTAATTATCAGTTCGGACTCAGGAATCACTAGACTCATATCGGACTGCGTCGGGTTTGACTTGATCAGACTTTTTGTAAAACCCTTTATAGGGATTATATCCGTTGCTGTTCTTTTGATAGTACCCGGTGCCGTCATATGGGCGCTTTTCAGGATGTTGGTTACATTCATCAGAGCAAGCCCCTTCAAATTCCCAGCCACAGGACTCGCAGATGGGAACGTGAATATTGCATTCAGAATTGGAACAATTAACCATTCGGTCAGATTTTGTACCGCAGATGTAACATTCGGAAACCACCGTTGGGTTAATCTGATTTACATCAATAGCCACTCGGTTGTCGAACACATAGCATTTACCCTCAAAGTCCTCTCCTCCCGCTTCAAGTCCGTACTTGATGATACCACCGTGAAGTTGATATACATCCTTAAATCCTTGATCCAATAAAAATGCTGACGCTTTTTCGCATTTAATGCCCCCTGTACAATAAGTTAAAACCTTTTTGTCCTTCAGGTGATCAAGGTCCTTTACTTTTTCCGGGAAATCCCTAAAATTTTCAATGTCTAACCTCAATGCATTTTTGAAATGCCCTAATTTATGTTCATAGTCTGACCTTACGTCCAATATTACAACATCCTCTTGATCTTTAAGAGCTTTGAATTCAGATGGATCAAGGTGTTTACCTGTTTTTTCTCTGGGGTTGATATGGCGAAGGCCGGAATGGACAATTTCCTCTTTAGCCCGTACGTTGATTTTGGCGAACGCATGACTATGGTGGGTGTCGATTTTAAATTCGGTATCTTCGAACCTAGCATCACTTTTCACGTAGGCCATGTATTTTTCACAGTCCGCAACGAGACCGGAAACCGTGCCGTTTAGTCCTTCGGAGGATACTATAATCCTTCCACGGATATTGTTTTCGATACAAAAAAGGTGATGCTCTTCCCGATAAACTTCGGGATCTTCAATTGCCGCATAACAGTAGTACAGCAAGATTTGGTATTTTTCGTTTTCCATGACGTAAGCCCTGTTTCAAGCAGGGTGTTTGGTGAATCGATTTATACTTCGTAACCTTATTTATTTATGACTTGGGCGGGATTTCCAAAGACAGTGGTGTTTTTCTCTACATCACTTATCACAAGAGAACCTGCTCCAACTCGTGCATTTTTCCCAATACTCACTCCAGATACAATGTTTGCACCCGATCCGATGAAGGCACCTTCGCCAATTTTAACTCCGGAATTAATTACAGCACCCGCACCTATCTGCACATAATCCCCGACTTCAACCAAATGTTCCAAAATAACACTACTGTGGAAAATTCCGTGATTTCCGACAATGGCACCGGCTCCAATGGATACGTTGGCATTGATGAAGTTTCCATGACCAATTGCCGCATCAGTAGATAGGTAAGCAGTGCTATGTACTGCATTGATTGGTTGCATTTTACGGCGGTCATTCAGCATCTC
>DATHWC010000004.1:0-17206 GCA_035460985.1 Lunatimonas sp.
AGCATGGGCTGGTTCAGTCATCGCAAAGCAACTTCGAATCTCTCCTTTCTGTAGTGGAATCAAGAAGTCCTGCTTTAAGTGGTCCGCAGCAAAATGATACATCAGCTCCATATTCCCAATATCAGGTGCCTGGCAATTGAATACGTAATGTCCTAGTGGGCTACGCCCCAATACTTCGGATACGCTAGCAAATTCCACCAGAGAAAGGCCCAGTCCTCCCGCTGATCTCGGCAAATGGGGTGCAAAAAGTCCATTTTGCTTGGCCTTTGCCCGCAACAAATCCAATAAAGGCAGTGCGTGCTTGAAGGAACCATAGATGCTTTGCATTTCTATGGGATAAATATCATTTTCCAAAAAATCCCTATACTTAGAAATCAATAATTTATTTATTTTGGATAATTCCATTTACCTGATTTTGGGTTTTTATATTGTAAATCCTCCATCAGCTGTCAAGACTGCGCCCGTGGTGTAGCTTGACGCATCGGAAGCCAGATACAATCCGGCCGCACCAATTTCCTCCGGAGTACCTATCCGCTTAATTACCAGCGTTTGCATCATTTTTTCAAGTAAATTATCATTATCCCAAATAGCTTTAGAAAACTTAGTTTTAATCAATCCGGGACAAATGGCATTCACACGTATTGTATGGGGTCCCCATTCCTTGGCAAAAGCTTTTGTTAGGGAAATTAAGGCTGCTTTACTGACACTATATATTCCCAAGCCTTCTTCCGGGGATACACCACCGATGGAACTGATGTTGATTACAGATGCGTTGGAGGATTCCCTCAGATAAGGAAAACATAATTTCATCAGTTGAAAAGCTGCTCTGACATTTACATTCATAATTTTGTCATAGGCTTCCAGGGTAGTGTCGTGTATGGGACCAAAAACAGGATTTGTTGCCGCATTATTTACCAAGATATCAAGCTGGCCGTATTTGGAAATGGTCTGGTCAACCAGGGACGTCAGTTCCTCCACGTTGCCTACGTTGCAAGCAACTGCAAACACTTCATAACCTTTTTGGCGCAAGTTTCCCGCCACCTCGTCTAAGGCTTCTTGGTTTCTACTGCTGACCACCACCTTTGCACCTGCTGCTGCAAAAATCCCCGCCATCGCAAGGCCAATGCCTTTACTCGCACCGGTGATTAGAGCTACCTTATTGGATAAAGAAAATAGATTGGATAAATTCATATAGGAAAATTCAGAAATTTTTAAGAGATCTTCCAAATTAGGAAATAAGTACTGAATTGGCTAAAGTAATAGGTGAAAATTGGATCGAAATGCCTAAATTATTCAGCGATTATTCAAAAATAAAGCTTTCTCCCTAAAGAACTCTCAAACCAAGGTGATCTATCGATAAATTCTAACTACCAGAGGCCTGCCAAAGCTTTTTTAAATGCTGGAAATCGGCTGATCACCTTTATCACTCCCTAAGGAAAAACGCTTCATTCTCTAACCAAAATAATAATTAAGACTTCTATGTAACTTTAGAAATTCAGCGTCCAACTAAATAAGGATTTCTCCCCAAAATGAATCTAAATTCGGCTATCAGCTCCCTTTCTGTTCATCCGCATCCACACCTTTAGTACCAATACGGAGGCTATTAATGAGAGTAAAGTCAATGCCGCCGCAACCCCATAGGCTCCATAAATCCAATAACCGGTAGCAAAAAGACCGCTGTACACGGACATACAGCCAAAGACCATTCCCAATATTCCTAGAGGGAGATCAGATTGACGGTCTTCCGCTGCAATGGGACGTCCTTCTTGCTCAGCATAGGCTATAACCTTTTTCCAGCCTATAGAACCGGGCTTTACACGGTGGTAAAATTTTTCCAACGTCTCCCAATCCGAGGGGGGGGTGAGAATGGAAACTAAAAGCCAGGATATGGTCGTGATGCCTACCCCAAGTAGCAGTTGTTGGTAAGGCTTGAAAGGACGCACCTGAAGTATGGCATCCGCACGGGATTGCCCCATGGCAACCAAAGATTCAATCTGGGAGTTGTCATAATTGTCAATGGCTAAAAATACCAGTGCCACCACAAATGAAACTATCATCGCTGTCAGCTCGCTGTAGGGATTGATACGGTACCAAAACCAGCGCAAAATAAACAGCAACCCAGTACCTGCGCCAATTTGTAGAAGTATGTTAAAGGCCGCGAGGGCATTTTGGAGGAACAGTGCCAATACACTGGCCAAAACCATAATCACCACGGTGGATAGCCTTCCCACTAGGACCAGCTCCTTCTCGGAAGCGCTGGGCTTTATAAATCGCTGATAGAAATCATTGACAATGTAGGAGGAACCCAAGTTAAGGCAGGAAGACATGGTGGACATATAAGCCGAAAGTAATGAAGCGAAAACCAAACCCAATAGACCAGCAGGCAGCAGTGTAAGCATGGCTGGGTATGCAAGGTCGTGTCCGATGATACTTTTATCCACTAGTGGAAAAGCGGCCTGAATCGAATCCAAGTCCGGATAAACCACAATGGAACACAGGGCCACGATAATCCACGGCCAAGGCCGTATCGCATAGTGTGCTACGTTAAATAGTAAAGTTGCTCCCATGGCATGATTTTCATTTTTGGCGGCCAGCATCCGCTGCACCACGTAGCCCCCACCGCCGGGTTCGGCACCGGAATACCATACGCTCCACCACTGCACGGTAATGGGAATGATGAAAACAATGACAGCAACCTCCCAGTGATTGAAATCCGGAAAAATGGATAGCTTGGAAGCTACTTCGGGATGGGCCAGTAAGTTGGATAGACCGTTGATTTCCGGGTGGTCCAAGCTATATATTGCCGCCAGTATAGATCCTGCCATGGCGGCAATAAAGAGTATAAAGTCCGTAACAATAACGCCCAAAAATCCTCCCATAGAGCTAAAGAGTACTGTAACTCCTCCGGCTATCAGAATCACATGCACGGGAGAAAGACCCAACATCACTCCTCCCACCTTGATGGCAGCCAAGGTCACTGAGGCCATAATGGCCACATTGAACAACACTCCCAGGTATATCGCCCGAAAGCCCCGTAAAAAAGCAGCGATCTTGCCCGAATAGCGGATTTCATAAAATTCCACATCCGTCACCACCTCTGACCGCCTCCACAGTTTTGCATATACAAATACTGTCAACATACCAGTAAGTAAAAATGCCCACCAAACCCAATTCCCCGAGACGCCGTTTTGCCGAACGATATCTGATACTAAGTTTGGTGTATCTACTGAAAAGGTAGTTGCGACCATCGAGACGCCAAGTAGGTACCAAGGCATATTCCGACCAGACAGAAAAAACGCCAAGGAGCTTTTCCCAGCCTGCTTGGAGGCCCAAAAGCCCACAGCTAGGGAAATAGCGAAAAACAGGAATATAATCGCCCAGTCAATAACCGACAACTGCATGTTATTTTTTTTTTGCGAAAAGATAAGACCAACAAATCAAGTTGGCAACTGAATGGGTAAAAGTTTTGTCAAAGGTTCGGTATCATTTTATGAGTGGCAAATTAACTATTGAAAAATTACTTTGTGGTTTGAAAATAAATATGAAAAAGTTATATTGGCTACAATAATCCATCTTTTGGAAGGAAATGAACATCTATCAACAATTTTTGACCGAAGACAAGCTTAGCAAAGGCTACATGCGGTATATAGCTTTGTTTACCCTACTTGCCATACCACTCTATACGTATCTATTTGCCACAAAGGAGTCTCCATTTTACTATACCATGAGCATGATTGGAAATACTCCCGGATACCGCTGGGCATTTATTATATGGGGGACGGTCACCGCCATCATGATTAGTTTTTACGTTTATCGGCTGTATGTGCTGAAGGCATTCCGGCACCGAAAAGCCAACAAACTGCTGATTGCCTCCTTGGTGTTTTTGGTGCTGACCGTCATTATTCCGGCTGTAGAGGAGATGCCTTTTCTAAAGCAACTACACGCAGTCGTGGCTGTTTTCTTCGCCTTGAGTCTAACAGCCTCCTTATACCTTTTTATCCGTTATCTTGCTGCCATTGATGAGGAGATTTCAATTCGTTCTACATGGATGCTGCTTACGTTGTTGGGGATTTCTATCGGATTGTATTTCCTACTTGGAAACACCGGCATCTTTGAGCTGTTTTTCTTTTTTTCCCTGTCCCTTTTTTTGTTATTGCTAAAGAAATGGCTCCGCCCCTATCAACAAAATCTTTAAACAGAAACATAAGAACGGTAATTTTCAATTTTCTTCCAACCAAATTATGGCATTCGAAATCAACTTATTCACCTGAGGAATATCAAAGTCGTTTGGATGTCCAAGAGAGGTGTAGAAGATCTTTGCGTCACCTACCTTTCTAATCCAGGCAACAGGTTCTTCCTCTTGGTCTTGAAACCTTCCCATCAACAAAGGTTGCGCATCAGGTGCCAAGGGTTTGGTTTTGTAAAGAGAAGAAACGACTTCAAACGGTTTATCCCCAAGTCCCGTAAGAATGGGGTGGCTTAATTGCGAATCGATAGGAATAGCCCAGGTATCCGGACCTTCGGGATGGTGATTATGATAGTTTCCACCCAATATTTCAGAATCAAATTCTTTCCAGGTTTCAAAAGCATGACTACTTGTACGCATTGCCAACACCGGCTTCCCTGCAGCGATGTGTTGCCGAATATATTGCAATTGATATTCTGGTAGGTGCTTTCTTCGCACATACAGCCATAGGAGATCCGCGTCCTGAATTTGCCGTATCGCATCCAACGTATCTCCTTCGGACTGTTCGATGACGTTAAAGGCATAATGGCCTCCTTCGGAAAGGTGCTTTGCAGCAAATGCCGGTAAGGTGCTTTTGGCATCATATTCCTTTTCGGCGATAAGCATAGCAATATGGGTCCGGTCATCCTCAGCAAAGCGAAAGGCGGGTTCGCCGGTAATGTCCGAACTTAACACGGTCGGTGCCCAGTACCTTTCAATATGTTCGGTGACCAATTCCGTACCTCTAAAATGGGTGACATATGGCTCACGTGCCGGGTTATACATTGCGTCCGTCATATCCCGCATTAAAACCACATTTTTCTTAAGGTTGGAGAGTTGGCGGATGGCAAAAGGACGTCCCAAGATACACATGTTAATATGGACGCCCATGACAATAATGTTTTCCAGCCCTTGGTCCATGATCAAGTTGTAAACTTCCTGGCCACGGTCTGTAATGTAATCTTCATCGTGAATTTCCAAAACCGAAATCTGACTCGTCCAAGCCTCCCTTTCCTTGCAGGGTTCACCGTCAGAACAGGGCTTGTCGCAGCCCCCGTCAGTATCGTCAATGGGAAGTGGATCCTCCATATCTGGATCTAAATAACACCAGTTTTCAATTTCAAATCCCTCAGGAGCTTGGTGAAAAGCCAACTCTTGTGCCTTTCTCCGCTGGGGATATTCCGAATAAGTGTCCATCGTCCCGCTGGGAGCGTGAATGATGGTCACGCCGCGTTTACGGGCCTCATTGACCACGGCGTTCATATGCGGAGCCAATTCCCCCACCCGCTGGGTGGCACTTTCACACCAGTGTTCGTCCCACATATCCGTAATGATAATAGCAGTCTGTTTTGGATCCCAATGCTGGGTTTCTTGTTTCACCTCCCAAATATTGTCCGCATTTTTCACCTGACTTCTTAAAACCATTTCCAAAGGATTTATCTCAGAATCAAATGTACTGGCAGAATCCCGATCCGAAGGGGCGCCACAGGAAAATTGTAAGGTCCCTGAAATCATTATAAACAAAACAAACGGGAGAGATATAGTAGGGTATTTCATGAAGATCGAATGATTTAAATTGAAAACTAGACATTTTGGAAAAGAAATACAATTTGGAGCCAGAGTTTTTCCCGTAAATTCTCTTCTTTTCATGGGTTTAGTGTTTAGGGTAGGGAATTTGTACTATCAGGTCTATCGCAAAAATTGCTGATCCGTCTCCGGGTGTTGATCCTGACCTAATAAAAACGCCATCAGGTCAGCCATTTCTCGGGGAGTCAATACTTGGTCTAGGCCTTGGGGCATCATGGAAACATCCAAAATTTCTTTTGACATTATTTCTGACTGGTCTATTCGGACAAACTGTTGTGGAGAAACCACCAACGTGAGGTGCTCGGGAGACTGTTCCTGGACGATACCCGTGTAGGTCCCGCTGTCCGTTTTTATTTGATAGGTTTCATATTCACGAACGAAAGTTGCACTCGGATAGACGATGGCTTCCAGAATATCGTGAGCCGATCTATCACGCTGTATGGAAGTGAGGTCCGGCCCCATAGAACCTCCCTCCGGACCTATTGTATGACAGGTCGCACAAGCTGCTTTTCCAAAATATAGCACCCGACCGTTATCCAGATTTCCAGTTGGAATAAGTTTTTCTAACTGTTCAATTTTTTCCAACCGTTGGGCATTAACTTCCCTAAACCGTTTCATCATCCGTCGAAAAGGGGCGTCAACGGCTGTACCGTATCCGGCAAAAAGGTTCTCCAATGTGGCTGCCCTATAGCTGTCGAGGGTTTGGGATTCACTGAGCTTTTCGGCTAGGACAATGCCGACAGCATCAGGTCTTTTTCCTTCAAATACAGGCAACAGGCGGGGAAGTATAAAGTCATCTGCCTCCGGAAGATAATTTTCTGAAAGCAACACTAGCTGTTCATCGCTCACATGAGCATTCTCCAACACATGTGCCGCCTGCTGTCGGATGGGTGCCTCATACCCATCAGTGAGCCGTTCCATCAAAAAGTCAAATTGCCAGTCTGGTATTGTTTCTGAACTGCTATTAACAGCCAACATAGCAGCCATACGGTTCCTATCATCCCTAATTGGATCTTGGGCATAGCGGACTAGCAAGGTATCCAGTTCTGATATTTTTTTTGCCTGTGCCAATTTCAAGACCTTGGCCTGAAGGGGATTTACTTCGGACATAAGGATACGGGCCATTTGTGGTATCCATGTCAACGGAATTTGGTCCAAGGGAGCTCTATTGACGGTAGTCAGCAAAAAGTCGCTTAAGTTCTGATCACCCCTTGACAGAAGGTCATTGACAACCTGTTGGGTCTCAGGGGCATGTATAAAAGAGATAAGTAATTGACCTAAAGCGTTCATGTCCTCTTCTGAAAGCTTGTCTGACAATAATTCCTGACCAATAAATTTTGACAAATCCGGTGCCCATTCAGGATGCAAGGATGCTATCCAAAGTGCTGTTTCTTTATCTGAGGCAAAAAACGGAAGCATCTGAGCTGTCTGAATGGTATAGCTTGGCATTTGATCCAATGCGATCAGTGCGGTCTTTGACACAGGCGGCCTTGGATCGGACAATGCAGCCACTAGTGATTCAGGAGAATTAATTTGTATCAATGCATGGATAATGGCATGCTCCAACATCCGATCACCCGTTATATCTGCTGCCTGCAGGAGGGAAGAAATTGAGTTGGGATCTTTCAAACTAGCAAGGGCTGAAGCTGCTTGACGCCTTACGGCAAGAGAGGGGTCCTGAATTAATACCTGAGCCAGCCTGTCAGATACTGACATATTACCTGCTAAACCAAGAGCATGGGCGGCGGCTATTTGCACTTGTACCGACTGATCCGAAAGAGCATTTCCAATTCCATTTATTGCATCTAATCCGCCGATTTTATAGAGACAAAATACTGCGTGGGTTCGTGCTGTTTCTCCAGTATGCACATTATTTAAAAGACTAATTAGTGAATTTACGGAAAGGGTTCCCCTCTGTACTAGCTCATGCTCTGCCCGGTCTCTAACAAAGGGGCGTCCATCATTTAGGTAATCGACTAAGGATGCTATCTCCTCCGCATGCCAAGAAATGGAATTCCCATAAGGATCGGAAATTCGAGGCGCATCTATTTTTCTTACCCTGTAGATTCCCCCTTTTAATTCCGGCTTGGAAACTTGGGAAAGCGGGCAACCTTTGATAAACCAGCCACCAGTTTCTACAATGAGCAAGCTACCGTCCCCATCTTCAAGTACATCAGTGGGATGAAAGTCTTCACCCTCCATCTTGAAAAAAACCTCATCTTCGGTGCGAAAGGAGGCTCCCTCCCGAATGAGTTTGTGCCTTACCACCTGGTGTGTGTTGAATTGGGCACTGAAAAAATTATTGGTATAATCCGATCCGAATGAGGTATGCCGATAGCGGCCAATACCCGATGGAGATACCCGGGAATATTTGGATATAACAGGAAGGTAGTCCCCCGTTCTGGGTAACCCGTCCCTGCTCACACTTTGGTTGGGTTTGGGATATACTCCACCCTCGGTCCAATAGATTAACGCATCACGCTGGCCGGCTTTAGGATTGGTAAAATAGGTCATGGTTCCAATGGGCTCTCCAGATGGGGTAAATGATACTTCTACCGGATTGTTCATCCCACCGGCTCCCACCCAAGCCAATCCTGACCCATCCGGTCTGACCCGCCATAACCGGGCCGTTTCCCCTTTGAGCCGCTCCCCTTCCAGACTTGTCACATCAAAGCCCATGATCGCATTGGTCATATACAGCCAACCATCAGGACCCATAAAAGGGCCCACAAGGCTGTTGGCATTTACATTTAACGTCCATCCGCTTAAGAGCACTTCCCGCTGATCCGCTTTTCCATCTCCGTCTGTATCTGTAAGCTTGAGTAGGTCCGGTGCGGAAGAAGCATAAAGGCTGCCCTTATAAAATACTCCCCCTTGCGGAAACCCAACTTTGTCCGCAAACACTGTGGCTTTATCAAAAATACCATCTGAGTCAGTGTCTTCCAGAAGTTTGATCCTGAACTGGGGATCCGCAATGGCATCCTCTGACTCCTCATACACGTTGCCGGTGGATTCAAACACAAATAACCTACCCGTCTCATCAAGTGTGGCAAACATTGGGAAATCCAATAGGCTTTCATCCGCAACCTTCTCAACTACAAATCCATCAGGAACGGAAATGTCCGGATAAGGAACGGGAGACGGATGACATCCAGCGAACAGAGCGGCAAAAATTACCCTAAATAATTTTCCATTTATTAAACAGGTACACAATCGTTGTGTAACAAAATAAGAACAGTGGCGCATTCCGGTTATTTTTAAATCAGGCTGGGAGTTAAGTTAAAGAGAAAATTCTTTGTATAAAAATATCAGCCAAATTTAAATTGTTCTGCTGATCTCTAAATTGATTTTTCATTTTTGAATTCTTTTATACCTTCCGTTAAAAATGGATACAAATAGGGGCATCCTTCTGTTACCACGATCCCGAGGCGGGTCGAAACTTTGATTCCTGAAGGTAAAGTTTATCCCTGTCTTTTGAAGAAAAACTGGGACAAAAAAAATGTGCGACGAACCTTGTTCGCTGCACACTAAAAGATAAAATCTTTATCTTTTACCAACTACCTCTGCTATGAGTAAACTCGGCAGAATTAACCTCCCTTTCAAAGACTTTACTCACTCATTAATACTCCTATGAATCAATTATCAATTTTCTCTTTAGCGTCTTCAGCATGTTTCAGATGAGCCTTTAAGCCTGGAAGTTTACCAGTGGCCCATGTTCTGATTTCATTATCTTCAGAGTCAGTGGATACTTTTTCGAACTTTGCGACTGCGTCCTCATGCTTTTCAACCATCAAATCGCTATAAGCTTTGTCAAAATCGTTTCCGGTTTCTTCCATTAATGATTCTTGAATATCTTTCGAATCTTCAGTGATTGAAGTGGGAATTGAAACGGATTTAGCTTGTGCCAATGCCTTAAGCTCTGTGAAGGCTTTGGCATGGTCTTCTTCCATCATCTTTCCCATTTCTTTGATATGGGGTGAGTTCCCTTTTTCTTGTGCTAATTTACCTAAGCTTATTTCTTCCAACTGCATTTCGGCCGCGTCCATTAAGAACTTTCCGTCATTATCATTTTCAATGACCACCATTGTCGTATCATTGGAAGTAATCCTACTGATATTTTCTTCCTCAGCAGCTTCCATCGAATCGGTTGCTTTATTCTCAGAACATGATGTTCCAAGCAAAAGCGGACCCGCCATACATAATGAAAGGATAAGAACTGAATTAATTTTTATCGGAATTTTCATACTATGATTTGGTTTAGTTTTATAAAATATGCGAGGGATAGTTAAAGTCCCTCACATATCGCATTGTTAATGCTACCTGTGAATCTCTTCGCCACGGTTAGCTTTCCAATTTTCTTCTAGGTATTGGGCATCTTCTTCATTTTTCGGAGTCACAGTAATGACTACGTTGCCTTCTTTAATACCCGATTCATAAAGTTTTGCCCGTGCTTCCGGTATACCGGAACCTACTAAAGCACCGATAAGACCACCTGCCAAGCCGCCTGCGCCAGCTCCCGCCAACCCGGCAGCAATTGGGCCAGCAATCAATATTCCGAGTCCGGGGATCGCTACGCTTGTGCCAATTGCGGCAATTACACCCGCAACAGCACCTAGTGTGCCTCCTATCGCCGATCCCTTGCCTGCATGCTCTGCTGCTTTGGTTCCGATTTCAGTTTCTTCTGACCCTACTTCATTATAGTGGGTCTTCCGGGTTTCATCTGACATGACGAGGTTGATTTCATCTTTTGAATATCCTCTTTCATGCAGGGTATTATAGGCACTTTCTGTGCTTTCCCGGTCCCGAAACATTCCTGACATTACTCCTTTTTCTGATGTTCTTTGATTTCGAACTTCGTTTTCATTCCGTAAATTTTCCATTTTGGTTAGTTTAGTTTTATTAAAATTGTAATTCTACTTTTGCTTATGCCCATAAAAAGACAACCCGCATAAGTGATCTGCCTTGATTTAATTTGAATTATAAGATTTAGAAGATTTTCTGTGTTTCTGGCATTTTGTTGTCCTCGTAAACAGACCAACTCAAAACCCCATTTTTTGGAGCATTTGCCTTGTCGGGGAAGGCTTTCCTGCATCCAAATGCCTGAACAAAATATTGCCTTGCGGCCTTTAATTCTCCGTTTGGCCCGCCAAATTGTTCGAGCAACAATTTCCCAAACCGTACATCCGGCTTGGAAACCCTCGCATTAAATTGTAATTCCTTTACATGATGGAACATATCTTTGTGGTTTATTTATAGTTATAGGATTTGAGAGTTTTGATCGCCGCTTAGAAGGGGATCGGGATTTTAATGGTTTTTATATTCTGTTTATCGGATATAAATAGATGGATAATCAGAATGACATAAAATTACTTTGAAGGATTTCATTTTTTGAAAACTCATTTCTTTTTAGCTCGGTCACCATTTATCTTAGCGATGATTCCCTTTTTTTCATCAGAAGAGCCTACCTTCTCCTTTTGGTCAGGATTGTCATTTATCTTGGACAATACACCTTTATCCGGGCCTGTATCTTTTTTCTGCATTTTTTTCATGACAGCATATTTTAATTTAAATATTTATACTATTCTGGCAAGACAATTTTGATGCCATATTATTTATATAATATTTTGATATAATTACATATTATACGCTTTGAGCTACTACTTATAGAATGATAAATCTGCGGTGAATTCAACTCAAAATGCGCTTAATACGTGTTTCCTCGGTTTTGTGTTTTCGTTTTCCTTATCAATAAAATTTTATCTTGCTCTTGGGTTTTCAAGTTCAGTTTTTACCAAAAGCATCGTTAGAAATTTATTTGACCCGGATTTTGAGGGGTTTTAAGATCAATTAGGGGTTTGACATAAGAAAATTAGTGAGTAAACTCCCGCACACCAGGTACGAAATCGATCCAGGAAATTATAACTGGGGTCAGACTACCCCACGGGAAATAGCTAATTTGTTGGTTAAAGTTCGGAGGGGAGAAGTGGTCAGAATAGCAAATTCGAGCGGATATATAGGTTGATAGGGAATATTTATTACAATGAGAATGCCCTGTCCGTAATTCCGCCTTATATTCAGACCGCATCCAAACAGGGCAAGATGAATGGGTCCCGACCTGAATTGGTCTTGGTGAATTCCCATAATGGGGATAATGTTTTCTGTATCGCCGCAAAAAATACCGAAGACGTTCGATGGGGTGATAACAAAGCATATTGCAGCCTAAGGTGTCCAGGTTGCTCTGGGAAAAGCGGGAGTAAATATTAGAAATAACTTCCCGTACTATTTAACTTATGAAGAACCTCCACGATCAGTTAAACCCGGAATGTGCACTAGAATTTTTACTGCGGACTTAAAACGCTTTAAAACCAACCGCTACGCTTCACTTTTCGAGTTCACCGTAGTGGTGGCTGATTCTCCAAAGTGACTGTTTTCTTACGTTTTAATCCCTACCCGACTTTGTCGGGACAAGCTGTAACGAACCCTACCGCATACTCCGGGTTAAAACTCTAAATTAGCTGACAAATACAATAAAGCCTCATCGATCAGGGTATCTTTTCCCTTAATTTCATCACTTCTACGCAGCCTTACCTGGATATCCGCAGGCACACCATCCTCTAATTGATTGCCATCCAGATCTATGGTTTGAGTAGCAGAAAATCGGTAAATCCAACCGTTTGGAAGCTCTCCAAAGGCAGGTGTTCCCCCACCACCTCCTGTTTTATTTCCCATTAATACCACATTCGGCAAAACACGCATCATTTGTGCGAAAAAAGTACTGGCACTGTACGCCCTTCTGTTTGTTAAGACGACCACGTTGCCATTAAAAAAACCTTTCTTTCTTGGATTAACAACCATAGGCCTCCATGCCGTGAATTCATTTATACCCGGGCCATTTTTCATACGTTGATGGGCATAGGTCACTTGTGTCCCAGTAAAACCTGAGGCTAGTTTATAGGCGTTTTTGAGGTTGCCCCCTGCGTTGTTGCGAATGTCCAGGATCATACCCCTAAGACCTTTACCCCGATTCAAGATGGCGTCCATGTCAGGATCTGTGATATCACTGGTAAATGACCTGTAGTTTACATAGAGCACACTATCAATTACCTTGTGTCTCAACGGGCCGCTTAGCCAATGATCCACTGTTAAGTAATTGAAGTAAATATTAGATTCATTATAATCCATGGGGTGAATATCGAACCATTCCCAATTTTTGCTTCGTCCGAAAGTACTTTCCAGATTTACATGCCCATCTTTCAACTCGAAAAGCATATTGCCCATTATTTCAAACAATTTCATATCGTCCAAATCAGACGTGATTTGAGGACTGTACTTTTCCCGTATTTCAAACCAGTTAATATTTTTATGACCAAAAAAGGCATAACGAAATTGAAGGTCTTCCCACAGTTGATCAAATATTTCCTTTGGATGACTGGGAGGATCAGAAGGTAGAATCAACTCCTCACAGGAGCAAATAACCAAACAAAGGGCTATCATACCCCACTTCACCTTCTTCCCAAATGAAATCATAGCCTCACACATATATTCAACATAATAGAATTCCTAACCCGAATCACTTCTTGGGCGACGGAGAGTTGCTGAAAATCAAACTGATACTGAACTCCCATGGAATTTCCCGAGCTCGTTTCATACCGAATCTCTGACCAGCATCCCACGCTCCAATCCCTTCCAATATAGAAAACATCTGTCGCATACCATAAACTATCCCCTACTGTTCCATCCGATTCGATTACTGGCGGTAGCGAGGAAATGTAATCGGATGCAAACTTAAACCCCAACCCCTGCATATGCGCAGTCGTATTCCAACCAAACTTTTTATCCTCCCACGAAATGGGAACCAAATATCCTAAAGCGGGACCAACGGAGGTAAAATAATCCATACGATTATTAAAATTAGCAAAACGCTGATGGGAACGGTGATTTAATTCATTTTGTAATGACCAACCATAACGAAATCCTTTGTCCCCTGACGAGTCCCTACGATACAGGGTATGACACACCATACTTAATGACCAAGTTTCCATTGAGTTTCCACCTCTACTGTTGCTTGTTCCTTTAGCGAAGTTTAATGACAATGACTCAGATCTTTTTGGTTTTTTGACTTCATAACCAAGGGAAAGCACATAACTTATACCCGTATATTTTAACTGAGAAAACCCTAAATCCCGTCCAGCTATCCCTTGAATCCCATTACTTAGGCCGATATATTGGGAACTCTGAGAAAATCCATTTTCGGAAATAAGTATGAAAAAAACACCAAAAATAACAATGAAGGCATATTTAAACTTTAAACAACTATGAATATTCATTAGATTCTATTTTTCAATAAAGCTAGTTAAAAAACCATATACAAAACAAATTTTTCTATAAATAATTACATAAAATATTTACCTGATAAATATAATGTTTAACAAACCACCCGGTCGAACAGCACCATCTAATCAAACGTTAATACAAACTTGTGTTGAAATCCCGCCAAATATTACAACCTGCTGGGAACTCAACCTGGCCTCTCTTTCTTACTTAAACTACATTTCTGAGAGCAATACAGCACATTTTCCCAATTATTTTTCCATTTTTTTCTCCAAGTAAACGGCCTGCCACAAACTGGACAAGTCTTCTCTGGAAGATAAGATTTATTAGCGTTTCCCATTGTGTTTTTTTGGTTATCTAAATTAAGGGTGGTATCAGGAAAAGCGTTCACTTATGTTGAAGATCCCCTCTTCTGTGATCCCCATGGAGTTCAACTTTATAATTAATACCGTCCATCCCGATTTTGAATGGGTCAAACTCGTTCGTTCCGAACCTTATTTTTGGGATGAAAGACTAATTTGAATTTTCGTAAGGGTTAAACACGGAATATGCTTTAGAATTTCTTCTTCGTACCTAAAACGCTTTAAAATCAGCCAATCAGCTTCAATTTTCGAGTTCACCGTAAGGGTGGCTGGTTCTCCAATGTGACTGATTTTCGTACGTATTAAGTCCTTCCCGACTTAGTCGGGGTGGGCTGCAACGAACCCTAATACACAATCCGGGGTAAATCAAAATGAACTACCCCTACTATTTCCTAAAGATTATCCCCATCTGATGAGCGTTAATACCTTCACCATGAGGGTGTCCATCGTGAGAATGAGCGTGATCATTGTTGAGGTATTCTATCATTCCCAACCCAATTAAAATCACCAATAGCTGAATGGTTTGCATCCTTAGGTTTCCACGGGCTTGTATGTAAAGTGCCGGCAATAAATTTCCAAGCGCCATATAGACAAAACCTCCCGCAGTAAAGGCCAGTAAATAACCTGCTTGAAATACTATCCAATTATTCAAAAAAAAGACAACTGCCACACCAAGCATTACCGTCAGACCAACCAGAAAATTAAGTTTAACCACATGCAATGGAGAAAAACCGCTATAAATCAAGGTGCCGGCATCACCAAATTCCTGAGGAAGTTCATGAATAATAATCGCTAACGTGGTAGCCATGCCCACTTCGGGACTGATCATAAAACTCCCTCCTATCACAAGTCCATCTATAAAGTTATGAAACCCATCTCCGAGCAAATTCAGTTTTCCAATAGATCGTAATGGTATTTGACTTGGATCAGAGACTGGGTGGCTGTGGGAAAGTATCCGGTCAATCAACCAAAACGTTAGCAAACCGGCAATGACACAAACGAAAACAATCCTACTTGATAGACCTAGCTCCAAAGATTCCGGAATTAAATGAAAAAATGCATTTCCAAGCAAAACACCTATGGCCAAGGCAACAGCGTAGGGGATTATTTGCCCGATAAGCAATTTGTTGAAAAGGAAGTAAACCAAACCAACTAACGAAATCAGGCTAACTAATAAAGCAGCCACAAGCGCGTATATAAAATCAACTGTGAAAATCATCATACAAATATACATGCAACATAATTGCAAAAATAGCTTTTCTTTGCCTAACTGAAAAAATCCTTTAATGACCGACTGACTAGAGTGGTAAATTAATTTTGTATTTTAGGGTAAATATCGCACAAATCAATATAAAATATTAATAATTTATAAAAAATAAAATTTAATTTCAACAGTATTAATAACTGTAAAATTCTTTAAAAAAAGCTAGGCCGGTTTTTATAAATTCCTTAAATTGTCTGAATTTTAGAAACGAAAATTTTGTTTTCGACCCATTTCTTAAGATAGATAGCTGCAGTCAGTTACGAATAAACCCCATTGTAAAGGAGTCTTTTTAGACTCCTTTTTTATTTTTATTTTGCCGGTTTCTTCTCCGCAATTTTCACTGCTTTTCCATCTTCAAGTTCTTTACTTACGATAAAATAAGGGCCAATAATTATCTCCTGCCCTTCGGACAGCCCTTCTAAAATCTCGATATTATCAAAATCTGAAATGCCAGTCTTAACAGCCACCATTTTAGCTGTCTTCTCTTCTTTCAAAAAAACCAACTCCTTCAGGCGGGTTGACCCTCCTTGGGTTTCCAAGGTCTCTGCTTCCCGGGTCGTAACAGCCGCCAAGGGCACCGATAAGGTATTTTCTTTTCTGTTTGTTATTATTTCCACGCTTGCGGTCATCCCGGGCCTAAAGGGAAACGGGTTTTTTTCCGTTACCAATTCCGCGTAAGAATCATTTAGAATTCTTATTCTGACCTCAAATTCTGTTACAGCGTCTGTACTTGCCTTTTCATTGGCTGAATTTGCAATCGCCGTTACTATGCCTCCAAATTTCTTTCCGCTAAAGGCATAGGAATCCACGTCTATCAATACACTATCGCTCAGTGATATTCGCACAATGTCATTTTCATTTACGTTGACACGGATTTCCATCCGGGACAGATCCGCAATACGCAGCATTTCGGTTCCTGCCATTTGGGCGGTACCCACTACCCGTTCGCCTTGTTCCACAAGGAGTTTTGAAACTATCCCATTGGTTGGTGAATACACATTGGTGAGACGGAGATTTTCGGCGGCTTCATCGACGGTTGCCTGAGCACTTTTTACGATAAATTCCGCTGCCAAAACCGTCTGTTCAGCCGCTTCCAAATCATTTTTGGCTGTCAGGTAATTGGCGTCGATTTGTTCAAAATCAGCGGAGGATATTACTTTGTCTTCATACAATTTTAGGTTACGGTCATATTCCAGCTGTGCGCGTGTAAATTGGGCTTCAGATCGCTTTAGAGAAGCTTTGGATTGGGCGAGATTTGCCATCTGCTGATTGAGGGTGGCCTGGGCCCGATCCAGTGCGGAAATAAAGTTATCCGGGCGGATTTTCACCAACAGGTCGTTTATTTTAACCGAATCCCCCTCAGCCACGTGGAGTTCAATGATTTCCCCCGCAACATCCGGACTCATCTTTACCTCAGTTTCAGGTTGGACCACACCG
>DATHWC010000005.1:0-10101 GCA_035460985.1 Lunatimonas sp.
AAAATCATTGCAGTGGCCCCCCAAACCACTTCGTTATCTATATCAAAATAGGGTGCTGATAAATGGTGATTGTTACGAATAATTATATCCTTCTGCTTTCGGGTAGACCGGTTAATCAGGTGGGCAAAACTACAGGTTACCACCCTGTCCACTTCCCTGGGGTCCGGACTGAATTTAGGTTTGCTCTCCACGTAGCCCACGAAAGGTTCGACCAAGTAATTACTCGGTGGTATATAAAGCCTCGAAAGCCGACCCAGTATTTTTATGCTATCTATCTGAACCCCTATTTCTTCCTCAGTTTCTCGCTGTGCTGTATATTCCAACGAAGCATCTGAAGGCTCCCATTTTCCACCCGGAAGTGAAATCTGCCCGGCATGAGTACCCTCATAAATTGACCGCTTGATGAAAGGCACCATGCATCCCTCATCATCTGGATATAGCAGTAGCAACACCGCTCCCTTTCTCGCATTTGGAAGGTCCATAGAAGCAAATCGGTTTTCATCTAAGGGTAGAGGGGCCATGGATAATTGGCCCACTTTACCCGGTAGCGGTTGCTTTAATGCCTCTGACAAATGCTTGAGTACGGTGTCAAACTTCATGGACCTAAATTTAGAGCTGATAACTTTTTTTTCAGATAACCAAATCGGTCATAATTCGAAACGACAAATTCACTTTCATATAGCAGATACGAAGAGTTCTCAATATTCAACAGCCAAGCCATGGGCGAAAATCCGTCTTCATTTTCAAAGTAACCTACCACCAACAGATGAATGTCATCAATCCAAACAGCATCTTCAAACAATCCTGAAGGGCCAATAAATAAAAGGCGTTCCCGCATGCCGTTTTGGCGGTAAAAAATTACTTCCGCATCCGGCTCAAACGATACACGCGAGGCGTCATCAATGTGCACCTTATAATGATAGATGTCTACTGTCCCTAGATCATCGGGATGACGAAACTGAAAGGCGGCAAGCGGATGTTCTCCTTCTTTTATTGGATTAACCTCGGGTCTTTCGAGAAGTTCCAACTTCATATCTGCAATTTGCTTAAATGAAGGAAGGGCCTCTGGCATACCCGAGTCTGCCCAATGTGACATCCATGGCTGAAGGATCTTCAAACCACTTTCCAACAGAGCCTCACTGGTTGCTTCAGGATTTGGTCCACCGGCTTCGGTCTTCCCTTCTTCTACCCGCCCCGAACAGGCAACTAACACCCCTATAAAAAAAACTGGTCCTGCTAACTTGCAAAACTGTCGTAATCCTATCTTATGAAACATGGCCCGTCGTTATCTGCGGGTCAAATTAAACAAAAAAAATTGGTTGGTGAAATCCACGCTATAAACATAGCATGCGGTTGATATCGGATAAAAGTGGTTGATAAAGGACTAGGTTAATTAAATCCATAGAAATTCTCTTCTTTCATGAACCAGATTAGCTGCAAATTTAATTGCATTCTCTTTGAAACCAACGACTTAAAAAAAAAGGTCTGAACATGGTCCAAACCTTTTTTACTTATCAAACCTATTAAACCTATTGGGTATTATTCAAAAATTTGAATAAACTTGAGGAAATTTAATCATAAATTCTTTTATTCCAAAAATTCGAAAAAAAACGGGCACTTTTTTTTTGAAAATCACCGTCTACTCACCCTTTTGTATTCACAAAACAACTCCATGACCGATACAGAAAACAGCTCCCTAATAAGCCAAGTGATTAGCGAAATTCAGCGTGGATTTGATGACTACATTTTTGCGTTCAACGCGCTGTCCAGGCAAGCCCCCCTTAATTTTAAGGAGAGAAACTGGAATGAACTTCAAAGAAACCATAAGAAAAGACTTCGCCTTTATAAAGACAACCTGAAAATCATAATTGGCAAGTGTGAAGAACTTTTGAAGGACAACAAGGGTGACCGGGGGCTTTGGAAAGAGATAAAAGCAGGCTTTAGCCAATTAGTTTCCCAGCGGCCAGACGGAGAACTGGCTGAGTCTTTTTTCAACTCAGTCTTTAGAAAGACTTATCCTGGAAAGTGCGTCGATACAGAATTGATGTTCGTTTATCCCGGAATAAAACGATCTCCGGCGGTACCTGATCCCTCCCTATTCTATATTTATCCCGGACACTGGGAATTGACCCGTATTTTTGAAAAAATGCTGGATGATTTTGACTTTGGGGTGCCTTATTTCCAAAAAGAAAAAGATATTGCGTTTTTGGTTCAGGGAGTTCAGGAGATTATTTTGACTCGATACGCCACTTCTACCGACACTACGATCCAAATGCTGAAGACGGTATTCTATAGGAACAAAGCAGCGTATCTAATAGGAAGGACATTTATCGGGGAAAAATGGATGCCTTTTCTGATTCCCTTCGTCCACAACAAAAAAGGTGTCTTTGCCGACACGTTGATATTCAATCCGGATATCATGAGCGGTATTTTTTCCTATACTAGATCCTATTTTATGGCAGAGATAGAAGTGCCTGCTCAGGTAGTTTATTTTCTGAATTCAGTCATCAGGAACAAAAGGCCCCACGAACTCTATAACGCCATTGGATTTAACAAGCACGGAAAAACAGAGCTTTATAGGGATTTTTTAACGCATTTGTCTGAAAGTGACGATAAATTCGTACTGGCACCCGGAATCAAAGGCATGGTGATGACCGTCTTTACGCTTCCATCTTACAATATTGTTTTTAAACTGATAAGGGATCACTTTGATCCGCCAAAAAACATGACCCGTCAACAGGTAAGGGAAAAATACAAATTGGTGTCCCTCCACGATCGGGTAGGAAGAATGGCCGATACCCATGAGTTTGAATATTTCCAAATACCCCTGAACAGGATCCATCCTGACTTGTTGAAGGAGCTTAAAAATACCGTAAATTCTCTCTTAGAAATTAAAGATGAGACCCTCATTATCAAACACGTATACACAGAACGACGCCTGACGCCGTTAAATATTTTCCTCGAAAGCTGCTCACTAGAGGAAGCCCGTCAGGCAGTAGAAGAATATGGGAACTCTATTTTGCAACTTGCCCAAGCAAACATTTTTCCCGGGGATATGATGACCAAAAATTTTGGGGTAACCAGGCAAAAGAGGGTGATTTTCTATGATTACGACGAAATCGAATTTCTGGCAGACATGAACTTTCGGAAAAAGCCAATTCCAGAAACCAATGAACAAATCTATGCTTCCAGACCTTGGTACGAAATCGCCTCCAACGATGTATTTCCCGAGGATTTTAAGCGCTTTATGATAGGAAGACCGGATGTTCGGGAATATTTTTTTGATATCCATCAAAATCTGTTTAATCCTGAACATTGGAACCAAATCCGGGAAAGCATTATTCGTGGGGAGTTTATCCATGCATTTCCATATCCTAAGCATATGCGGTTTCGACCGGAGGAAGAAATATAGCTTATTCGTCAAACCAACCGGCATACATGGGGTAGTTGCCCGCGATGCGCTTAATTTCCGCAGTCATAAATTCACCTGTATCTTTGACTTTCTTGGCGGGAATGCCTGCATAAATGCTGTTTTCCTCCACTACCGTTCCCGCCAAGACCACCGCACCTGCGGCAATCACAGCACCACTTTTCACCAGCGCGTTATCCATAATGATCGCACCCATGCCTATAAGCACATTATCTTCTATTGTACAGCCATGAACAATGGCCTTATGGGCGATAGATACATTACTTCCTATGTAGGTACCTGCTTTTTGATAGGTGCAATGGATCACTGCTCCATCCTGAATGTTGGTTTGGTTTCCTATCCTAATTTCATTCACATCTCCCCTTACGACAGCGTTGAACCACACCGTGCACTTCTCCCCCATCACTACATCTCCCACGATGGTAGCATTATCTGCTATCCAGCAGTCTCTTCCCCATTGGGGGGTAAAGCCCCTGACCTTTTTTATTAGTGCCATTTATTTGTTGTTGAAATTAAGTTTTCCGTTAACCAATTTGCCTGTCAAAGCTAAAATAATTAAATCCCAGAATGAACTTTTTTCGTCAGAAATAGTTTTGTGTACATACATATAAAAAACTGAACCAAATTTAAAAATTTATTAACATCATGAAACTATTAAAATTATCATCATTATTGTTTGCTTCCGCATTGGTCATGTACGGATGTGGTAAAAGCGCAGACACAGTAGAAACGTCTGAAGCCGGAGAAGTAGCCATGGCAACAGGAAGCACCGTAACATTGGATGCGGCCAATTCCAAAGTAAATTGGAGAGGATACAAACCAACTGGACAGCATTTTGGCATAATCCCAGTTACCGGCGGGGAATTATCTCTGGAAGGTGATGCAATCACTGCTGGCTCATTTACATTCGATATCACCAAATTGGAGATTCATGACATGGAAGCTGGTTCTGAAAATCACGGAAAGCTTTTTGGGCATCTTCAATCTGATGACTTTTTTGACGCAGCCAACCATCCTCAAGCTAAATTTGAGATTACTGCCGTAGAACCCTACAGTGCTGGAACTATCGAAGATCAAAACCAATTTGAATCTGAAAATACGCCTAAGAGTGAGTCTGAAATCGCTCCTGCAAATCCAACGCATTGGATCAGCGGAAACCTTACCATGAGAGGAACTACCAAAAATATAAAATTCCCTGCAAATGTGTCTGTTAACAATGGAAAAGTGGCTGCCAAAGCTGGATTTAACATTGATCGTACAAATTGGGGATTATCCTATGGTGACGAGTCTACCGCAGTTGATAAAGCCAAAGACCAATTTATCTACAATACGGTAAGTGTGGATTTTGACGTGCAAACAAACTAATTGACATTCAAATTACAAGACAAAAGGGGTAAGTTAAATTACCCCTTTTTTTTGGTCTTAATTGTACCTTTGCCCTCATGACTCAACACCTTTCTTCTGGCCAATTTCGGATTGACCAAGACTGGGTCCTGAAATTACTTCACTGGACAGACAGTAACTACGCGTATGTTGCGTACTTTTATTCACATGACATTTCCTATCCCTATGATGGATTCAAGCATCAACTTTTCGCTGCCCAAAGTTCTATTTCCCTCTCTCAAGCAAGCGCATTGCCCCAACACCAAAGGGTGGGTATCGTCAGTTATGATCAAAAAAATTCCTATGAAAAATTAGCCAGCGAGAACCCTGCCCCTATTAACTGCCCAGAATCGGAATTTTTCATCCCGGAGTTTCAAGTCATTTTTGACGGTGATCTGGCAACAATTATCCATCCGAACGCCCAACAAATTTTTTCTGAAATTCAAAACTTCGAATTAGAGGTCCTCCCACACATCGTTACCCATCCTACCGTCCATTCTCTACTTAACAAGGAAGCCTACTTTAATACCTTTCATAAAATTCAGGAACATATTTTGGAAGGCGATTTATATGAAATGAATTATTGCATGGGCTTTGAAGGCACCTTTGAAAAAATGGACGCTATCGGCTTTTACTTGAGATTATGCGAAAAGTCGCCAATGCCCTTCAGTACTTTTTTCAAAGCAAAAAACAAATTGGTTTTGGGCGCATCTCCAGAGCGTTTTTTAAAAAAGACCGGTAATAAACTTATTGCCCAACCCATTAAAGGAAGTGTGAAAAGAGGAAATACACCTGCGGAAGATGATGCTCTCACCGCTCACTTGAGAAGCAGCGAAAAGGAAAAGGCCGAGAACCTAATGATTGTAGATTTGATGCGCAATGATCTAGCAAAATTAGCGCAACCTGGAAAAATAGTTGTAGAAGAATTATTTGGGATATATCAATTTAGACAAATTACCCAAATGATTTCAACAGTATCCTGCGAGATGAAGCCTGACATATCGTTGGAGGAAGTGTTCAGGCAAACATTCCCGATGGGCAGTATGACCGGCGCACCAAAAATCAAAAGCATGGAGCTAATAGATCACTACGAAAATTTTAAAAGAGGCTGGTTCTCAGGTTCAATCGGATATGTGGATGAGAAGGGAGATTTTGATTGGAACGTTATTATTCGGAGTGTGATTGTGGATAGGGAGGAAAAGAAATTTTATTTCGCCGTAGGAAGTGCCATTACTTCCGACGCGGATGCGGTTCAGGAATATGAAGAATGTCAACTAAAAGCACAGGCGATTTTTGCCACACTTCTGGATTAATTCCATGATATAATTATATTTGCAAAAAACACTGACAATTCTATACTTCTTGGGAAATGTACTTTCTTGCTGAATTTTAGATTTTTCCCATTCCTCCTTATTATTGTAATTTATTTAATTTCCTGCCTTGCTGGAAACACACTAAACTTGTAATTGTAACATGTCACAAATTGACCATGTATTATCCGCTATTAAAGAAAATAATCCCGGTCAGCCTGAATTTCACCAGGCAGTTTCGGAGGTATTTGACAGCATTCACCCCATACTAGCGTCCAATAAGCGCTACCTAGATGAAAAAATCTTCGAACGCATGGCCGAACCCGAGAGGGTGATTAGTTTTCGGGTATGCTGGACAGATGACAACAATGAAATCCACGTCAATAGAGGCTACCGGGTACAGATGAATTCTGCGATGGGCCCTTACAAAGGTGGGCTCCGATTTCACCCCACCCTCAATATGAGTATTCTGAAGTTTTTGGCCTTTGAGCAGACTTTCAAAAATGCCCTTACCGGACTTCCGCTCGGAGCGGGAAAGGGTGGGTCTGATTTTGATCCCAAGCATAAATCAGATAGGGAAATCATGCGATTTTGCCAGGCGTGGATGATGGAGGCACACCGACACATTGGACACTTTACGGATATTCCCGCCGGAGACATTGGAGTTGGCGAAAAAGAAATCGGATACCTTTTCGGTACATTCAAGAAAATTAAAAATGAGTTTCAAGGCAGCATTACCGGGAAAGGCCCGCTTTGGGGAGGGTCAATTTTACGACCGGAGGCTACAGGTTATGGATTGATTCATTTCGCCTCCTATATACTCGCCGAAATTAATGAAACACTTGAAAACAAAGTCTGTCTGGTTTCAGGTTCAGGAAACGTCTCCCAATTTGCCATGGAGAAATTGCTGGAAGATAAGGCTACTGTGGTAGGGTTTTCGGATTCTACCGGGTATATCCATGACGAGGAAGGGGTGGATTGGCATAAACTGGCTTTTATAAAAGAGTTGAAGAATGTTCAGCGGGAAAGCATTGAGGGGTATGCGGAAAAATTTCCTTCTGCTACTTTTCATAAGACAGGGGACACAAACATCTGGTCAATACCCGCTGACTGTGCTTTTCCCTGTGCTACCCAGAATGAAATGGATGAGAAAGATGTCAAAATGTTGGAAAAGAACGGATTAATTCTAATCGCTGAGGGTGCCAATATGCCCCTCACTGACCCGGCCATTAAAGAGGTTCAAAGGTCAGGAGTAATGTATGCACCGGGTAAAGCAGCTAATGCCGGGGGTGTAGCCATTTCAGGACTGGAAATGACACAAAATCGGTTAGGCAGATATTGGTCTCGAGAGAGAATGGAAAAAGAATTGAAACTAATCATGCATGGTATCCATGAAAAATGCTTGGAAACAATCAGAAAAAATGATCTCGTAGCACACGACTATCTAAATGCAGCCAATATAGCCGGATTCGAAAGGGTTGCAAAGGCGATGCTCGCTCAAGGGTCTTGGTAAATTGAAAAAGAAAGCGGGAAATTCCCGCTTTTTTATTCTGCCTCCGTTACTTTCAATCGGTAACTTAAGCCATCCTCGTCGTCTCGTGGATGCATTTCGTCTCCCAACATTATCCCATGACAATCGTTAGGAAAATAATTCATGTAGATATGGATGCATTTTTTGCCTCCGTGGAGCAGATGGATTTTCCTGCACTGCGGGGCAAGCCGGTGGCAGTGGGAGGCAATAGGGAACGTGGAGTAGTGGCTGCGGCAAGCTATGAAGCCCGAAAATTCGGAGTAAAATCCGCCATGCCATCAAAAATTGCCGCACTCAAGTGTCCTTCATTGATCTTTGTAAAACCTCGCTTTGAGCGGTATAAGGAACTTTCTTTGCAAATACGGGATATCTTTTTTGCCTATACCGACTTGGTCGAACCGCTTTCGCTGGATGAAGCATTCCTTGATGTAACTGAAAATAAATTCCAACTCCCATCAGCTACCTTGATTGCCACGGAAATAAGAAAACGCATAAAAGATGAAATTGGGTTAAATGCTTCGGCGGGAATTTCTTACAATAAATTCCTGGCCAAGGTCGCATCGGATATCAATAAACCAAACGGTCAGGCGGTAATTACCCCCAGCCAAGCCACTGAATTCCTGGAAAAACTTGAAATAGAGCGCTTTTTTGGGATCGGAAAAGTTACTTCGGAAAAAATGAAGAAACTGGGAATCCACAATGGCTGGGATCTGAAGCAGTATTCATTAGATTTTCTGACTAGGCGGTTTGGCAAGTCAGGATTACATTATTACAATATCGTCCGGGGTATCCATGAAAGCCCGGTTAACCCCCAAAGGGATAGAAAGTCCCTGAGTGTGGAAAATACCTTTGAGAAAGATATTCATTTGGAATCCGAATTGGATCAGGTTCACAGAGATCTTTTGGAAGAGCTTTTTAGACGAGCCGAAAAAAACAAAGTCCAGGGCAGAACGCTGACTCTAAAGCTCAAATACAAGGACTTTACGCAGCAGACCAGAAGCAAAACTCTGAATAGGTTTCTGACACCCGAGGATATCAAATCACTATCTAAAGAGCTCTTATGCCAAGAACCTCTGAAAATGCCTGTCCGATTGATGGGTTTCGGCCTGTCAAATTTTGAACAGGATGAAGAAAGAGCCGGTAGACAGTTGCACTTTGAAAGCTTTTTTGAGGACAGAAATTCGGAAAAATCTGATGATCAATAACCATTTTATAAAAATAAAATTCTTTTTATCAGCGTCTTTACGATTAATTTATGGACAATGAAAAATGAAAAATCCGGATTAATTTTTCCAAATATATAGTCGGGGTACTACCAGGTTCTGTCCTCACTGCATACTTGCGCTATATTATAAGCCAGAGAGAGTTGGACCTACAAGAGATTAATCAAAAATCTGAATTTAGAATTACAGAGCAAGGTAATCTCAGTCGATATTTTCGATATAAACTTTATAAAACCACGTTCTCACAACTTAAATTTTGATAGACGTTCTTAAAACGGATACCCAATAGCAAAGTTAAAAATCAGATTCTCCCTCCGCCAATCTCCGTCTTTAATGCGGAAGCTACTTTCCCATCGCTCTCCAACGGGCGCATAAGGTTTGCGTATAGGCGTAGCTAAATCAAATCTCAGCACAAAAAAATCAACATCAATTCGCAAGCCCAACCCTACGCCTACCCCAAGTTCTTTCATCCAGTTGGAGGAAAACTTACCTCCAGGTAGGGAAGGGTTATCATTGACCAACCAAACATTGCCTGCGTCGGCAAAAAGAGCTCCCTTGAAAAATGACACAATAGGAAATCGGTACTCGATATTGCCTTCCAGACGGATATCCCCTGCCTGATCGAAAAATCCACCCACACCTACATTCTCCGGGGCATAGGAACCCGGCCCCAAGGATCTAATTCGAAATGCCCGAACACTGTTCGGTCCACCGGCAAAAAACTGTTTGACAAAAGGCAGGGATACGGAATTTCCATAAGGAAGGCCTACGCCCCCAAACAACCGTGTGGCAATTACACTTTCCTCAGAAAAACGCAGGTAATATCTGAAATCAATATCTCCTTTATTATACTGTGCGTAGTTAAAACCGAAAAACTGATTGGGATTGTCCGAGCTGACCATTTTATTAAGCAAGTTTATTCCCGCACCGGAAAAATCAAGATTGGCGCCGAAGAAGATGCTGTGTGTTCTGAACGTGTCCATTAGCTTGTTGTACGAAAAGCTGTAGGTGACCCCAGCAATAAACTGCTGCTCAAAGCTTAACCTTAAAAATGGGTTGTTTTCTAAAATCTCTTCAAAGGCTGGACTTGTACGGGACAGGTTGACAAAATTAAGAGATATTGGGTTTATCTCATGATACACAAACCTGTTGGCATTCCAGAAATAGCCATAAGAAGCCGACACGGAATTTAACCGATAGAGCCCCCTTCTATCTTGATACTCT
>DATHWC010000006.1:0-10691 GCA_035460985.1 Lunatimonas sp.
TGCGAAACGGATTACACAAATGGTAGCCTCGGAACAGCAGTCGCCCTCCTTTGTGGCCATGTTGTCCAATGGAACCAGCGGGGATATCAACAATATCAATTTTGGAGGTAAGCCTTCGACTCCCATGCCTCCTTATTCCAAAATGGAGATCGTGGCCAATACGCTTGCTGCCGAAGCTTTTAAGGTCTACCAAAACATCCAACACCGGGAATGGGTCCCCCTGGCGGTAAAACAAACGGAAATTTCCCTGGGTGTAAGGAAGCCCAATCCGGATGAACTGCTTCGGGCGGAAAAAATCATGTCGGAGGCAAAAGGCCCCAACATGGTTTCCAGGGAGGAAGTTTATGCCAGGGAAACGGTATTGATCAAGGATTTTCCAGACAAAAAAAATATAATTCTTCAAGCAGTTCAGTTGGGGGATTTGGCCATCACGGCGATTCCCTGTGAAGTTTTCGTGGAAATAGGATTGGAAATCAAAAAGAAAAGTCCTTTTGGAACAACGTTCAATATTTCCCTTGCCAATGGCTATAATGGTTACCTTCCCACCCCCCAACACCACGCATGGGGGGGATATGAAACCTGGAGGGCCAGGTCCAGCTATCTGGAGGTCGATGCGTCCAATAAGATCACCGATACCGTAATGGATTTGTTGAACCAACTGAAATCAGCCCCCAAAACATCCAGATATCCGGAACCCCTGAATGCCGATAAACTGAAACTGGGGAACACCGTAAAGTTGTTCAATGGCCGAAATCTTGACGGCTGGTATACTTTTCTTACGGAAAGCGGAAAAAACCGTGACCCTAAAAATGTTTTCACGGTTAAGGACGGCATCATTCATATTTCAGGGGAAGAATGGGGCTGTATTACCACCGATGAAGAATTTGAAGACTATAAGTTGGTGGTTGAATTTAAGTGGGGAGGGGGAACGCATGAGCCCCGGCTGGAAAAATCCCGCGACAGTGGGGTTTTGTTGCATTCCCAGGGAAAGGATGGGAATTTTTCAGGTACGTGGATGAATTCCATAGAATGTCAGATCATAGAAGGGGGTACGGGCGATTTTATTGTGGTGGGAGACGGAACCGACCGGTTTGCCATCACCAGTCCTGTCGCACCGGAAATGGTAGCAGGAGCTTATGTTTACCAACCGGACGGTGATCCCGTAACCATAAATAGGGGAAGGATCAACTGGTTTGGTAGGGACCCGGAATGGAAGGATGTAATTGATTTTAGGGGGGAAAATGACGTGGAAAAGCCGGTTGGTGAATGGAATACACTGGAATGTCATGTATTGGATGGAGAGATTACCATTTATCTGAACGGAGTGTTGGTGAACAGGGCATTGGAAGTGAGGCCAAGAAGGGGGAAAATTCAGATCCAGTCCGAAGGTGCGGAAATGTTGGTGAGAAGAGTTGACTTGAGCCCTATTTCCAAACAATAAGAAAATGGTAGGGTTCTGAAGGATTTAGTCAATTACTAAATGCCAGTTTCCGGCCAAATATTTCCTCCAACCTTATTACTTCCCTAAATTTCCAGATTTGGTTTAAAATCGGATTGTTTAACAGGAATTATCATGAGAAAGAAAAATCTTTTATCCAGAAGGGAAGCTATAAAACTAAGTACAGGAGCAGGATTGGCTATATCTCTGGGATCAGCCCCCTTATTCGGACAGCCCATTTCTAAAAAAAAGGACAACCTAATTAGTGCAGAGAATCAAAAGAAAGGGACCACGGAATGGCAGCTTACCCGTGTACGTTATGATGAAGGGTTATACCGGACGCCCTTCATTGAAGGGTATTGTTCCAGGCAGAGCTTTCAACATGGCGAGAGGTTGGATATTATGATTTCAACCTCACCTACTCAATCCTATAAGATTGATTTTTACAGAACAGGTTACTATGCAGGAACTGGAGGAAGATGGATGCACAGTATAGGGCCTCTATCTGGCCAAGTCCAACCCACCCCTTCACCCGGAGAGATGAATATCCATGAATGTGAATGGGAAGTGTCTGCCAGTCTGGTAATACCCAAAGATTGGCTGAGCGGAGTATATCTGGGAAAACTACGTACGCTTCCCGAAAATGACGAGGAACCCTACTGGGAAAGCTATATCATTTTTATTGTGACTGATGAGCGCCCGGCGGATGTGCTGTTTCAGTGTTCTGACAATACCTGGCAAGCTTATAACCGTTGGCCAAATAATTATTCCATTTACACCCACCCAAAAGGAGTTCAGGGTCCCTGGGCAGCAGTAAGTTTTGACAGGCCCTATGGGCGGCAATCCCAGTTTACAGGTATCGTTAACGATCCTCTATCCTTTGGATCAGGAGAGTATATCTCCTTTGAGCGACCTTTCTCCTACTTTCTGGAGCAACATGGCTACGATGTAACCTATTGTTCCAACAGTGACATGCTGACCCCTGACCGGGCACTTAAAACGAAGGTGTTTTTAAGTGTTGGTCACGACGAATATTGGGATATCCGACAGTTTAGAAGTGTGGAGGTGTTAAAGGAAAGAGGGGTAAACCTTTTGTTTTTCTCAGGGAATTCGGTTTGTTGGTTATCCCCGTTTTCAGAAAGCAAAAGTGGTAATCCCCAGGGCAGGATTTTTAGGGCCGGACCTTTTGGGGCTGATAATGATTATGCGGTAAATAGGGAAAAATCCTTCGGTCCTTATCCGGAAAGGGGGCCGGACGAAGGGCTGTTAATGGGTGTCAGAAATATTCAGCCGATTAACGGTGGTGGCGATTGGATAGTGGTAAAGCCAGATCATTGGATGTTTGAAGGGACAGGAATGAAAAAAGGAGACGGAATACCTGGCCTGATAGGGTGGGAATACCATGGAGATGCCGCGGAAATTGAGGGGCTTGAGGTAGTAGCGGAAGGCACTGCCTGGCAGGGGGGAACAAATCCTTCACATTGGCAATCGGTAATTTACCCAGGCCCGAAAGGAAATTTTATTTTCAATGCTTCCACAATATTTTGGGCACAGGGTCTGAGTAGCCCGCCGGGCCATACCCTGCCCTGGTCCCATTTTAGCCGTCCCCACGGCCCGGATAAACGGGTTCAAATGATTACCCATAATCTCTTAAAAAAAGCAATCATGAATAACTCCTGAAATGAAGTAAAGTCGTAATATTTTTTACATCAAGAACTTTCCTGCTACTTTATGTCCGCCAATCAGTTTAGTGATGACTCGATAGCAGGAAACGTCTTCTGAAATAAATTCGACTAGGCAGAGAAGTCTTATATCTTTTTTCCGTGAAACCTCGATTTCCTGTGAAATTAGGGGAGGTGTATATTTTTCGAACATCCAATTCAATCGTATTACCAGCCTAGGGTTTAATACTGCTTCAATTCCTAAAAATACTCAGGTTGATAACAACCCAATTCAATAAAAATTGAATTGGGAACGAAATAGCTATATATAAATAGTAAAAGATAGTATTGGAAAAGTAAAAGATAATAGAAGAAATGGAATTTTAAAGTATGTAAATTTCGTAAAAAAATAAAGTAGAAAGATCTGTTATACTGAAAATAAACCCAATTAAAATGATGGATTTCAGTATTACAAAGTAGATTCCCGTTGCTGGCTTCTTCCTGTAAAATCAATTTTCCAATTCTAATCTTTCAAATTATGAAAAAAAAGTTACACCCTGTTCTATTCGAAAAAGAAAGATCCTGGATTTATCTGTTCTTCCTTTTGACTATCCCTTTTTTCTCGATGGCAAATGAAAGCGAAGTATTAGTTTTTCAATCCCTTTCGATGAATTATCGTTTCCTAGCTGAGACCGATTTAAAATTGTCCATACTACCAAGTCCAGATATTAGTGAAAACAACTCAAAAGTTGTTTTGGATATTTCAATTAGTGGTACGGTGGTGGATCAAAACGGCGAGCCCATTCCTGGAGTTTCAGTTTCTGTGGAAGGCTCTAACCTAGGGACGGTTACGGATATTAATGGAAAATATGTCATTTCAGTTCCTGACGGTTCCACTGTGATTTTCTCTTTTATAGGTTTTAATACTCAAAGGGTTCAGGTAGGAACACAGAATGTTATTGACGTTACCCTTACGGAGGAAATGGCTTCCTTGGATGAATTTGTCGTGGTCGGGTATGGAACAGTAAGGAAATCAGATATTACCGGAGCGGTGGCCTCTGTGTCAAAGGATAAAATCAACGAATTTGCTTCGGCTAATGTAATGCAGGCCATAGCTGGAAGGGCTTCTGGTATTCAAGTGAAACAAAACAATGGAAGGCCAGGAGCCCCTATCAGTGTTAGAATTAGGGGGACAAATTCGATTGTTGGAAATAACGAGCCACTGTATGTGGTCGATGGTTTTCCGGTAAGTAACCCCTTGTCCATTAATAATTCCAGTATAGAGAGCATTGAGATACTCAAGGATGCCTCGGCTGTAGCCATTTACGGCTCAAGAGCCTCTAATGGCGTGGTTTTGATTACCACCAAAAGGGGTAGGGTTGGAGAAACAAGTGTCAATATTGAAACTAACTATGGGTTTCAACAGGTAATTAAAAAAATGGAGATGATGAATCCTTTGGAATTTGGTATATACTATAATCGGTTGGACAACAATATGAACCGAGGAGACCGATTTTCCCAACAACAACTCGATGAATTTGCAACTATGGGAGAGGGAACCATTTGGCAAGATGTCGTTTTTCAGACCGCACCCATGCAAAATCATTCTGTTAATGTCAGCGGGGGGACAGAAAAGACCAAATTTTCCGTTACAGGAGGTTTATTTGACCAACAGGGAATTATCAATAACAGTGATTTTAAGCGCTATTCCTTTAATGCGAATATCCGCCATGATATTGACAAAAAGTTTTCATTTGAAACAACGATCACCCTATCCAAAAATAAGAGTGCCCGGCAACTTTCTGAACAGGGAAGATTTGGCACCTCTTTAATAGGTAGGGCATATGGAATCCCCAATTATTTAGGGGTTTATGAAGAAGATGGTTCCTATCTTGAGCCGGTTTTGAGAGATTCCAGAGTTTCTGAGGCATTATGGAATCCACTTAATTTCATCAACGAAACAAGTAATATATTGGGAGAAAACAATGTACTTGGAAATCTGGCAGCCTACTACAAAATAATAGATGGCCTGGAACTGAAAATTTCGGGAGGGATTGAGAGCATCAATTCACGTACAGATATATATCAGACAAAGAAATTTCAAAATGTCCCCGACGGTGTGGCATCTGTAAATGTAAGTGAATTCACCAGTTTGTTGAATGAAAATATCTTAAGCTATAATAAAAATTTCGGTGAGAGACACAGTGTTTCGGCAGTGACAGGATTTACCTACCAGAATTTTTTGACCACCTCTTTATCCGGTGGAGGGAGAAATTTCTTAAGTGATGTGACCGAAACCCATAACCTTGCCACAGCAGCTATTCCTTCCATTCCCGGATCAGGATACTCTCAGTCTACGCTACTTTCAGGTTTGGGCAGGGTAAATTATTCTTTTGATAACAGGTACTTATTCACCATCAGTTACCGTGCGGATGGCTCCTCTGTGTATTCCCCAGGCAATAAATGGGGATATTTTCCATCTGCTGCTTTTTCCTGGAGACTATCAGAAGAGGGGTTTTTCAACGTAAATAGGGATGTAATCAATGACTTGAGGTTAAGGACCAGCTGGGGCAAGGCTGGAAGCCAGGCAATCAGTCCTTATGCCACCATGAATCAGCTTTTCCCTGGTACTACCGTGTTTGGAAGTGCATTATTTACCACCATGGCGCCCTCTGTGAGACTTGCCTCCGACCTGAAATGGGAAACTACAGAACAGTTGAATATTGGCCTGGAAATGAGTTTTTTGCAGGGTAGATTGCAATTGACTACGGACTATTATATCAAGGAAACCAGTGATCTTCTCAATGCTGTACAACTAGCCCGCTCGACAGGCTATACCAACTCTCTTCGAAATATAGGCAGGGTAAGCAACAAAGGAATTGAGTTTCAGGTCAACGCCAGTATTTTTGAGAAAAATAATTTCAATTGGGAGGTCGACGCAAATATTTCTTTTAACCGATCGAAGGTTTTGGACCTTTATGGCGGCCAGGATATTCTGGCAGGTCAGTTGCAGATGATCATGTTTACCGATTTTGCCAACACCTACCGAGAGGGTGAGCCTTTAGGAATTATGTTTGGCTATGTTGAAGCAGACGAATATACAGAAAATGGGTTTTTGCAATACGTGGACCAAAATGGTGATGGAGTCATTGATGCAAAAGATAAAGTTCAGATTGGAGATCCCAATCCCAATTATATATTTGGTTTAAATTCCAAGATGTCCTTCAGTAATTTTACTTTCTCTATTTTTCTTACTGGTACCCAGGGCAATAACATCATTAATATGAGTGCAGTTGCCTATACCATGGATCAAACCAATGGAACAAATAAATTGAAAGAGGTACTGAACAACCACTGGACTCCAGAAAAACCTGATGCCAAATACCCGATTCCATCCACCAACAACAGGTTTTTGTTTTCGGACAGGTATGTGGAAGATGGATCCTTTGTAAGGCTTCGTAATATAGAACTGGGTTATAATCTACCGGTGCATAAATGGACACGAATGAAAAATGCACAGATATATTTCAGTGGTCAAAACTTGTTGACCTTTACAAATTATTCCTGGTTGGATCCCGATGTGAACACCAGAGGCGGGTCCAATTCATTGGATCAGGGAATAGACTATGCTGGATACCCTGCAATGAAATCCTATACTTTTGGAGCAAGGATTGGTTTTTAACTAATGGATAATAAAAAGATGAAAAAGATATCATATAAACTTTATACAGGGATTATAGGCTTAATTCTACTTGTTTCCTGCGAGGATACCTTAATGGAAGAACCAAGAGCCCTCATGGTGGAAAGTTTTTACAATTCACCCGCAGAGGTTGAGGCGGGATTGGCAGCAATCTATGCGCCGATTCGGGGGCAAATGAGCGGCTGGTGGATTGGTGCCTTGGATTGCCAGGCAGAATGGGGTGCTGGTTTAAACGGTGCAGCTAATTTCGATGCCCATAAAACCATGCAGGGTTTGGATAATGTAGCGAGCAACAATATTGTAGGCATATGGGACAATATGTTCAGAAGCATTTTGTACGCTAATTTGGTAATAAAGTACACTCCCCTAGGCACTGTATTAAGTGATTCACAAAAGAACGTCTATTTGGCTGAGGCGAGATTTATGCGAGCCTTCGTTTACTTTCAATTGGTAAAAGCCTGGGGTGGAGTACCGCTTTATACTGAGGAGACCATGGATCAAACCATCGGAGTGCCAAAAGGCACAAAGGAACAGGTATATGAACGGATCAGGCAAGATTTAGAATTTGCGGAAAATTATTTACCCGATGCCCCCCCACTTTTGGGAAAACCTTCCAAATGGAGCGTTAAAACAGTCTTGGCAGACGTTTATTTTTATATGGGTTTACACGCAGAGGCCACATCAAAAGCCCATGAGGTCATTGAGTCCGGAAAATTCTTACTCGAAGAAGTAACTGAGGCGGATGACTTCAATAATCTATTTGGAAGAGAGGCCAGTTCGCAGGAAGAAATTTTCTATCTCAAATTCAATCAGAACAGTACAAGCGGATTAATCTTGTTTACCCAGCAGATCAATACGCCATGGTGGGGTGCACAGGGATATGGTATTCATACCTGGCACACATCCTCCCGGTTTTATTCTGAATGGAGTGATAGTGACCTAAGAAAAAGCTTTGGGTGGTACGTTGAGACATCCAGGACCAACCCGTTCCTAGCTGGACAACCGGCGTTTCCGAGCTCAGGGGTAACACTGATTTCTCCTAAAAAGTACAATGATCCTGACGCAATTATCTCCACCTTCGATTTGCCAGTTTACAGGTATGCGGATTTACTTCTCATTTATGCTGAAGCATCAGCACGTGCCAACGGTAGTCCTACCTTGGATGGAATGGAAAAACTCAATATGGTGCACCGAAGAGCCTATGGTCAGCCTGCCCAATTGCCTTCCGTTGTGGATTTTAACCTTTCAGATTACAACCTGGAATCATTTATTGACCTGGTCATCAGAGAAAGAGGGTATGAATTCCAGTTTGAGGGGAAGCGTTGGTTTGATTTGGTAAGAGCAGGCAAAGCCAATGAGGTAATGGTTAATGCCATCGGCAGAGAAGTGGCAGAAAAGCATTTGCTCTGGCCAATTCCTGCCATCGAATTTGACCTGAATGAATCCCTTTTACCAAGTGATCAAAACCCGGGATATTGACTGGTGCGAAAAGCCCCAAATGGCTTTAATATTGGGAAGGGAAAGCCTTGGATTTCCCTTCCTTCCTTTAAAATAGGCATTTGGATAATAGTATTAGGTTTGGAAAAGAAAGTAGGAGATATTATTCTTTTTTGTAAGTTAATTTGTATGAAAGGTTAAGAAGAAATATTGAATTTCTATTGCTGTTTTAATATATAATTAAAACTAAGAGGGGAATCCTTTGAAACCAGCTTCACCTTCAATGCAACCCAACCTGTACAGAATTTCAAAAAAAAATCAATCATGATAATCAACGTGTATAGTCTGATTTTTGTTCTTGGTGGCATTTTTGCGTCCCCATCCCTTACAGTGACTGATCCGATGGGAATGCCTGAGCTGAATTCAAATAAGATCGATGATCCTTCGGATAAAATTGTAACAAAACTAATTGATCTGGGAGCCGATGTGTCCCTAGAAGTGGTTTATATCCCTCCAGGAAAATTTCAAATGGGAAGTACACCGGAAGAAAAAGCATGGGCCACGGGTACCGAGGGGGGTGCCACGCCGGGAACGGAAAGGGAATCTTATGAAGGGGAATTTCCCCGTCCAATGGAAGTGAAAAACGGTTTTTGGATGGGTAGAACCGAAGTTACGGTGGGTCAATTTAAGCGGTTTGTCGAGGAGACGGGTTACGTTACGGATGCGGAAAAACCGGGCGGAGCAACCCAGGTGTTCAATCCGGAATGGAAAATTTCAGGCCTGGCTCCTCCGCACCCCTGGATTAAGTTGGAAGGCAAGAGTTGGCGTGATCCGAATTTTGGATTTCCCTTGCGGGACAGCTACCCTGTAGTAAGTGTGAGCTGGAATGATGGAAATGCGTTCTGCGAATGGTTGACAAAAAAGGAGAAAGCTGCTGGAAACCTACCCGATGGAATGGAATATCGTTTACCGACCGAAGCCGAGTGGGAATATTCCTGCAGAGCCGGACAGGACAGCTACTACTTTTGGTGGGGAAACGACCTCAGTGACGGAGAGGGCAGATTCAATATTTCCGCAGTGGATTTTCTTCCCGGCAGGAATAAGATCTGGCCTTTGGCCAATGCGCCATGGAGTGATGGTTTTGCGTTTGTTTCCCCCGTGGACCATTATAAAGAATTGGGGCGCAACAGCTTTGGGCTTGCGGATATGTTAGGGAATGTTTGGGAAATTGTTTTGGACCATTTTGATCCGAAAGGTGGACATGAGACATTACATTCCGTGGAAAACAATTATCGGCCGGTTTGTCGTGGTGGTAATTATTATGATGTTCCCGGCAATGCCCGGGTTGCTGTGCGGTTGGGGCTTCAAAGTACCAGTTATTCTGATTCCCGGGATGGTTTTCGGATTTGCTTAGGGGTGATCCAAAAATAATAGGACAATAAAAATTTCCGGGTTTAGAGATAAATGCGGAATTTTATTGATTCAAGGGATAGAAGTTTGTCTCTTTACTGAAACCAACTTTTTCGCTGTAATTTACAAATGTTGGGAATTGATATTTGATATGGGTGTAGAAAAGAGCTTGATAATTGATGGGGTAAACGGAAAGCTGTTTAGTCCTGATTTTAATTTCTTATTCTTTTTTTGTTTAATGGTCATGGTTGGTGTGCAACCTTCATTTGCCCAAAAAGCGGAAATTTTTGGGGGGGTTGCCCAGGTTGAAATTACGCCGCGAGAAAAAGGATACCCTCACTATAGAGGAGCAAGTACAGGAACACATGACCCTCTTTTTGCAAAAGCAATGGTTTTAATGGAGGGTGATGAAAAATTAGCGCTGCTGGTTTGTGATCTTCTTTGGATTGAGCGGGACCTTTCTGTTAAGGTCCGTATGAAGATTGAAGAGGAAACAGGTATCCCCTACCAAAATATCATTGTATCAGCTACCCATACCCATACCGGTCCTGCTTATCATCCCAACATCCGGGAGTTGACGGGTAAGCTGCGAATCCCTTTTGACACCATACATAACACAGGAGAAAATGACTCCTATCCAAGCTGGCTGGCCCAAAAAATGGTCGAGGCAGTAACAGATGCGCATAATAATGCATTACCAGTTAATCTGGTGTCGGGTTCAGGAAAAGCAGGTGGAATTGCATTCAACCGCCGGTTTTTAATGAAAGACGGAAAGGTAGTAACCAACCCTGGAATAGAGAACCCTCAGATTAGCAGGACTACCGGACCAATCGATCCCATGGTTGAACTGATGCTGATTCGAAGGAAGTCGGACGATTTACCGATAGGAAGCCTGACCAATTTTGCAGTCCATGCAGACACCTTTGGAGGTACTGCTTTTGGGGCAGATTACCCAGGTTATTTAGCCCAAGAACTTGCTTTTATCTTAGGTGACCAATTGGTATCTGTGTTCGCGGCGGGGGCCTGTGGTAATATAAATCATGTG
>DATHWC010000007.1:0-7593 GCA_035460985.1 Lunatimonas sp.
CTTTATGCTCAGTTATTTGGGGTTTTGGATTAGATTTGATTCAGAATGGATAAATTTTATCGTTCACAACTCATTTGTTATTGTTTATGTCATGTTCATTTTCCTAATGGAAAAAAAGGAATTATCTTCGCTGTTTCGGCAAGCAAAAAAAAATTAAGACCATGAAATCGAGCATGACACAGGCGTCTCGCGGAGGGATGATTATTATTGCGAGATTCCTCCTGCCTGACGGCAGTCAGGTCTGGCCTCTGAAAAACAATTTATAAACACATGAAAGTTAAGGTCATTAACCAATCGAAGCACCCGCTACCTGAGTATCAAACCGAATTGTCTGCAGGCATGGACCTGAGGGCAGAATTGGTGGATCCGATGATAATCCAGCCTTTGGAAAGGAAACTGATAGGGACAGGTTTGTACATGGAACTTCCCGCCGGATTTGAGGCACAGATAAGGCCTAGAAGTGGACTGGCACTAAAGTACGGGATTACAGTACTCAACACTCCGGGTACGGTCGACGCGGATTATCGGGGAGAGATAAAGGTCTTATTGATAAATCTTTCAAATGAACCTTTTCAGGTAAACGATGGAGAGAGGATTGCTCAGATGGTAGTTGCCCGCCATGAGCAAATAGGCTGGGATCCAGACGACGTTTTAACCGAAACAACTAGAGGTAGAGGCGGTTATGGTAGTACCGGAAAATAAAAGCCAATGAAATGGGGACCGAATTTTGGAACGCTATGAACCAAATAGGGAGTAATATTGTAAAGAGGTGGTGTAAGGTGTTTCCTATTTCTTTCAATTTTCCAAACTTTTTTGGAAAAGAATACGATAAAGAGGAGTGTCAGCACCAAAGCTGCGAATAATTATGATGACTAAAATAAGCACGGCATACCTCAAATGGGCATTGATTACTTTAATCTTTGTAATGGCTGGAATATCTTCAGGCTTTTCTCAGGAAAAATTAAGCAAAAAGCAGCGTAAAAAGCAGGAAAAAGAAGCATTAGCGAGTAGGCTATTTGTCGAAGGACAGAAATTTTTGATGTTGGAGGAATATGACAGAGCCTTTTTTTATTTTGAAAAGGCACTCTCCTACAATGCCGATGAGGCTGCCATTTACTTCAAGATGGCTGAGATACTTACTAGAGCCAACCAACTTGATAAAGCACTTCCCTTGGCCAGAGAGGCAGTATCCTTGGACCCCTCTAACAAGTATTACAAGCTGATGATTGTAGAAATCTACAGCAAACAGAATAAACCTGCAGAAGCCGCAGAGGTTTTACAATCACTTATGGCAAATGGTGAAGAAAACCAGCAGTATATTCTGGAGTTAGCCTCCCTATACCTTGCAAGTCAAAACTTTGACAATGCACTGGTTGCATTAAACCAAGCAGAAGACTACTATGGAGTGGTAGAACAACTGACTGCCCAAAAACAGCGGATCTACCTGAGCAAAAATGATTTGGAAGGCGCAATCAAAGAAGGTGAAAAGCTAATCGCCGCCCAGCCTGGGAATGCGCAATACGTATTGGCATTGGTCGAAATCCTATTTAACAACAACAGAAATACACAGGCCATAAAGGTAATTAACGAGTCACTCAAAACTTATCCTGACCAACCAGAATTGTTTATGGCGCTCTTTACACTGCATAAAGAAGCCGGAGCCATTGAAAAGGCCAATCAGTACTTGGTTAGAGCATTTGCCCATCCGGATTTGAGTGGCGACATTAAAGCACGGACTTTTTCAGAATTGATGAGGGAGATGAAAACAGAGGCTAGGGAATCCCTGTTAGACGAATTGGAAACATATATTTTAGAATTAAATGCCGACGATGCCCTGATACAGGCTGCCCTTGGCGACCGGGCGCAGCTAAATTCCGATAAAGAGACTGCCTTAACCCATTATCGCCAATCCCTGACACTAAATCCAGCCAATGAAGAAGTGCTTCAGGCTACAATTTCTTTAATGTTTGAACTTCAAAAAGATTTTGGCGATATCGAAATTCTCACACAAACGGCTGTGGATGAATTCCCCAAAAAATCGGAATTTTGGTTCTTTGATGGAACTAGTAAGCTGGCTCAAAAAAAATTCGAAGAATCCAAAGAATCACTCGAGAAGTCGTTGGAGATAAATGCCGGCAAAAACAAACAACTTGAACTGATGGCGTTGGGGCAGCTGGGCGATGCCTATCACAGCCTTGATGAGAAAGCCAAAGCTTTTGAGACGTATGATAAAGTATTGGAAATAAATCCGAACAATGAGCATATTTTAAACAATTATGCCTATTTTCTGTCTTTAGAAAAAAAAGACCTGGATCGGGCCCGGAAAATGTCTGAAAAACTAGTGAAACGATTTCCCGAAAACGCCACCTATTTGGACACCCACGCATGGGTTTTGTTTCAACTGGAGGAATTCGACACTGCCAAAGAGTACATGGAGAAGGCTTTGGAATTTGAAAAATCACCCAATGGGGTCATGTACGAACATTATGGAGACATCCTATTTAAGCTTGGAATGGTAAATGAAGCACTAAGCTTTTGGAAAAAGGCAGAGGGGCTTCAAGAAACTTCCAAATTTCTGACCCAAAAAATAAAGAACAAAAGATATTATGACTAGGTATTCATTGATAGGAGCGTTAGTTTTTTCGCTCGCTCTGTTGGGGTGCTCCAAAAAGCCCCTGCTTTACACCTCAGATACCGTAATGGATGAGTTCGAACCCAGTTATCTGGAGTACGATTTTCTATCCGCGCGTGGAAAGGTCATGATAGAAGATCAAAACGGAAAAATAACAAAGGGCACCCTAAATATCCGGGCAAAAAAAGACAGCGTAGTTTGGTTTAGCCTGTCACCCGGATTGGGTATAGAAGCTGCCAGAGGGATAATGACCACCGATTTTATCAAGATAAGGGACCGCCTTAACGGCAACACCATTGACATGGACTACAAAACGTTCGAAACAAAATACGGGGTGTCATTAACGCTGGATTTGGTCCAAAATCTCCTCTTCGCCAATATTCCCTACGATTACACGTTTAGGGATAGAATGGTCCGGGTGGGGCAAGTCTTTGAACTTACCCAGGAAAGAGATAATTTGGTTTACAGATCCACCATCAGTGCAAAGCACGGAAAGGTTACCGATCTACAAAGTGGAACAAGGCGAAAAGATGGGGGTAGCCTTTCGGCTAACTACATGGATTTTAAAGATGTAGACTCGCAACCGTTCCCTTATAAAGCCATAGTAAACATGGTTCTTAGCTTACCGGATAAACCAAGGTCCAAAATGTCCATGAATGCCGAAATAGTTAAAGTCGACTTATCCAATGCTTCGCTCAATTTCCCATACAACTATTAGACATTCCCAATACTTTTTGAAAGGCGTACTTGTGGTCCTTATGGTAGGGCTATGGACTATGCAGTCACCAGCCCAATCGCAGTTAAAGCGGTCGAGGGCGCAGCTCGAAAAAGAAAAAGCCGATATACAGAAACGTCTTAAGGAGTACGACACGATACTCAAAAAAACAACTGCCGAAAAAAGAAATACGTTGGGTGAATTGAAAGCGGTAACCCAAAAACTGCAGACAAGAATTACCTACATCAATACCCTAAACCGGGAAGTGCTCTTGATCAACAGGGAAATCAACGCCACTGAAAAATCCATTACTTCTTTGGAAAATGACCTGGAAAACCTGAAAGAGGAATATTCCAACATGATCTATACCTCCTATAAACTCCATCAGGGGGTGAATGTTATCACGTTTATTTTCAGCGCAAAGACTTTCAAGCAGTTTTACATGAGACTGCGCTACCTTCGTCAATATAGCGAGGCGAGAAAAAAGCAGGTGGACCAAATGAACAAGGTAAATGACGAGCTGGCCAGTCAACGGATTGCGCTTGAAGACAAAAAAAAGGAAAAAGAAATGGTCATAGCGCAAGAACAGACGGAAAAAGCGCAGCTTGATCGGCTCAAAAACGAGCAGGAAGGGATAGTTAATAACCTCACCCAAAAAGAACAGGAACTTAAAAAAGAAATCGCATCCGCACGAAAGCAACAGGAAGACTTGAACCGCCTTATCAAATCGGTTATTGCCGAAGAAATCAGGCTTGCCGAAGCGAGTGCCAAGGAAAAAGACAGCAGGACCACAACTACTCCGGCAAGCCGGATACCCCTTACCCCTGAGGGGGCTGCAATTTCAACCTCTTTTGCCGGAAACAAAGGCAAAATCCCCTGGCCTGTAGAAAGTGGATTTATCTCTAAACGCTACGGCACCTTTCCCCACCCCACACTAAAGGGAATAGTGGAAACCAACGACGGTATAGATATACAGACCAACAATGGAGAAGCTGTCCGATCTGTTTTCGACGGAGTTGTCACCAAAATAACCACCGTTCCTGGGATGGGAGGAACCATCATCATCCGTCACGGGGACTTTTATACCATGTATAGTAGATTAAAAACCGTTGCTGTAAAATCAGGTCAAGAAATAACTGCAAAAACCATAATTGGAACCGTAAATGCAGATAAAGACGGTATTTCCGAGCTCCATTTTCAGACTTGGAAAGGTTTGGAAGTCATGGATCCAAGTATTTGGCTTTCTAGGAAATAATGATTAAATTATGCTATCTTTACAAAAAAGGAGAGAACTAGATGTTTATCCTTTGTGTTAGAAAATCACTCGTATATATTTGTAATTAATTTGTAACTAAAATAAGAAACACATGAATACATTGGCTTTTATACAGAATATCGGAGGAGGTTCATTAGTGATCATCATTCTGGTCGTAATACTTCTATTCGGCGCCAAGAGAATCCCAGAACTAGCCAGAGGACTGGGCCGGGGAATCAGGGAGTTTAAAGATGCTACCAAAGAAATCCAAGAAGATTTGGAGGAAGGACTTAAAGACAAGAAAACTAAGAGTTAAAATACGACACGTTGGAAAAATTCCGATCATTTGACGAAATAAAAAAATCGCTGGAAAACAAGGAAACAGATTGTAAAGCGATTGTAACTTATTATCTCAACAACATTCAAACGAAGGCGCACCTAAACGCCTTCGTTGAAGTTTATACACAATCTGCTTTGGATCAAGCCGCTGCTGTGGACAAGAAGCTGGCATCTGGTAATGCAGGCAAACTAGCGGGTATGGTGCTGGGGATCAAAGATGTATTGTGCTATCAGGGACATGAAGCCAATGCATCCAGTAAAATTCTTGAAGGGTTTGAATCCCAGTTTACCGGCACCGCAGTTCAGCGTCTAATCGACGAAGATGCCGTCATCATAGGAAGACTCAATTGTGATGAGTTTGGAATGGGATCTTCCAATGAGAATTCTGTGCATGGACGAGTCCTGAACGGGGTAGATGAAGAGCGTGTTCCCGGAGGATCTTCGGGTGGTTCAGCTGTGGCCGTACAGGCAAATCTTTGTACCGCATCCTTAGGTACCGACACGGGTGGCTCCGTAAGGCAACCCGCAGCATTCACCGGAGTGATTGGTGTCAAACCTACTTACTCGCGGGTATCCCGATATGGATTGATCGCTTATGCGTCTTCATTCGACACAATAGGTGTATTTTCAAATACCGTTAAGGATAATGCATTGGTACTGGAAATCATGGCAGGTAGTGATGATTTTGACAGCACCGCCTCCAGAAAACCCGTCCCCCATTATAGCGAACTTCTACATTTTGACAAACCTGCCAAAATCGCCTATCTAAAGGAAACCATTTATTCGGAAGCCCTTCAGGACGATATCAAAGAGAATATTTTGGGTACGCTTGAAACCCTAAAAAAAGAAGGACATGAAGTAGTTGAGGTGAATTTTCCCTTACTCGATTATGTACTCCCTACTTATTATATCTTGACTACTGCCGAGGCAAGCTCCAACCTTTCCAGATTTGACGGAGTCAAGTATGGGTATCGGTCACCCAATGCCCATAATTTGGAAAGCATGTATAAAATGACCAGGTCGGAAGGTTTTGGGACTGAAGTTAAGCGACGCATTATGCTCGGAACCTTCGTGCTAAGTGCCAGTTACTATGATGCTTATTTTACAAAAGCACAAAAGGTCCGACGACTCATTAAGGAGTTTACTGAAAATTTGTTGGACAAATATGACTTCATCCTTATGCCGACTACGCCAAGTACAGCGTTTAAGTTTGGAGAGCACTCAAATGATCCGGTAGCGATGTATCTTGAGGACTTGTTTACCGTTCAGGCATCAGTGTCAGGCGTTCCAGCTATATCAATACCCAACGGTACTGACAGGAAAGGCCTACCGATCGGATTGCAAATAATGGCCAATTCATTTAAAGAGGCTGATTTGTTTGCCTTTGCGAATTACTTGACAACTATGAAATCTTAAACAGAAATACCTATGAATTCCCAATCCCATAACCGCAGTCCACTTTTCTTCCTGATAGGTTTTCTTTTTTGGGGGAGTCTTACACAAGCACAGGAACTGGGTGTCTACTCAGGTCAAGGATTGGGGGAGGACACTGTCATCGCCCCGCAATACGATTTTGATTATATCCCGGATTTCACCTACGAGCAGGTAAAACAACGGATAGAGGACATGGAAACGGACATGCCCTTTGAACTGAACGAAACCATATTTGCTTTTATCGATTACTTTGTCGTCCGAAACAGGAGCTATACCAAAATGGTCTTACAGCGGGAAGAAATATTTTTCCCGCTTTTTGAGGAATCGTTAAAAGATCACAACATGCCAGAAGATGTAAAATTTCTGGCCGTGATTGAATCCGGACTAAATCCGAAAGCAAAATCCAGAGTCGGTGCAATGGGACTTTGGCAATTTATGCCCTATACCGGCAGGGATTTTAAACTTAATGTAAGTCCCTATGTGGACGACCGCATGGACCCTGAAATGGCTACCGAAGCAGCCATGAAATTTCTTAAGTCCCTATATAAGCGATATAATGACTGGGAACTTGCCATGGCTGCATATAACTGTGGCCCAGGAAATGTCAACAAAGCCATCCGAAGATCCGGAGGGAAAAGGACGTTTTGGGAAATTTACCAGTACCTCCCAAAAGAAACTAGAAGCTATATCCCTCAATTCCAGGCAATCATGTACGTGATGCGCCACCCTGAATACCACAACCTACATTTGGAGGAACCCACATTTTCCCTCGGCTATGAAAAATTAGCATGGTCAGGTGACTTGGATTTAGAACAATTGGCCCAACTAACCACTATGTGCATAGAGGATCTCGAGCATTTAAACCCCGCATTGCTTTCCAGGAAACTTCCTGATTTGAGAAAAGAGATCATGTTGAATATTCCTAAGATGCGACATACCTTTTTGGTTGACAATTTGGGATGGATACAAGATTCCCTGCGGGTCCAGGCAGTTGAATTCCTTGCCGAAAATCCCCCCCAATCAGTTGTGGCCCTGCCTACATCCACCTATACAGCCACATACAGGGTACAATCCGGTGACGTCCTGGGGAAAATTGCCCAGCGATACAATGTTTCAGTGACAGACCTTAGAAACTGGAATGGAATTAGTGGAAATATGATCAAAGTAGGTCAAGTATTACATATCCATCATGAAAATGCATCTTTTGGAAAAAACATA
>DATHWC010000008.1:0-35918 GCA_035460985.1 Lunatimonas sp.
GATAACGGAAATATTGATTCCTTTCGCGTGGAGTTACCCGGTAGGGCTTTTAGGAAAAAGGGGTAATGAAAGGTCGATTACCCTAAAAGGATGATGCCTGTTGATTTATCCCGTGAACAACAACAAAGATTTTCAGCATAGGTGTTATTTCTAAGTGTATTTGCCTATATTTCCTTAAATAATTAATTTGAAAGTTTAAAATTAAGGAAAGGTTTATGGAGTGTACTGAGCTTTTTTTATATAAATAATGTGTAGTGGGATGAATAAGGCGATGGTTTCTTACCGAGTGTTGGTTGTGGAGGATAATGAGGGAGACCTGTTTTTAATTGAGGATTATTTACGTGAGGGATTGTCGGATCCGGAGATTTATACGGCAACAACCTTCAGACAGGCAAAAGATCAATTATCAATAAATAGAGGGTATGATCTAATTCTGCTGGACCTAACCTTACCGGATAAATTTGGGAAAGAACTTATTCAGGAAATAGCCCAAATAGCCGAGGATATTTGTCTTATAGTGTTGACCGGATATAATAATGAAGCTTTTGGGATTGAGAGTTTGGCACACGGGGTAGCCGATTATTTGATTAAAGACGAAATTACGCCAAGTATCCTACATAAAAGCATCGTGTATAGTCTAGGCCGTAAACACGCCTCCGAGAGACTTATGGATTCTGAAAAGCGATACAGGGACCTTTTTCACCTTAGTCCTATTCCCATGTATTTGTATTGCTGCGACAACTACAACTTTTTGGATGTGAATCGGGCAGCTATAAATCACTACGGCTATAGTAAGGAGGAATTTCTCTCTATGCGATTGCCGGATATCCGTCCCAGAGAAGATTACGAAACGTGGGAAAAACTCATAAAAAAGCTTGAGGAGGGAATGCCTTTTCCAGATTCTGTGGTTGTTAGGCACCTTAAAAAAAACGGGGATATTATCACGGTGGAAATTAAAGGGAACTACATTGATTTTTTGGGGGAAAAAGCCCAAGTAATATTGGCCCATGATATCACCGATCAGGTTAAATATATCGAAACGGTAGAAGATCAAAATACCCGCCTCCAAGAAATTGCATGGATGCAGTCTCATGTCGTACGGTCCCCCCTCTCCCGATTAATGGGACTGGTTCAATCCATGGATACCTTGGAAGAAGATCTAGGGAAGGAAGCTCTTAACAAAATGATTTTGGACTCGGCATGCGAACTCGACCAAATCATCCACCAAATTGTACAAAAGGCCGAAAGAATTAATATGGATAAATAATTTTTATATAATGTAGATCATACTGTGCAAAAAAATATTCGTTCGTTTTTCCAAAAGCATTTATTCACCTTCCTGATATTTATGTTAGTCATGTTGATGTAGATAACCAATACTTTTGCTAGTAGCCAGTTTATCTGCCGAATTTTGGTTTGACCGGTCTCCTCGAACTGTAAACCAATAAGCCAACGGAACGAAAAACAGGGCAGTGAACGTCCCAATAGTCAAACCGCCAATCACGCTGTACACGAGAGGTCGTTGCAAATCAGCCCCCAATCCCGCACTGAAGATCACCGGCAACAGGGCCAAAATCGTAGTCACCGACGTCATTACGATGGGTTTCAACCGGATCTCACCAGCCTGATACAAGGCTTTGTCTAATATCTCCCGGGCACTTAGATTTGAATTATTGCCGTATAGGAACCTAAGTCGGTTGATTGTGTCTATCTTTAGTATGGCATCGTTTACCATGATTCCAAGCATAACTACAAGACCGATGGCTGACATGACATTGAGTGATGTTCCGGTAAGCCAAAGTACCAAAAATGAACCCCCTACCCCTAATGGCAGTGTCAAGATTACGATCAGTGGTTGAATAAAACTTTCAAACTGGGCTGCCAAAATAAAATAAAGGAGAAGGACTGAGATCATTAGTATTCCAATCAATTGTCTGATGGTCTCCTGATCTTGGAAATACTGGCCTGAAAAATCTATGCTTAGATTACGAGACGACCCCCATTTCTGCAGTTCATCGTCGTGAATGGATGGATTGCTTGCGGTCAGGTGTATGGACTGAAAAACTCCACTCCGGTCGGCAGTTACATATTTGTAATGATTGTCATAGGCAGATGTCACGAAGTTGCTTAGCAAATATGGGGTTTGGTCCGCTCCGTATACATAGTTGTTTCTCAGAAGTTGTTGGAAATCCGCCGGACTTTCCTTTAACTTAATCGGCGTTATCTCTCCAAAGCGCTTGATATCCGTGATTAGGTAGCTGCCAAAAAGCTTCTGGACCTGTTGCAAAAGTTGGTCTACACTTACACCATACAGAGCTAGTTTCTCTTGGTCAATCCGAAATACCACTGAGGATTCCTTTTGTAAGCTCGGTCCTCTTTCCCATTCAGTCAAAGGCAGTTCGCCCAACCACTGATCCATACTTGGTTCATCTATCGGTTTTTTGCTAACCAAATCTTTCCAGCGTACCTCATAGTTGGGAAGATCCGAGCTGAACAACTGATCGAAGGCGTTGGGAGCGTCCTGGAGCTCTACTGTTGCTTGAGGATAGTGTTGCCTGAAATATTGAGAAAGCCATCCCTCCTGACGGTCTTTCTGTTCCTGATCAGAAAACATCAGGTATAGTGTTGCTTGTTGTATCGAGCTTTCTCCTTCAAATAAAAGAAACTGACGTACTCCAATGTCACTCTCCGCATGGTTGTAGTTGCCAGCCATTTCTTCTAACAAGTTTTGAATCCGGAGTTTATTTTCGGTAGCATGGATAGGTTCATTCCAGTCTACCTGAAGCATGACGTCAAATTTTTGTATAGGAGGCAGACCCGACACTGGTAGTAGTTGACTTATTGACAGTAGTAAAGGGATTAGTGCCAATAGAAGAAGTAAGCTTATACTCCGATTGGCAAATAGCTGTTTATATATCCCTTTGTAGCCTCTTAATAGCAAAAGGAAAAAACGACTGTCCTCTTTTTCCACCTCCCCTTCGCGATTGGCGAAGAACAGCTTATAGAGCAAAGGCAACAAGATAAATGCTACCAGCAACGAAACGGATAAAATAGCCGCCACAGATATTGCCTGATCATAGAATAAGGCACCGGAAATGCCACTCAAGAAAATCAAAGGAACAAATACGGCCAGCGTGGTCAAGACCGAACTGATAAGGGCAGACATTACCTCATTTACCCCTGTCACGCACGCTTCGAATATTCCGAGCCCTTCCCGGCGTTTACGGCTGATATTGTCCAGGACAATGATGGAATTATCTATCAGCATACCGAGTCCCAAAGCAAGGCCGCTTAGTGAAATGACATTGATGGAAATATTGAAAAAGTAAAATACGAGAAAACTAATGATTAGCGATGACGGAAGACTGATACCGATAATGATTGGCATCCTAAAATTCCCCATAAATAAAAACAGCACTCCAAATGCAAAGATTCCTCCAAAAAGCAAGCTGGTTTGGAGATTGCTTACCCCAGCATTGAGTAACATTGATTGGTCTTGGGTCAACTCAAAGTCTACTAGGGGATAGTCTCCTTTGAAGTTTTCCACGGCATCATATACCAATGGCATTAATTCATTCATTTTTGCAGCCGCCTGTTTATGTACAGTCACTACCAGACTTTCCTTTCCGTTGTAGAGGTGATATCCCATTGGTTTTGCCAATTCGTACCCTACTTGAGCAACTTTGGAAAGGGTGATAGCGGAACCGCCATCTTTTCGGACAGGCAGTGCCATGATATCTTCGGGAGTATCCAAGCGTGTGGCCATCCGCAAGTAATACCGGAATTGACCATCTTCCACACTGATTCCCGGGAACTCACTGTTGCCGGCCTGGATGGCGTCAATGATGTTCTGCTCGGTCATTCCAAGTCCTGCTAAAGCGGCCCGGTCCGGCGCCACAGCAATTAGGCGCTCCTGTTTGCCATTTATATCCACGAGTGCTACGCCTTCCAACTGTTCAAGGCGCTTTTTTAGAACGTTGTCAACCAGCAGGGAAACCTGAGCATAATCGGTTCCTTCCCTGGGGACTACCTGTACCCGCACTACTGGAATGTCGTTGGTATTTATCCGTATTACCTGGGGGCGGGGTAAATCTTCGGGCAAGCTGTTGGTTAGCCTGTCAATTTTTTCGTTCACATCGATATAGGCCAGCTCCATTTTGGTCTGAAAATCAAACGTGAGGCGGATGTTGCCGACTTCACTGCCGGCCTTGCTCTCCATATTTTCAAGCCCGTTTAGTGTTAGCAAGCCTTCGCGTATAGGGCGGAGTACGTTCTGCTCGATAGATTCAGGCGAGGCGTTGGCATAGTTCACCTTCACTACGATCTGAGGCACATCAATAGGCGGCAAAAGGGAAATGGGTAAGGTGCGGAATACAATTACACTGAAAACAATCAGCGCAAGAAAAGTCATTCCTACTGCGATGGGCCGAGCTAGTAAAAATCGTACCATTACATCCCCTCGGTTTGGATCTGAATAGGTGCCTGATGGGCGAGTTGCACATTATTACTGATGATGACTTGCGCATCAGCCTGAATGCCGTCGAGCACCTCCATTTCCTTACCATTATCCTTTCCAACCTCTACATAGTTCCATATGGCCTGGTTATTCTCTATGGTGAAGACTACCGGTCTTCCGCTTCGGTAGACAACCGCGGGCTTGGGTACTACTAAGCTGTTGCTTTGCGGGGCGCGGATTACGGCCCTAGCGTTCATGCCGGATAGCAGGTTTCCTTGCCGTTGCAGTTGGATGGTTACCTGAACTAAGCCATTTTCGTCCACTTTTGGGTTGATACTGGTTACTGTTCCGAAAAGTTGTTCCGCTCCACCAGAAACGGGATAGATCTCTGCTTTTTGATTTTTTTTGATGTAATTGATATCGGATTCCAACACTTTGACCTTCATTTCCAATTGTCCGGTGCTTAAGATTTCGCAGATTTCGTCCCCGCTGTTCACTAAGCTTCCTTTTTTTATTTTTAGGTCTGCCACTGTACCCGAAATTGGGGCTTTGATAATGGATTTTTCCAAGTTTAACCGTGCTTCCCGGAGGCTAATTTCGGCGGAGAGTGCGCCGCTGGACGCTTTCAGACGGTCATCCCATTCCTCAACTTGGTTTGGATCCGGATTTTCCACGGCATAAATGGACGGATATCCCAATTTTTGGTTTTCAAACTCGGCCATTCTGGAACGAAGCTCAATTTCAGCTTTCTCTAGCTCAAATTTACTGTCCGTAATATCCAAGCGGGCAATGACTTCTCCCGCTTTTATCTGTTGCCCTTCGCTGACCAACAATTCAAGAAGGTACCCCTGTCGTTCGACTATCACCATCACCTGGTCTGAGGCTTCGATTTTACCAGTAGCATTGATGAGGTAATCAAACGATTTGTTTTCTGAATGGGAAACCAAGACCATCGTCGGTTGTACTTCATCCCGAAAAGACTCCATGGGGATTTCTTCTCCTTTTTCCTCCTCCCCCGCACACCCCAAAAATCCACATGCAAAAATAAGCGGCAAATAGAGTTGCTTAACTACTTTCATACATACCCAATTTAAAGATTAAGTTACCTGCTGATTTCGAATGAAAAAATCAGGAAAAACGCCAACCGTTGTTGTTGCGGGTATAAGTAACTAAAAAATTAAATATTGAGCAACCTTGAACCTGTTTTTTTTGAAAAATTAACAAATATTTAATCCATATTACAGTTTTTTGTCTTGAAATACGATAAATAAAAAGAACTTATACTAATAAAATTAGAATTTTAATTGTAGTATGGCCTGTTCATTTTTGTTAGCGTGCAAGGAGTCATAATAAAGTCGAAGACGTAAATCTGAAGGCACCTTATCATAATAATCACGAAGATTCGCAATAACATGATGGCTCAAAACTTCTAAGGTTACGTCAACAACCCCATCAGCTACCATCTCGACCTGCTCTGCGGAACCACGGGAAAGGTCAATGATCCGCTTAGAGCTTTTGGGCAGTCTGTCATTAACCCGTACGATGACTTGGTATCCGTTGGTAAGATTCGTGACTTTTAATAGTGTCCCAAAGGGCAGGTGCTTGTGGGCGGCGGTATAATCCCACATATCATACACTTCCGCGCTTGCTGTTTTGCGCTTGTGAAAAGCCTTGCCATAGAAACTGGCAACACCCGATTGTATCACCAATAAAGAATCTGGAGCTGTAAAAGGTGACTGACCATATGCCCAGGAAATCGGTAGAAAGCTAGCAATCAGTATGATAAGTATTTTGTTCATAATTGCACCTCTAAGCAAAGTCTATGCCAATAAGAACAGAGCTTTTTTTCCAAATGTACTGTGAATCAAGGTCCTGAGAAAGTCTCAGCTACTGCATTGGTAGCATTGATCCAATAAAATAAGCCTGCTAGGCAATAAGTAGTTTGCAAATAAACAAAATCCTTAAATGAGATAAAAACTAAGTTAGTCTTGCACTCCAAGTTAGAAGGTTCTAATTTTAATCATTTAAGTGAACACAATTAAACTTATGGTGAAAATCCTACATACGGCAGATTGGCATCTTGGAAAAAGACTGCAGGAATTTCCTAGAATTGCGGAGCAAAAGGAAGTTTTGGAAGAAATGGTTCAGATAGCTGACAGGGAGGAAGTAGATATAGTATTTTTGGCTGGGGACATTTTTGACAGCTTCAATCCCAGCCATGAAGCTGTAGAGCTGTTTTATAAAACGCTGCGTCGCCTTTCGAATAACGGAACCCGCCCGGTTGTAGCGATCGCCGGGAACCACGACAGCACACAATTTGTAGAGGCACCAGACCCCTTGGCTAGGGAATTCGGTATCATTTTGTACAGCAAGTTTGACACTCATGTCGTTTGTGGAGAGCTTAATGGAGGTTGGGCCATTTCCCAATCCGCACCCGGGTTTATCGAATTGACAGGACCGGGATTTTCTTATCCCATCCGGATTATATTGGCTCCTTATGCCAACGAAGTGTTGTTGAAAACATATTTGGGACAAGTTGACAGGGAATCGACCTTTCGTGAACTTGTGGCGAATAAATGGAAGGATATAGCTGATACCTTCTGCGATAATAAGGGTGTAAATCTTTTCTTAGGCCATTTCTTTTTTGTCAAAGAAGGAGAAAAGCCGGAACCAGAGCCCGAAAGTGAAAGACCCATTCTACATGTGGGAGGAACCCAGGCTTTATTTACCCAGAACATTCCGTGTCAAATCCAATATGCGGCCCTGGGGCACTTACACCGATATCATGCTGTCGGTCATGAACCCTGCCCCGCCCTATACGCAAGTTCGCCTTTATCCTACTCATTTAGCGAGGCGGATCAACAAAAGCAGGTCGTCATCGTAAATGCTGAACCAGGCAAGCCAGTATCATATCGCCCAATAGGATTGACCAAAGGTAGACCGCTTTATCGGAAAACGTTTGTGGAGCTGCAAACAGCTCTCGACTGGCTGGAGAAAAATCCAAACTGTTTTGTAGAGTTGACCTATGTGACAGATTATTCTATCGACGCATCCACCAGGAGAGCACTGATGAAAGCCCACGACGGTATAGTCAATCTAATTCCCTTAATTAAAAGCGGTATCAATGAGCCGAATCTTGGTCTGAAGGTAGAGGATTTGGAGAAAGATATGGTAAGTCTTTTCCAGATGTACTACAAAAGTGAAAAGCAGCAGGAACCCAATGACACCCTAATCAGCCTATTTAAAGAAGTCATCAGCCAAAACCAAGACACATGATACCAGTCAAACTGGAAATTCAAGGATTGTATTCATATAAGGATACGCAGGTAATCGATTTTGAGCAATTGACAGCCGCAGGTCTATTTGGCATATTTGGTGCTGTGGGCAGCGGTAAATCCTCTATTCTGGAAGCTATAATGTTGGCACTCTACGGTAGCACGGAGCGCCTATCCGACCGGGGAGAAAAAAACAGCATGCTGAACTTGCAGCGTGATCATTTGCTGATAAATTTTGAGTTTAAGGGGGGAAGAAACAATGCTCAAACCTTTTTGGCCCGCTATTCCGCCAAAAGAAACAAGAAAAATTTTGATGATGTAAAACCCGCTGAACATACCTTTTATGAAATAATAAACGGCACTCCAGTTCCCTTGGATCAGCGTGGTGAGGCCATCGTTGGTATGAAAAAAGAGCACTTCAAACAAACGGTAATCATTCCACAGGGAAAGTTCAGGGACTTTATCGACCTAACCCCTGGCCCCAGGGCCGATATGATGAAGGAACTTTTTGGATTGGAACGGTTTGATCTTGCCCCTAAAACGGGCGTTCTTCTAAAGGCAGTACGGGAGGATAAAATCAGACTGGAAACGCAGTTAAATGCCTTTTCGGACCTTAGTCCCGCAGCTTTGGAGCAAAAAATCGCTTCGTTGAAAGATCTAAAAAGGCTAGTTGACGACGCCCGACATAACCTCGACAAGACAGAAACCTCGTACAGAAAACAGGAAGGAATCCAAAAAAGTTATAAAAAGCTTCTTGAATACAAGCAGGAGTGGCAAAAATTGGAAAAGCGGATACCTGTAATAGAAGAAAAGAAAAATGCACTTCAGGAGGTTGTAAAAGCCAAAACCTATCTACGGCCTTTATGGGAAAGTATTTTAGAGGAAACTAAGGAACTGGAAAAGTACCGGGTAAGCGTCATTGATTGTGCCCGTTTTCGGGAAAACTTCGAAAAGGAAATTAAGGTGCTCGAAGAAGATGAAAAATCTCTCCGGGAAAAGGCCGAAAATCGGCCTGAACGGGAGACGAAGATTAGGGATTTAACTAAAGTTCTGGAAATCCAAAAGTTGCTGAAAGAGTTGGACCAAGCTGAAAAATCTCTGGAAACCTTACAACCGGAGGTGGAAACATTGACTACAGCCCAAAAATACCTTGATGTGAGAATCAAGGAGCTAGAAATTGAGACCGATAACCTCGTGGTCTCTGGAAGCCTAGAGTTGGCCGAAAGAAAGAGTGATGTAAAGGACTGGATTCAATGGCAGAATCAACTTAAGCAGGTTGAAGCAGAAAAGCAAAAGTATGAATCTGCCATCAACAGCATTCAGGAAGCAATACAAGGCTTCTTAGGGCAGCTCCCGGATGAGGAAAAAGATTTTGATGTATGGAAGCAATCTCAAAAGGAGCTTATTCAGCGATTGGAAACATCTCGGGAATACTTAATGCAACGTCAGGGATTGGGAGCTCATGTTCATTTGCTAATCTCGGGAGAAGCATGTCCACTATGTGGATCCGTGGATCATCCCGATCCGCTTGAACTTCAAGTAGAAGTGGATGAACTGGGGAAATGCACTTCCCAAATCAAGGAGGCGAAGCGTCTATTGGAACAGATCATCTCCATTTCTGAGACGTTGGGCGAGCAGAAAATAAGGTTAGAGCATCAACAAATCATGCTAGCAGATAAAGCGAAGGAATCGGTTCGGGTTAAAGAAAATTTGGAGGCACTTCTAAGTAAGATGACTGGCTTGGGTATAAGTTCACTTGGAGCATTGGAAAGCCATATTGCAAGCAGTGAAAAGGCGGTACTGGAAAAGGAGCGAATGCTCAATGAAATTAAAACTTTACGAAAAAAATCGGAACAAAATAAGCTTTCACTTGAAAAAGCTCATAAAAAGCAACAGGAATTCAGCCAGCAAACCCTGAGCCTAAGTACCTCAATTACCACCAAAACCGAAGAAATCAAAGATCCGGTTTTTTGCAAATCCTTTTACGACAAAGAACCGGAAGTAATTCAATCTACGGTTCAAAAGGTCAAACGTGACATCGAAGAGACAGCTTTCAAGCTTGAAAGCAAGCGGAAAGTTTTACAGGAAACACGGACAAAACAGGCAACCAACTTGGCAAATCTCGGTCATTTTACCGAGTTAAGAGATAAAACTGCGGAGAAAATCAAGGCTTTGGAGAGTGAATTCACCGTGTCGATGGAAAGGTACGGATTTAACGACAGGCAGGTATTGGTAAACCTATTTGGCAGCTCTTTGGACACGGAGGGATTGGACAGGGAAATTCGACAATTTGAAGACAGGTGCTTGTTGGTTAAAAACAATATTGAAGTATTAATTCTTGAGCCTGGAGTAAAGGAGTTTGATCTGAATGCATTCGATCAATTGGCGGCGACACTCGATACGGAGAAAAAGTTACTTAATCAAAAGCAACAAGAATACACTCTATTAGAGCAGCAAATCTTTGAGGATACCGAAAAGCTGAAGCAAAAGGCAGAAATAGAAAAGAATTATGAAAATCTAAGTCAACGGGAATCCAGTCTTAGAGAGCTGAATACACTTTTTCAAGGGAGTGGATTTGTGAAGTATGTGAGCGGCATCTATCTCAAAGAGCTCTGCAATACCGCCAATATGCGTTTTAGAAAACTGACGAAAAACAGCTTAAGTCTGGAGATCGATGATGCCAATACATTCTGGGTGATCGATTATCTAAATGGGGGAAAGAAGCGGTTGTTGAAAACATTATCCGGAGGTCAGACTTTTCAGGCATCACTCTGTCTGGCACTAGCTTTGGCAGAAAAAGTTAAAGCTCTCAATCAGGCTGACCAAAGCTTCTTTTTTCTTGATGAGGGCTTTGGGGCATTGGACAGAAATTCATTGAGAGTGGTCTTTGAGACCCTCAAATCCCTCCGGCAGGAAAATCGGATTGTAGGCATTATAAGCCATGTGGAGGAACTACAGCAGGAAATCGAGGTGTATGCCAAAGTCGTTCTGGATTCTGAATTGGGAAGTCAAGTGACTTATTCTTACAGGTAAATGAGTATGATTTTTATAATGGTTTGGCCTTTGCGGAATAAGCGGAATTCGTAGCTCAACACTGTCTGCCAGCATTTAACTTGATACGAAGTACAAGGCTTCATTTCAATACTGAACCCACTTTTTTGCCAAACTCATGCTGACAGCCGTTATTCTTGTCATTTTAGTTGGTTGATTATCTCACTTGGCATTTTTGTCTCTGTTAATTTCGAATTTTCATAATAATTTATAGTTGGGTCAAGTCCAAAAACCTTAAAAAGTTCATTTTTTATTGTCTCATTATATTGGTTTTTCCGTCGAAACAATATGTCTTTTAATAGTGTCTTTGTCAAAATACAATATACTTTCTGGGCGATATGTGTCGCCTTTAAAAGCAACTCTGTCCCAATGGTACTCAATTGGTTCAGGTCCGAAGTATTTTCGTTGTAAGTTTGTCAATTCGTATGGTGTCATATAATGGCTGCTATCCAGATTATTAAAAGGGGTTTTTTTAGGATATACTCTTTTGATCCTCCTCATATTTGTCCAAAGCTTTTTCTGCCAGTTCTCTACCTATATCAATTATCTCTTTTGCCTTGTAAAATTCGAAGGTTCCGCATTGCCTCCTGGCCAGTCCGAGGAGAATATCCACTGGATAAGTCTTTACCAAAAGATCGCTCAAACGGTCCTGCATCAAATCATATGACAGATTCATCAAATCCAGAAAGCCCGGGCCTTTGGGTTTGGTTTCCTTTTTGTCCTTTTGAAAGTACTTTTCGAATTTATCGCGGTAATCAACCGCCCAGGCTGGAAGAGATATGCTTGATTTTTCTTCCAGGATAACCTGCCGTTTATTGATCAAAAGGTCTATTGGGCCGTTGACATCCGAGGCTATCAGTAACGTATTTTCATCCAGTTTCAGGTGGTTTATCGGTATTGGATTAAGAACTCCCCCGTCAATAAATTCCCGGTTGTTGATTAGATATGGTTTAAATACAGTAGGAATTGAAGCTGAGGCACGAATCGCATGAAAGAGACTGCTTTTCTTGAAAATCTTCTCCTTGCCTTTTGCCAGATCGACGGCATTGCAGGCAAAGGGAATGTCTAAATCTTCGATGTTCCCATCTCCTATTAGATGCTGTATGGCCATAAAGACCCGATCCCCTTTGATAAGTCCTCGGGAGGAAATGGTGAAATCCATTAATGAAAAAACATCGATTCTATCCAGATGGCATATCCACTCCTTAAATTCCGGTAAATTCCCTTTGGCGTAAATTCCTCCAATAAGTGCTCCCATGGAGCAACCGGCAATCGAGGCAATATGGTAATCACGAGCTTCAAGTGCTTCAATAACTCCAATATGAGCCAGTCCCCTTGCTCCTCCTGAGGACAAAGCCAAAGCTACCTGCTTATATGGGTCCATGGCGTATTTACAGTGTTGAAAAGCTTAGCAAATTAATTATTTTCATACCTCTTTGCCATTCATTCGGCAAAAAGGTGACAATCCAGACAATCAATTGAAATGATACTGACCAATCCTGTACGGCAACATGTAGGAAAAATCCTTAACGTCTAAAGATAAGCGTATTAAATCAAAAGGTTAGAGTGGGTGGACATTGAGTAGTAAAATTACTCAGGGAAAAAATCTGTTTAATGGCTTCAATAAAAAAGGGGGCTATTTTCAGCCCCCTTTTTAAATATTAGATATAATATTGAGAAATTACGCCAGATCAAATCGATCTAGGTTCATCACCTTACTCCATGCAGCTACGAAGTCATGTACGAATTTTTCCGCACCATCCGCGCAGGCATACACTTCAGAGACTGCTCTCAATTCGGAATTGGATCCAAAGATCAAATCAACCCGTGTTCCGGTCCATTTCACTTCGCCAGTAGAACGGTTACGTCCCTCGAACACATTATCCTCATCTGAAACCGCCTTCCAAGTGGTACCCATATCGAGTAAGTTGACGAAGAAGTCATTGGTCAGTGTTTCCGGACGCTTGGTGAATACACCATGTCGGGAATGTCCAAAATTGGTGTTTAATACCCGCATACCTCCAACAAGAACTGTCATCTCAGGTGCTGTTAGATTAAGCAATTGTGCTTTGTCCACCAACATTTCTTCAGCAGAAGCTCTGTGCTTTGGCTTGAAATAGTTTCGGAACGCATCCGCACCTGGCTCAAGAGCGGCAAACGATTCCACATCAGTTTGCTCTTGGGAAGCATCTGTTCTTCCTGGAGTGAAAGGGACAGTCACTTCTACGCCGCCTTTTTTAGCAGCTTGCTCCACACCAACGCCACCTGCAAGTACAATAAGGTCGGCAAGGGAAACTTGCTTACCGGTTGTCTGGGCGCTGTTAAATTCGTTTTTAATTGCGGTTAATGTATCCAGCACATTTGCCAACAAGCCAGGATGATTAACTTCCCAATCTTTCTGAGGTGCAAGGGCTACGCGTGCTCCGTTTGCTCCTCCACGCTTGTCAGACCCGCGGAAGGTAGAGGCAGATGCCCAAGCGGTAGAGACAAGTTGTGCTATAGATATTCCGGAAGAGGCAATCTTATCCTTTAAGGCATTTATATCCTGATCATCAATTTGAGCGTAGTTAGCAGCTGGAATTGGATCTTGCCAAATCAGTTCTTCCTGAGGTACCTCTGGTCCCAAATACCGTGATACTGGTCCCATATCCCTATGGGTAAGTTTGAACCATGCGCGTGCAAACGCATCTGCAAACTCATCCGGATTCTCCAGAAAATGTCTGGATATTTTCTCATAAGCCGGATCTGCCTTCAATGCAATGTCCGTTGTCAACATAAACGGAGCATGGCTTTTCGAAGGATCATGGGCATCTGGGATCGTACCTGCTCCGCCATTATTTACGGGCTTCCACTGATGGGCTCCACCGGGACTTTTGGTCAATTCCCACTCAAATCCAAATAGGTTTTCAAAAAAATTGTTACCCCATTTGGTTGGTGTTGTAGTCCATGTGCCTTCAAGACCACTTGTTATAGTATCCCCTGCATTTCCAGTGCCGTAGCTGTTTTTCCAGCCAAGGCCCATCTCTTCAATGCTTGCTCCTTCTGGTTCTACACCCACATATTCTTTTGGGTCGGCAGCTCCGTGTGTCTTACCAAAGGTATGCCCGCCTGCTATAAGCGCTACGGTTTCATAGTCATTCATGGCCATACGGCCAAATGTTTCCCGTATGTCGTGTGCTGCGCCAATTGGATCTGGTTGGCCTTTTGGACCTTCCGGGTTTACGTAGATAAGTCCCATGTGGGATGCGCCGAGGGGTTGCTCCAATATACGCTCCCCACTGTCGCTATATCTTTTATCATCTCCCATCCATTCGCCTTCAGATCCCCAATAGACGTCTTCTGCAGGTTCCCACACATCGGCACGACCACCTCCAAAACCGAAGGTTTTTAAACCCATTGATTCCAAAGCTACATTTCCTGTAAGGATCAAAAGGTCAGCCCAAGAAAGTTTCTTGCCATATTTCTGCTTGATGGGCCACAGTAACAATCGGGCCTTATCCAAGTTTGCATTGTCCGGCCAGCTATTCAGTGGAGCAAAGCGCTGCGTACCGAATCCTCCGCCACCACGGCCATCGGAAATCCGATAGGTGCCGGCACTGTGCCAAGCCATACGAACCATCAAAGGGCCATAGTGTCCGAAATCTGCTGGCCACCAATCTTGGGACGTTGTCAACGTCTCTTCGATATCTCTTTTTACAGCCGCCAAGTCAAGACTTTTAAATTCCTCCGCATAGTTGAAGGAACTATCCAATGGATTGGAAAGGGTGGAGTGTTGACGAAGAATATTCAACTTCAGTTGATTAGGCCACCAGTCACGGTTTCTTGTGCCGGAGCCAGCAGTTTTGTGCAATGCACCTCCGGAGAAAGGGCACTTGCTTTCGCCTTTGTTTACGTCCGCTATGATTGAATCTGAGCCATTGTTATTTTCCATACTATTATTTATTTATGTGTTCTTAATTTCTATCTGCTAAATTACAAAAAATACTTCGTAAGTAATTTTTTTTTCAATAGATAAAATCTATGAGTGTTTTTTTCTATCAAACTCTGAAAAACCGCCATTTGATTTCCCGTTATATAGAGAAATCTAAAATCGTACATAAGGGCCAACTTCAATATTACCTGATTTCTCGCTTACGACAATTGCATTTTATGTTTTAGTACAATCATGAATTTTACTTGTAGAACTAGATGGTGACTTCAAGGCTGTTTTATGATGTATGCTGATTAAAAATTATCCTAACCGGGTGGGTTTGATAAATATCAGTTTAAAGATAACAAAAAATACTACTTGCTCCCAATCGGCAGGCAGTATTTTTATGCGATGAAATGTACATCAAGGTGTGAAAAAAGCTTTATACTGTATAGTTGGAGGGTACCTTTTTTGAATATATTCCTAAATTCACTCTACGACATTTGCTGTCAATGGATTGGACTGACGAATTAATCCGTCAGGTAGTTCCCCTTCTGTAGATGCTACCACTGTACATACCATGGCATCGCCGGTGACATTGACTACGGTTCGGAACATGTCCAAGATTCGGTCAGGAGCTAAAATGAGAGCTATGCCCGCGGCAGGGACATCAATTGATTCTAGGACAATGATCAGCATGATAATTCCTGCCCCTGGCACTCCGGCTGTTCCAATAGAAGCCAGAGTAGCTGTCAAGACAATCATCAGTTGCTGCGTTAAAGTGAGATCAAGTCCTAAGGCTTGGGCGATAAACACTGCCGCTACCCCCTGATAAAGGCTGGTTCCGTCCATATTGATTGTAGCTCCTAAAGGAAGTACAAAGCTACTTACTTCCTCGGAAACGCCCAATTCCTCCTCCACCTGCTTCATGGTCACCGGTAAGGTGGCTGAACTGGAACTGGTAGAAAATGCCAATAACTGGGCGGGGCGAAGAGCTTTGAAAAAATCCAGATACTTTACCTTCGTGAAAAGCTTTAATATCAATGGGTAAACTAATAAAATCATCAACAACAACCCAAAGACAACCACCAAACTATATTTTAACAAGGCCATCAAGAGAGCTATTGCAGAATCCGGATTGTCCCCGGTGATTTCTACTATCAGCGAAGCCATTAGTGCGAATACACCATAAGGGGCTATCAGCATGATGAATCCAACAATTTTGATTATCACGTCATTCAACCCGTCAAAAAAGGCGATGACAGGCTGTGCCTTGCTTTTTGGAATCTGGAGTAGAGCTATTCCCATAATAATAGCAAAAAACACCACCTGCAGCATGCTACCGTTGTTGGTTGTGGCCAAAAAGATATTTTCTGGCACCATATCAACAAGCGGCTGTAGGGGACTTTGATCCCGTAGGGACTCGACGGCACTTGTCCTTGATTCCACATTACTGTCATAGAGAGCCATTAAATTGTCCCTTGTATCCAAGGGTAGGCTTTTTCCCGGCTTGAAAACATTGACAAGAATCAACCCGAAGGTCACAGAAATAACAGTCGTAATCATGTAGGCGGTGATCGTTTTACCACCGATTCGGCCTAGTTTGGTTACATCCCCCAGATTGGAAACACCAACAATAAGAGATGCCAGTACCAGTGGGACAGCTATCATCTTCAGTGCATTGATAAAGATTGTCCCGATGGGCTTTATGTAATCAACTATAAAATCTGGAGCGAAGCCAAATTTGACTACAACAAGCCCCAAAGCGAGGCCCAAAACCAAACCAATGATGATTTGGGTGTGCAGTGGCAATTTTTTTTTCATGTGTCAGTGGTTGGTTGGTGGAATTATAATTTACTAAGTCGGTTGAGCAATAGAAAATCTGCCAGAACCAAAGCACACATAGCCTCCACAATGGGTACAGCTCGGGGCACTACGCAGGGATCGTGTCTCCCTTTTCCGGAAACGGTAGTAGATTCTCCCGCCTCGTTGACACTTTCCTGATCCTGCATGATGGTGGCAACTGGCTTAAAAGCTACCTTAAAATAAATATCTTCGCCATTGGAAATACCTCCCTGAATACCCCCTGAATAGTTCGTCCTTGTACGGATACGGTCTCCCTCCATGTAGAAGGCATCATTATGTTCCGATCCCCTCATGCGTACGCCTTCAAAACCACTTCCATATTCAAACCCTTTCACGGCGTTGATACTCAGCATAGCATGCCCGAGTGCGGCATGTAACCTGTCAAAAACAGGCTCTCCCAACCCTGGAGGAACGCCATGGGCAACACAGGAGACTATTCCCCCGACAGTGTCCCTGTCTTTTCGAACCTGATCGATGAATTCTATCATCTTTTCGGCTACCTCCGGATCGGGGCAGCGTACGATGTTTTTCTCCGTCTCGGCAAAATCCAATTGGGAATAATGCTTTTCAAGCCTGACATCACCTGCTTGGCTAACATACGCATTTACTTCAATACCGAACGCCTTAAGCATTAGCTTGGCTACAGCTCCTGCCGCCACTCGGGCAGCCGTTTCCCTGGCACTGCTTCTTCCTCCACCCCGGTAGTCTCTTACCCCATATTTTTCCTGGTAAGTATAGTCTGCATGGGAAGGCCGAAATTTATCAGCGATATGGGTGTAGTCCTTACTTTTCTGATCGGTGTTGAGGATAATGATAGAGATGGGTGTTCCGGTACTTACACCCTCAAATACACCCGAAAGTATTTGGAACTCATCCTCTTCTTTCCGCTGTGTAGTAATTTTGGATTGTCCCGGTTTTCTTCGTTGCAGCTCGAGTCTGATAAAGGCTTCATCAATTAATACTCCTGCAGGACATCCGTCAATGATTACACCGAGGCCCTTCCCATGGGATTCACCAAAGGTGGTTATATTAAATGCTCTTCCAAATGAATTACGCATGAATTATTGCTTCTTAATTATCAAAATACCTAATAAAATTACCGCTCCCAATAGAAGCAGGTTTATGATGGCCGAAAAGTAGTACTTATATTTTTGGTTTAAAAGGGTATTGTCGGCAACATCTATCAAATCGTAAATCCCCCCTAGTCGGGAGGAGGAAATGGCCTGGTTAATTTTGTTTTCACCTGTGACATTTACTGTCAAGGTAGGCCGTAGGGTGTCATATGCTGCCAACGTTGGATTAAAATAAATCCATTCGAAGTGATCCTTCAAAGCTACTTCCTCGGATTGATTGAGGGTGATGAAATACCCAAACTCTTTCATGCCCGTTACCTTTCCCCGATTTTTGTTAATTTGGATTTTTTCATTGGGGTCAAAGGAATTTAACTTTTGCGCATTTTTCTTTCTGGGTGCCCGTATTGAGCTAATGTTGCCTTCACCACTAATTCCAAAGGTATAGGTAAAACCTTCTCCCGTCGTGATGTCCTGTCCGCTCAAGGACTCCTTTAACTGATAATTCCCCACACTTACTTCATTCCTTAGGGGATGTGGAGGAAGAGGGTTTACTGCAATACTTTTGGGTTGGGAATAAAAGGTCTTAAAATCCTGAAGTCTATTGTTGCCGAAAAAACTTGGGTTTTTTGCCACCCGGTATTTAATCATTTCCCAACCTACCGATGGGAAATCAACACTTCCCTCGTTAAAAGGAAAGAAAGTAGCCTGGTAAACTCTAAACCTAGTCCATGCCTTACCGTTGATTTCCACCTTTTCGGGTTGAATGCTAGTGATGTTAAAGTTTTCCTCCCAAGCGTTGGAGGGCTTGATCTCATTGATGATCCTTTCCAGCTGTTTCCCTGCTTCGTGGAAGTTGAAGAGTGCTTGGTTACTTTCGGAGAAATAAAATGCCAGGCTGACATTAAATCCTTCTCCTACGAATACCTCATCCTTGTCTACAGTAAGCGAAAAGAAGGCTTCATCATCCACCTCAACAAATTCAGGCTCCTCCCGACTTCCACTGAACAAATCATCGAACGGATCTATGGCCCTGCTGCTTCGACCGCTATTGGCTCTAGCGTCGACCACACTGATAGTTTTACCACTTGACGAAACGGATTTGCCATTGACTGCAATGGTAAAATTGCCGAGTGTAAATTGACCTTTTCGGTTTGGTTTGTAGTATTGAATGATGCTGTTGGTACTACTCATCTGTCCGTTGATGATATTCATGGACGAACTTTGCGAAACCCCCTGTTTTTGAAAGCCGGTAATTTCGGGTAACGGATCGTAGGAGCGGATTTTTTCCTCCGACACGGTAATTTTGATCGTAAATGTTTCATTCAAGGCGATTTCACCCGGCCCCAATTCGATGGTAACCTCTTGGGCATAACCGACTCCGAAAATTAAAGACAATAAGGATACAAAAAGGATGAAAACTTTCGTTAAATACATATATGACACTTTCAATGACAATTCTACAAATAAACCCGTATATTTAAAACGTAACTAATGTAATTATGTAACGTATAATGACTTTAAATTATTTAATCTTATATTAACCCAACTAAATTGATAACCTATGATAGAGTATGTTAAGACCATTTTATTAAAGGTGAGTTTTGACAAAAAACTTTTCGAGAAAGAGTTGCGCAAAGGGCTAAATTTATTAGTCCCCTCTGAATTGGAGGAATTTAGAGTTTGGTGTTACCGGACCTTTTCCAAGGTATATGAGCCCGTGTTAAACAAATATTTCATCAAACTTGCCGGATAATTTTCAAACCCTATCCCCCTTCCTTCGAGGGGGTTTCTTTTTTCAGAAAGTTTATATTTCGCATAAGGCCTTTGTATTTCGCCCGTTTGACGGCTGATTTTTGAAACACTTTACCAAAGGTTTCCTCTGTTAATTCTTCCCAATCTTTTCTCGAAAACCCATTAATTTCAGGATGCGGCGCAAAATCAGGTTCCTGGTGCGGCACTGAAAACCTATTCCAGGGACAAACATCCTGACAGATATCGCAGCCAAACATCCAGTTGTCAAACTTCCCTTTTATTGAAGCAGGTAGCTCGTCCTTAAGCTCAATGGTGTAATACGAAATACATCTCGAACCATCCACCACCCCTGGGGCTACTATGGCATCCGTGGGACAGGCGTCCAGGCATTTTGTACAAGTCCCGCAGTAGTCTTTAGTAGCCGGGGAATCAGGGGCAAGTTGCAGATCAATAATTAATTCGGCCAGAAAGAAAAAACTCCCCTGAGTTCGGTTGATCAAGAGGCTATTTTTCCCAATCCAGCCTAATCCGGCCCGCTGGGCCCACTGCCTTTCCATAACTGGGGCACTATCCACAAAAACTCTTCCACCAATATCTCCAATTTCCTCGTGGATGAGCTCAAGAAATTTTTTTAATTTATCCTTAATTACGAAATGATAGTCCTTGCCATAGGCATATTTTGCCAATTTCAAAGCCTCTGGACTTTGGTCCAATAATTTTTCCGGGAAGTAATTGTAAGCTAAACTAACGACAGATTTAGCTCCCTCCACTAGTTTCCTAGGATCCAATCGCTTGTCAAAATGATTGGCCAAATATCCCATTTGTCCCTGATAGTTTCGGTTGAGCCACGCTTCCAGACGGGGGGCTTCCTCTTCTAAAAACACTGCCTCTGAGATACCGCAAAAATCAAACCCTAGTTGGGACGAGATCGCTTTTACGGTAGCCGCATGTTTTTCTGGTAACGTCATGTAAATTTATCAGTGGAAGTAGCGAAACTTAGTCAAAGAGGGAACCGGTGTTTCCTCCTGTTTCCGGCCGTACTTTAAGATGAATATAGGCCATTTCTGTGGCCTCCCTTCCCCGGCTGGTACGTTTAAGGTAGCCCTCCTGGATTAGAAAAGGTTCATAAACCTCCTCAATTGTTTCTGCCTCTTCGCCACATGCTGTAGCGATGGTAGAAAGACCTACCGGACCTCCCCGGAATTTCTGAATGATGGTCATCAGGATTCTATTGTCCATTTCATCCAGCCCATTCTCATCCACATCGAGGGCTGCCAAAGCTATTTTGGAGATCTGCAAATTAATAGTACCATCCCCTTTTATTTCGGCAAAGTCACGGGTACGACGCAGGAGCATATTGGCTATCCGCGGAGTTCCCCTGCTGCGTCGGGCGATTTCATAAGCAGCCTCTTCATTTATGGGTGTTCCCAAAATTCCCGCGGATCGGACGACAATGTCTGTGAGAAGCTTTGCGTCGTAATATTCCAAACGGGCATTTATACCAAACCTTGCCCGCAGCGGTGAGGTTAGAAGGCCCGAACGGGTGGTAGCTCCTATCAGGGTAAATGGGTGCAGGGAAATCTGTACCGAACGGGCGTTGGGACCGGAATCTAACATGATGTCTATCCGAAAATCCTCCATGGCAGAATAGAGGTATTCTTCCACGATTGGATTGAGACGGTGGATTTCGTCTATGAATAAGACGTCTCCCTCATCCAGGTTAGTCAATAGTCCCGCAAGATCTGAGGGTTTATCCAAGACAGGACCAGAGGTAATCTTAATGCTGGATCCGAGTTCATTGGCGATGATGTTGCTTAGCGTGGTCTTACCAAGGCCCGGAGGGCCATGAAGCAGCACGTGATCCAAGGACTCTCCGCGCCTTTTTGCGGCAAGCACATAGATTTTGATATTCTCGACGATTTTGCGCTGACCGGTGAAATCATCAAAACTCAGCGGACGTAAAGCCTTTTCTATTTCTTTGTCCGAGGGAGTCAAGTTTTCGTCGTCTCCGCGCAAATAATCTTCTCTCATAGTTGGATGGAATTGCTGCCTAACGGCAAAGATAACAAAATCATTTGACCAAGAAGTTGGGTTGGCAAAAGATAAAGCCATTTAGCTTTTTGGGAGGTTTAATGGCTAAACACAACCTCAAACAGCCACATTTAAAAAAATTACATTTAACTTTCGGAAAATTTGTTTGATTTCCTAGAATATGCAAAAAAATGCCCTTAAAAATATCATCTATAGCATCGTTCTGCTGCTGTTGGTGTTTTTAGTTTACCTTTATCGAAAAAATCAGCCCATTACTTCGGACAAACCTGATTCCGATGTATTTAAAATGGTGGTTTCCGGTCAGACTATGGGTACTTCATATAGAATTGTATATCTTGACCCCTCCAGAAGAAATTTCAAACACCAAATTGACTCACTGCTAGACGTTTTTAATCAATCCCTTTCGACTTATATTCCAGACTCAGAGATCAGCCGGTTTAATAAAGGAGATTCTTTGGTCTACGAATCCAAATTTTTCTTTCCGATTTTAGAAAAAAGTAAAGAGGTATACACGAATACGGATGGTGCCTTTGATCCCACCGTAGGCCCATTGGTAAATGTCTGGGGTTTTGGTCCGGGGGGTGCCTCTTTGGAAGATAGTGTGTCCATCCCCGATTTGCTCAGGCAAGTTGGGTTGGAAAAGGTGGAATTTGACAGCGTCCAAGTTCGAAAAAGCTCCCCGGGAATTTATCTGGATTTCAGTGCCATTGCGAAAGGATACGGGGTGGATGTAGTCGGTGAATTTCTGGAATCAAAGGAAATTGAACATTTTTTGGTTGAAATAGGGGGCGAGTTGTTGGCGAAAGGGAGCAATGAAAATGGCGAACTCTGGCGGGTGGGTGTCACCAAACCAGATGAAGAGGGAGCAGCTAACGAGCTTTTCGGTATCATAGCACTAAACGCCAAGGGCCTTGCAACATCGGGCAATTACCGAAATTTCTATATTGTTGATGGTAAAAAATTTTCCCATACCATTAGCCCGTTTACGGGATATCCTGTAGTTCATGGCTTACTTGGTGCCACCGTCGTTGCGGATGACTGTATGACAGCAGATGCATACGCTACTGCCATGATGGTAATGGGGACCGAAAAATCAATAGCCCTCCAAAAGGAAATCGAAGGCTTGGAGATTTTTCTAATTTACAACGATGAAAACGGTGTGCTCAAATCGTATGTAAGTGAAGGATTGAAACCCTACTTGTCCTATTCCGAACAGAACAAACCCAGTCTGGACCAATAAAGAATTGAACGGCTATGTGGAATTTTCTTTTTCTTTTTTTAAGTGCCATGTCCGCTGGTTTGTTGGCTCTTTTTATCCCACGGTGGAATGAGAAGGAATTTAAGCTGGGATTAATTTTTGCAGGGGCCTATTTGTTTTCGATTACCATTTTGCATTTGTTGCCGGAACTTTTTGCCGACCACGATTCGGCCTACTATATGGGGTTGTTTATTTTACTTGGCTTTTTGCTCCAACAAGTCCTGAATTTTATGTCTTCCGGTATAGAGCACGGTCACATCCACCAGCATTCGGGAGTTCAAAACAGTGTCTGGACGCTCATGATCGGACTATTTCTGCATGCTTTTTTGGAAGGTACGCTCCTTTCCAAGCAACCGGAATTATTGAATCACCATCATGGAAGCGAAACCCTGTTGATCGGGATTATTCTCCATAAAATGCCTGAAACTTTTGCACTGGTCGCGGTATTAATGACAAGGCTGGAAAAAACGAAAACTGCCCTTTTGTTATTCCTCTTTGCGTTGGCTTCTCCATTGGGCATGGTTTCCACTGACTGGCTTTACGGACAGGAATTTATTGGACAAGGGACTATCAATATGCTTTTTGGGTTAGTGGCCGGAGGCTTTTTGCATATTTCTACGACAATTTTCTTCGAGAGCAGCCCTCAGCACCGCTTTCAGCTGCACAAGCTGCTGATTATTCTTTTTGCCTCTGGCATGGCTATTTTATTGGAATATATCATTTGACTATTTCTGCGTGATCAAACTCTCAATCTGGAAGCAGCTTCGATATTTAAGTTAATAATTAATTAAATAAATCTTTAACGGTTTTTTTGAAAGCTAATAATTTGGTAAGCGGTAAAAATCCTCCTCTAAATTTTACGATATTTGAGGCTCCGAGAAGGTCACCAATAAGTGCTTGTTTGTAGGGAAAGGAGTCTTTTCTAATCTACCGCACATTTATTTCAAAACATTTTGATTACTTTCATGCGCTTTATAAAATACGATTGATTTGCATATTTAATTTTATAGAGGAGCTTGACCTTGCCTCAACCCAAGTTGGATTAAAAAAGAATGATTTATAGGATATCTCTCGGTGCTACGAATCGAATGTCCTTTGCCCAAATAAAAATTCGAAAATATTACCCAAAAGAATTCCCATGGAAAATCAAAAACAACGCATGAAGAACTATTGGCGAAGAAATATCAAAATTGTTTTGAGCCTGATAGCTGTCTGGTTTATTGTCTCTTTTGGCTTCGGCATCTTGTTGGTGGAACAACTAAATGCTTTCCGCCTAGGAGGCTTCAAACTTGGTTTTTGGTTTGCCCAACAGGGCTCCATATTCACCTTTGTTATCCTTATTTTTATCTATGTCGTGATGATGAACCGACTGGACGAAGAATTTGATGTCAACGAAAAATAACTCCCAATTTACGCAAGTCATATGGAAATTTTAACCTGGACCTACATACTGGTAGGTTTGTCTTTTGCTTTATATATTGGTATAGCCATTTACACGCGCGCGTCCTCTACCAAGGAATTTTACACGGCAGGTGGCGGAGTTTCCCCCTTGGCCAATGGCATGGCCACCGCGGCGGATTGGATGTCAGCCGCATCCTTTATTTCCATGGCCGGCATAATTGCTTTCAGTGGTTATGACGGGTCCGTTTACCTGATGGGATGGACGGGTGGATACGTCCTATTGGCACTTCTTCTCGCCCCATACCTCCGTAAATTCGGGAAATTCACAGTCCCGGATTTTGTGGGAGACCGCTACTATTCCAACAAGGCTAAGGTAGTCGCCGTTTTCTGTGCATTGTTTATCTCCTTTACCTACGTGGCTGGACAGATGCGTGGGGTAGGGATTGTATTTTCCAGATACTTGGAAGTTGATATCAATACGGGAGTGATTATTGGTATGGCTATTGTATTTTTCTATGCCGTATTGGGCGGGATGAAAGGCATTACCTACACCCAAGTCGCACAATATTGTGTGCTGATATTTGCCTTTATGGTGCCAGCTATCTTTGTTTCCATGCAACTTACCGGAAATTTTATACCCCAGCTAGGCTTGGGGGGAACCGTCGAAGGCGGGGAATACCTGCTCGATAAACTGGACGGGGTATTGGGTGATTTGGGTTTTGAGGAATACACTTCGGGAAGAAAACCGATTGCGGACATCTTCGCCATTACCTTGGCACTGATGGTGGGAACTGCGGGACTTCCCCATGTCATTGTCCGGTTTTTCACGGTTCCAAGGGTTAAAGACGCCCGGCTTTCGGCAGGATATGCCCTGGTTTTTATTGCAATCCTATATACCACTGCACCAGCGGTGGCGGCTTTCGGTATTTACAATGCGATAGACACTGTGGCTGGAAAATCTACGGATCAGTTGCCGGAGTGGGTATCCAACTGGCAAAAGACCAATTTGATAACGGTTGAAGATAAAAATGGAGATGGCATAGTGGATTATACGCCATATTCCGATACAAATGAACTGAATATCGATAAAGATATTATGGTGCTGGCAGCTCCCGAGATCGCTAGACTACCTAACTGGGTTGTTGGGCTGGTTGCAGCGGGGGGCATGGCTGCGGCACTTTCTACTGCGGCGGGGTTGCTCCTGGTGATTTCCACATCGGTATCGAGAGATTTGTTCCGAACATTCGTGCCTTCCATGACAGAAAAGACGGAATTGATCATTGCGAGGGTATCAGCTGCAGGGGCGGTGATGATTGCCGGTTATTTTGGAGTCAATCCCCCCGGCTTTGTGGCCGAGGTGGTTGCGTTTGCTTTTGGGTTGGCTGCGGCCTCTTTCTTTCCAGTCATTATTATGGGGATCTTTTCTACCCGCATGAACAAGGAAGGAGCTATTGCAGGTATGATTTCCGGGTTGACAGTAACTTTAGGGTATATCATTTTCTTTAAATTTATCAGTCCGGAGATGAATACAGCGGATAATTGGTGGTTTGGGATTTCGCCCGAGGGATTTGGGTCCATTGGAATGGCCATAAATTTTATTGTTTGTTATGTGGTTTCAAAAGCTACACCTCCCCCTCCCCAAAACGTGCAGGATATGATTCAGGAAATCCGGATACCACGCGGAGCTGGGTCGGCCCATGACCATTAGCGTGGAAGTCTGCTATAAAAAAGGTAACTTTGAAAGTAAATAATGGATATTCCAGCTACCAAACCATGATAATGGATGATATGGGTAGTAAATTCAAAATTGTATACGATTTATTTGAAAATTGTTTTAACCTAAAATTGATCAAACGATGAGTGATAGAATTCATACCCTAAGTGGTTATTTTCATGAATACCAAAAAAGCGTAACTCAGCCCGAAGAATTTTGGGCGAGGATAGCGGATTCATTTCATTGGAAAAAGCGCTGGGATAAAATTTTGGAGTGGGATTTTGAAGGGCCAAACGTAAAATGGTTTCAAAATGCCAAACTCAACATCACCGAAAATATACTTGAAAGACACCTTTTTACCATTGGAGATAGGCCTGCGATCATCTGGGAACCCAATGATCCGGAAGAAGCGGGAAGAACGCTAACTTATTCAGACCTTTATAAGGAAGTATGTAAGTTCTCCAATGTACTTATCGAGCAGGGGGTTAAGAAGGGTGATAAAGTCATCATATACATGCCCATGGTCCCTGAAGCGGCCATTGCAATGCTGGGATGCGCAAGAGTGGGGGCCGTTCACTCTGTAGTTTTTGCCGGATTTTCCAGCAACGCACTATCGGACAGGATAGATGATTGCGGTGCGAAGCTGATCATCACCTCGGATGGTAATTTTAGGGGAAACAAAAAAATCCCAGTTAAGGCAGTGGTTGATGAGGCCGTGGCAAGAACCAATAGCGTGGAATCAGTAATCGTATACCAGCGAACCAAACAGGAAGTGGTAATGAAAGATGGGCTGGATCACTGGTGGCACGAGCTTATGGAAGGTAAGGCTGAAACTCATCTGGCTGAAGAGATGGATGCAGAGGACATGCTGTTTATATTGTATACCTCCGGGTCAACAGGTAAACCTAAGGGTGTGGTACATACCTGCGGAGGCTATATGGTTTACACCAAATACAGTTTCGAAAATGTATTTCAGTATTCGCCCGGAGACGTATATTGGTGCACGGCGGATATTGGGTGGATTACCGGACACTCGTATATAGTATATGGTCCCTTACTAGCCGGAGCAACATCAATTATGTTTGAGGGGGTGCCTACCTATCCACATCCGGGCAGATTCTGGGAAATAGTAGACAAATATCAAGTTAACCAGTTTTACACTGCACCAACCGCTATCCGGGCGCTTCAGGCCTTTGGCACAGAGCCCATAGAACCGTATTCTCTGGAATCCCTTAAAGTACTTGGATCGGTAGGTGAGCCCATCAATGAGGAGGCTTGGCATTGGTATCATACACACATCGGAAAAACCCGCTGTCCTATAGTGGATACTTGGTGGCAAACGGAAACTGGCGGCATAATGGTTTCTCCTTTAGCTGGCATTACACCGACGAAACCTGCATATGCCACTTTGCCGCTTCCCGGAATTCACCTAGCCATTATGGATCCGGAAGGCAAAGAGCTGAGCGGAAATTCCGTCGAGGGAAATCTATGTGTCAAATTTCCATGGCCAGGAATGTTACGGACCACTTACGGTGACCATGATAGATGTAAGCAAACTTACTTTGCCGCTTATAAAGGAATGTACTTTACCGGAGATGGCGTAAAGCGGGATCATGACGGGTACTACAGAATATTAGGCAGGGTGGACGATGTCATCAATGTATCCGGGCATAGAATGGGTACCGCCGAAGTGGAGAACGCAATCAACGAACACCCGCTAGTAATTGAATCTGCAGTCGTGGGTTACCCACACGAGGTCAAAGGTCAGGGTATATATGCCTATGTAATCTGCGACATGAAGAATCGGACCGAAGCAAACCTGGTTGGCGAAATTAAGGATACGGTGACTAAGATAATCGGACCAATAGCTAAGCCGGACAAAATCCAGATCGTACCGGGATTGCCAAAAACGAGGTCTGGAAAAATCATGCGACGTATCCTTCGAAAAATTGCGGATGGATCCATGGACAGTTTGGGAGATACATCCACCCTGTTAGATCCGGATGTAGTTGACAAAATTATCGAAGGAAGGGTTTAATCCTGGAATTTACCAAGTAACTTAGGAAGACATTTTCCTCAACTTAGGGGATTATGTCTTCCTACATTTAATTTACGCATCATCATGGCCAACGTCATTGTCAACCGCGTTAAAGAATTTTTAAAAAAATACCCCCCGTTCAATTTTTTGACGGATGACCTATTGGAATTGGTCGCCCGGGAAGTAGAGCTGATATATTATGAAAAGGGTGAATATTTGTTTGAAAAGGGTGAGCCAGCCAAGAAGCACTTTTTCGTGGTCAGGGAAGGGGCTATTCACTTAACCGAGGAAGTGGCGGGTATTTCCCATACACGTGAGCACTGTGATGAAGGGGATGTATTTGGCGTACTTGCGTTGTTGGGTAAGCGACCCTATATTCTAACCGCGCAGGCTGTAGAGGACAGTCTGCTTTATGCGATTCCTGTTCACGTCTTCGAGGACATCATGCAAAAAAACAGTCGTGTAAGCATGTATTTCGCTGCGGGCTTTGCATCCGGCCAAGTAGTTGTACGTACGGATCTTTCCCAATCCCAGAAGGCTAGGAAATTATTCAATTCTCCTGCACAGGACAATGGTCTAATGATTTTTTCCGGACAGTCCCTTGTAAATTATTCCTTCCCTGTGCTTTGCTGCCAGCTTGGCGATACCGTTGCCAAGGCTGTAAAGAAGATGAGCTCCCATGGTGTGGGTTCGATAATTGTCTTGGATGGGGATGCATTCCCAAAAGGTATCATTACCGATAAAGACCTTAGAAATAGGCTGATAGCAAAGGGAAAGCCCTACGAAACCAAAGTTGAAGAGATCATGAGCCATCCAGTGCGTACGACAAATAGGGAGGCTGATTTTGCCCATATTTACCTGACCATGATCAAGCACCGTCTCCATCACCTGTTGATTACAGCCGATGGAACCGACCAGAGTGAATTGGTAGGTATTATTTCAGATCATGACATTTTGCTGTCGCAGGGAAATAGCCCCGCAGTAATCATCAATGCTCTACAGGGAACTTCTGATATTAAGGAAATCGCAAAACTGAGGGATCAATCCGAACGCCTGCTCGGGTATTATCTGGAAAATGAAATATCCATAGAGTTTGTAGCTGGGATTATCACTGAGATAAACGATATCATCGTGCAGCGAGCCATTCAGCTTGCCAAAAACAAGCACGATGTGTCATTCAAGGAGGTAGCCAACGTAAAATTCTGCTTTGTGGGTCTAGGTTCTGAGGGACGTGGGGAGCAATTGCTACGAACAGATCTGGACAACGCCTTTATCTATGAGGATGTACCTGAGTCATTAAGTGACCAAGCCGCCAGTTATTTTCATCTCATTGCAAGAGATGTCATGGATATACTATTCGCCTGTGGATTTCAGGCTTGTCCTGGAGAGATGATGGCCAATAATCCCAGGTGGTGCCAACCCCTCTCCGTTTGGAAAAGGTATTTCAGCGATTGGATCCGACAGCCGGACCAGGAATCCCTGATGATGGCAACCATCTTTTTTGATTATAGACCTGTGGCAGGGTTTCATCCTTTGGCCAATTCACTTACGGAACACATTTATGCCGAAATAGAAAAGGAAAAAATATTCTTGAATTATTTTGCCAAAAACGCTTTGCTTAATCCCCCTCCTCTAGGATTTTTTAGAAATTTCATTGTCGAAAAATCCGGAGAACAACGGGATAAGTTTGACATCAAACTTAGGGCAATGATGCCCTTGGCAGATGCTGCCCGATTACTTATGTTGAGTCATCGGGTTTTCGGTATCAACAATACGTTTAAACGGTTTGAAAAATTAGCAGAGCTGGAGCCTACCAATCAGGAGTTGTATCTAGAAGCAGGGAAGGCCTATGAAATTTTTATGCGTATCCGTGCATTGGAGGGCCTTAAAAACCAAACATCCGGAAGGTATATTCAGCCGGATAGCTTGGGTAAGCTACAGCGGCAATTGTTGAAAAATGCCTTTTTTCCCATAGATGAGTTGCAGAAAATCATCCGGATTAGGTTTCAGTTGGATTTTTTCGGAAGTTAGATATGGCATGGTGGAAGCGCTTTATTAACCCAGTGGTTCCGGTCTCGGACTTTGTGGCAGACTATGAGCGTGGCTTAAAACTTAAACTCAATAAGGAGCGAAAAATTAGCGACATTACCCTGTTAGTACTTGACACCGAAACAACCGGAGTGGATATCAAAAAGGATTTTATACTGTCTTATGGATCCATCAAAGTAAAAGGCAACAGTATTCTTGTAGGCAGCTCCAAAGAATTTTACCTCAAAACGAAAAGGCTATCCAAGGAAGCCATTAAGGTTCATGAACTAGTCCCCAACCAAGAGACAATTAGTAGGGAGAAGTTAATACAAACCTTTTTAGAAGATGCTGGAAATCTGCCGATTGTAGGTCACCATATCGGATTTGATTTAGCGTTGTTGGAAAAAGCTGGCCGGTCATTTGGCCTGAGAAAAATCAAAAATCCCGTAATAGATACGATGCAATTGGGAATCAGGCTTGAGATTGGAAAACATGCTGATCCTAACCGGATTAATTTTTCCGAATATTCTCTCGATAGCATGTGCATTCGATACGGCATATTCCCAGATGACCGACATACATCAGCAGGTGACGCCTTTCTCACAGCGCAGCTTTTGATAAAATTGCTAAAAAGGGCCCGGGAGTTGGGGATACTGACTGTTGGTGAACTTTTGGATAACTAGACAAACTGGAATTGTCTGGTGAATTACTGATTCATCGTTACTTTAATCTCTCCCGTCGATTTTAGATATAGGCGTATATCTTCGGGGGTTGTGTAAATTCCATCAACTGTCAAAGTGGGTTTTTCTAAGGCAAAGCTTGCAAACTCAGTCTGCCAACTACCCAACGCATCCAGTTCACGACTGGCCTCTTCTATGTAGTCTCCAATTGGAAATACCGCTTTCTTCCTGATGGCCTCGAGAATTTTATTCTTTTTAAGCCATCTGGCACTGTTGGTTAAAAAATTCTCGGTGTTGAGATCAAAGTCTATATTTTCAAAGAGAATGGCCTCCTGTTCTGCGGAATAAACCGGGTTTCCTACCAAAAATAATTCGCCGACAAGATCCTTTTTGTTTGCTCGTTTGGCGATAAAATCCATTTTCACCAGGGCTCTGTTTCCAAAAGACTGAGTTTCAAAAGTAGTTGGTATGAGCTGGGTTTTGTTGTCCAGCCTAAAAGCATTTCCCACCATTTCTTTAGCCAGCCACTCATCCATTGCGGCATATGTCACGATAAGGGGAACTGTAATATCAAGGTTGTTGCCTGTATTTTCATTTGGAAAGACCTTTGGAAGAGGTGGTTGCGGTCGGTCTGCCATGGATCCTGCTTGGCTTAAAACCTCCCCATCCATACCCAGATTCAAAACAAAATGTTGGTCATCCGTAAAATTTTGACTGACCCTTATTTTTTCAGGCATTGTCACAAGCACCATTTTCCAATCATCGTGGGAGATGTTAATCGGTTTTCCATAGGCACTCCATGCTTTTTCCGCAAGGGATTTCAGATTGAGACTAGAGAGACCCTCGGATACCAATTGGTTCTCCATGATGGATTTGACATGCTTTTTGATGATTGGCTCCACGTCAATCTGATACCCCAACAAATCGTATTGTAGGGATTTCCCCCAGCTTTCGATTTCCAGTTCATCAATCCGAATCCCCCAATTTTCATCAATTCGGGGTTTAAAGCTAATTTGAGGGATAAGTGATTCCTTGAATGGCAGGGCAGCGGATACCGCCTGACCAAATATCTTTTTTTCCAAAATCACCTTTCCATCCAAAAAGATTGGCAGAGAGACTCTCACGTTTCCATTTTCAGCAGTTGAAAGTCTTATGTTCCCCGTTTTTGTGATGTCCATATCAGAAAATAAGCCATTACCTAACTCAAGGCCTCTTCCTGTAAAAAGTAGTTCCTTCAAATTTTCATTTAACTGTTTTTCTATCATGGACAGAGGTATGGCCAGGGATAAATTAATCTGCGATACTGCTTTTGGAAGTTCAGTAGTTTCTCCAATAAAGGTGGGTTTATCTGGATTGATTCGCTTACAGGAAAACAATAGTAATGAGCAAATAGAAAATATAAATAAATTACGTAGGATCATAGACCGGGGGAAGGTTATTGAGATTATAACGAAATAAGTGCCAGATTGGGTTAGATCACAAATTTAATTTTAATCTGTTGAACTTTATACGGATTGGACTTGGTTTTAAAAGGGAATTTTAATGACATTATTAAATTAATTTACTTATGAGCTGGAAAAAACTGGATTCAGTTTCCCAATTAGATCAAATCATCGAAGAGAGTAAGGAAAAATCGGTGTTGGTTTTTAAGCATTCTACGAGGTGTTCCATTAGCAGTATGGCATGGAGCCGAATGGAAAGAAACTGGAAGGAAGAGGACAACGAAATAGTATCTCCCTACTTTTTGGACTTGATAGCATTTAGGGCTATTTCCGATGAGGTTGCTGTGCGGTTCTCTGTTCCACACGCATCACCTCAAGTTATTTTAATCCGTAATGGAGAAGCAATTTATGACAACAGTCATATGGGCATCAGCTATCAGGATATAATAAACAAATCAAATTAATAAAGGGCTCGTTTTTTATTTATAAAGGGTTATTTTTTTAAACCCTTATTTTTACCATTTAATGTTTTTTTTTCCCTCTCAAAATAATATTCAATACCTGATTAAACTTTCTTACCCCTCGCTCTGTCTAAGTGTAGCATTTACATTATAGCTATGAAAATTTCTACACTTGTTTTTCTATTTGCAATGCTTTTTGGCATTCAATCCCTTGAGGCCCAGCAAAGAGGCATTCAAACACCGCCAATGATCCGTGGTCAGCTTTTGGAGGGTGCTACCAAAGAGCCTCTTATCGGGGCCAATGTCCTTATCAAAACGTTGGGCGACACACTCATTTCTAACACCGTGACAGGTGCTGACGGAACCTTTGAATTGGCCTACCCGCGGCTTCCGTCTTTTATATTGGAAATATCATATGTGGGATATGAGAAAATCACCAGAACAATGAGTAGGGGTGTCCCGCTGGATCTGGGTGTCCTAATCTTAACTGAAGACAGCAAGTTGCTGGGTGAAGTGGTCATTCAGGGAGAAACTGCCGTGGGTGAAATGAGGGGTGATACGGCGGTATTTAATGCCAGTGCTTTTAAGACTAGGGAGAATGCGATGGCGGAGGACTTGATCGGTAAACTTCCGGGTATCACCATCGAAAACGGCCAAGTGCAGGCACAAGGGGAACAAGTTCAAAAGATATTGGTAGATGGTAGGGAGTTCTTCGGCACCGACCCATCTATTGCGTTGAGAAATTTACCTGCCGATGCAATTTCAAGTGTTGAGGTGCTGGACCAACGCTCAGACCAGTCCCGGCTTACAGGATTGGATGATGGTAACTATGCCAAAACGATAAATATCATTACAAAAAGCGGAATGGCAAACAGCCATTTTGGTCGTGTGTATGCAGGATATGGTACTGATGACCGCTATTCTTTGGGAGGAAACATCAATTTTTTCAGAGGTGACAAAAGAATCTCAATTATAGGCATGTTCAACAACGTCAATCAGCAGAATTTTTCCGCAGACGATATGCTCGGGGTTACCGGTGGCGGTATGGGTGGCGGCGGACGTCGCGGTGGCGGCGGTAGACCTGGCGGTGGGGGTGGTGGCCCCGGTGGTGGGGGTGGTAATTTTGCCGTCGGACAAAACAACGGAATCGTCATCACGAATTCATTAGGCTTGAACTATAGTGATAAGTGGGGTGATAAGATAAACTTTACCGGAAGTTATTTTTATAACGATACGGACAATAGTGTTTTGGATAGAACCAACAGGGAAACTGTACTTACAGAAACTCAAAGGCAGTATTATCAAGAAAACCAGTTGTCGACCATCAATAACCGAAACCACCGGATGAGCGGCCGAATGGAATATGACATCAATGAAAAGAATGCCATCGTGCTAAGACCTTCTGTCAATTATCAAAGCAATACGCGATATAGTAATTTGGACGGTCTAAACTTAAATACGAATCAGGATCCTTTAAGCGATACCAGAACCATCACAGACAATGAAACTGAAGGGTATAACTTATCAAACTCATTGACATACATTTACAAATTTGACAAGAAGGGAAGAACTTTTTCCACAGATCTATTTACGGCATTTAACAAAAGAGATCAATTGACTGATTTACTTGCGGCTAATAGGGATTACGTTCGGAATTCGATGGATACTTTAGTTCAGGAGACGATTGCACTTTCCGATGGTTTTAATTACAATGCTAACTTTACATATACAGAGCCCTTGTCTGAGCGCTCAGTAGCGACAGCCCGATATTCGGTAGGAAATAACAAAAGCGCAGCAGACCAGAAAACCTTTCAACTGGCCAATGAGCAGGGAATCATGGTGTTGGACACAGCACTGAGTAATGAGTTTGACAACAGATTTCTTACCCAACAAGCAGGCCTGGGATATATGTACAGCTACAAAGGCTTGAATGCAAACGTCAATTTGGACTATCAATATGCGGTCTTGGACAACGATATTTTATTCCCGACTGAGGGTAATTTCTATCGTGATTTTAGAAACGTATTGCCATCAGTGGTCGTTAATTACCGAACAGAAAATGGCATCAGCTACCGATTCCGATACCGTACCCGGACCAACGAACCCAGTGTCAATCAGCTGCAAAACGTTATTAACAACAACAATCCAATCAACCTTACAGTAGGTAATCCGGAATTGGGTCAGGCGTTTAACAACACGTTCTTTTTGAACATGTCTAAAGTGGACATGGAGAAAAATAAGACGCTCTTTATGTTCCTGTTTGCTTCTCTTACCGATAATTTTATCGGCACTAATACGTTTATAGCGACGCAGGATACGCTTATCAACAACGAGGTGCTGCTTCGAACCGGGGGGCAGTTGACACGCCCGGTAAATATGAATGGTCAAATGATGAGCCGATTGTTTGTCAACTATGGAACCAGCATTCCAAAGCTAAAGACAAAGGTAAATTTTAATCCAGGAATCAGCTATGGCCGCACACCTGGTATCATCAATGACCAGATGAATATCAATGAGAACTTTGATTTCCGTGGTGGAATCACTTTGGCCAGCAATATCAGCAAGGATGTAGACTTTACGTTATCCACTTCCGGAACCTATACCGTGGTAAAGAGTAGCTTACAGTCTAACCTTGAGAACAACTATTACATCCAAAACAGCAACCTGAGGTTTTATTATTCACCAAATGACGGTAAACTCTTCTTTGCGAATAATGCTAGCAACATGCTGTACCGTGGACTTTCTGAGGGACTTGATCAGTCCGTATGGTTATGGAATATAGAAGCAGGCTATAGATTTATGAAAAACAACAAAGCGGAACTAAAACTATTCGTCTTTGATGTGTTGAAACAAAACAACGCCATTTCCAGAACCATTTCCGACGTGGCTATCACAGATGTATTCTCCAATGTGTTGACCAGATATGGCATGTTGTCATTTACCTATATTATCGGGAACTTTAAGAAAGCGGAAGAGTCACCTTCAGATGGAGGATTCCGTCCTTCTGGTAGACCGGGTGGAGGTCCAGGCGGTGGAGCAAGAAGCTGGTAAGAAGCGTATTTGCAATTAAATTAATTGGTCAGGAATTTTCCTGGCCTTTTCTATTTAAAACGAGTTCTGTGGTTTCTAAATCTCAGAAGTGGAAACAACCATAAAATCACATGGTTGACATTTTAAACTAAATAGACATTTTGAAAAGCCACTGATTAGCCTAATAAATCACCAATCATGTACCTTATTCCAACAAAATCCTTCCAAAGCTTGTCCCAAAGCATATTTTAGCTTTTATTTATGCTTCATTCGAATACAAACAATAAACCCGACTATCGTGAGTGAAAGAAGATCCTTTTTGAAAAAATCAGTTTTAGGAACAGCAGGCATTTGTATAGGAGCCCTGGGCTTCAGTGCCAATTCGTAGGCATCCATCATGGGTGCCAATGAACGGCTCCGCATCGCTGTTT
>DATHWC010000009.1:0-7079 GCA_035460985.1 Lunatimonas sp.
GCCGACAGGTTGGGTGGCTGCATCTTTGTTGGTACCAAAGACACCTTATATAGTGGCTGCGGCGGAGTGGGAAGAATGCTCCTTTCTGGCAGGGAACCGAACGTCACCCCCACCCTGAGGAGAATTCCGGAAGCTAAGGGCTATAAGGACGGTCCGCATGAACAGGATTGGATCCGTGCCTGCAAGGAATCTCCGGGAAGCCGGGTGGAAGCGGGTTCCCATTTCGGATATTCCGGGCCATTTAATGAGATGGTGCTGCTTGGTGTATTGGCAGTCCGACTGCAAAGTCTGCACAAAACCCTGGAATGGGACGGTGAAGCGATGGAATTCAAAAACATCCGGGCAGGTGACAAACTCCGGGTTATACAAAGCGATCAGTTTTCCATTCAAAATGGGCGACCATCCTTTGATACCCAATACGTGGAACTGGACGCCCTTGCTTCTGCCACGGAATATATCCGGCATACTTATAGGGAGGGTTGGAACCTGCCTGCTATGCCTTTGTGATTACGGTGTACATCAATCCGCACAAGATTGATATACCAAAGCTCAGAAGGGTTCCTATAAGGATGTATTCGGTTAGCTTTCTGTCCTTAGACTCCCGCAAATCACCAAAGCGGAAAACAGATTTTGCCGCCACCAAAAAACCGATGGCTTCCCACCTTCCGCTGATAATAAAGGCGAAGGCAAACAACCGCTCCAAAATCCCGATGTATTTGCCGGCTTCTGCCAATGAATCAGACTCAGCTACATTGGTAAAGGGAGTCCACTTCGACATGACGGTTCTGATGATAATGGCGGAAGGAACGGTAAGAAATGCGGCAATGGTCAGGAAAGTCCAAAACCCCAAACCCAGCGTTTGCCAAGGTATCCACCCTGCTCCAGCTATCCAGTAAGCTATCCCTACTATTACCAATAGATGTCCGGCTTGATCGGCAAAAAACCAAGTTCTTCTAGTCTTTTCGTTTTGGAAATAAATTTTCAGGGCATCCAGGATTCCATGGGAAATAACAATGATCAGCATATACGGCCAAAAATACAAGTCCCAAAGTAGTATAAGGATTAAGGCCGTATGTATCAATAGATGCAGATAAAATTGATAGGCTTTCAGTTTCTTATCTTCTTTTGCCGCGACCCATTTATCCGGCTGAAAAAAGAAATCGCCCAAAATGTGCGCAAAAATTAATTTTATCAGGAGGATCATAAATACGTTTTTAGCTTGACGGGATAGTAAGCCATCCATTCCTGTATGACCTCCATATGGGCCCGGCTGAGGCGGGCACTGACGGCATGCTGGGTGATTCCCAACTTAGCCCCCAATTCCTTTTGGGTTAGGCGGGGATTTTTCAACACCTCCCATACCGCAACCGCAGCACTGACAGTCCATTGATTCATGGGGATTAAGGCCAGCTTTAGCATTAGGTTCGTTTCCAAGTCAAATTGGCTCCATGGGCTTCTAATAGCCATTTCCTGATTCATCTTCGACAACTGCTCAAATACTTCGCCGGAATGGATAAATGCCGTTCCGTTCGATTCAGTGATTTTTTTGGCGGTATAGGCGATTTCACCCAGGCCAATGCCCACGCGGACATCAAGTCCTGAGACGGTCTTTATAGCCGCCTTAATATACACAGCCGCTTCTATCGCCTGCATGGGGTTGCTTACCCTCAGTTGAAAACTGTCCCCCCGGTAAAGTTCCCAGGCTGCGGGTTCCTTTCCCCAGGTCTTCAGTGCCTCCTTTAGGACCGGCAGCCAATTTTCGGGGGAACTCTTCGTAGAGCCAATAATATCTCCTGTGATGACTGCTTTCATAATTTTAAATGAACAGTAAATATATCAATGAATTCAGTGATATACAAGAATATCATCGAAATCGATGATAATTTAAAATATCTATTAATTCGATGATATTTTGAATTATCATGTAATTAGATGATGATTGATCGTATCCACCAAATATGCGGAGCGGAGTATAAATTTAGGTTAAACTTTTATTTAAGAATTAGGCTTGGATGGTGTTCTTTACCATTGTCACCTTTTTGCAGCAGGTATTCCCTGACATAGTCAGCGGTATTCCCTGACGCAGTCATTATAGCTCATTTAATGGGAGTGGATATTGAGCAAGAGACTAATTGAAAAAGAAAATTGTCAAATTACGTTTAGGCTTTCCATTGTTATTTAATGTTAAAAAAAAATTGATTCCGAAAACCGGTATTCCTACCTATTAGTATCCTAAATTAATTCCTATTGACTGAAAAGATAAAAAGGCTGTCGTTTTAAGACAGCCCTTTTATGCATCGAACTATTCGTTAAGCCTTTTGCCCCAGCTTGAACTCCTTGAGTTCTTCCTGCTCGATAAAAGGTTGATTTCTAAGCCGCTTTCCGGTAGCCCAATAGATAGCGTTGGAAATTGCCCCGCCGGTAGGTGGCAATGCAGGCTCTCCAAGCCCTGTCGGATCAATTCCATTATCCACGAAATGCGTTTCAATTTCGGGCACCTCTCTCATTCGGATAAGTCTGTAGCTATCGAAATTTTTCTGCTCAGCCATCCCTTGTTTGAACGTCATATTGGTAAACATGGCATGCCCCATTCCATCTACCATACCCCCTCTGACTTGCTGATCTGCTCCGGTTGGATTCACTACGATACCGCAGTCAGTGACTGCGTAGATTTTCTCCAATACCGGGTTTCCCTGATGCATGCGGACCTCCGCCACTTGGGCGACGTAAGATCTATGGGAAAAATAAACAGAGAACCCTTGGGCGACACCATCTTTTTTGCCCCAACCGGATTTTTCAGCGGCCATTTCCACGACAGTACGCATACGGTCCACATCATAATGGATGCTGCCTACCGGATTGGATTTGGCACGGTCTAAAAGTTCCAGTCTAAATTGAACCGGGTCCTTTCCTGCTGCCTCTGCCACCTCATCGATAAATGACTGTTCAGCAAAAGCGAGGAAATTGGTAATGGGTGCTCTCCACGCATTGGTGGTAATATCCGATTGGTAGTCTATTGATTCGATCAAAAGGTTTTCTACAGAACCCGAAGGGAAGTTGTTTTCCCGGGTAGTGTTTCCTGCATTCATGCCTACACCCTTTAATTTGTATCCTATAAGGGTATTGTTGGCATCTAAAGCCGCCTCAAAGCGATACTTGACCGCGGGACGGTAAGCCCCTCCAGTGTTATCATCTTCTCTCGACCAGATTAGCTTAACGGGAGCGTTGACCAATTTGGACACATGTACTGCCTCTTCAACAAAGTCTGCCCGCAATCTTCTTCCAAATCCTCCCCCCAATCGGGTCATTTCAACGGTTACCAGTTCAGGTGCCACTCCTGCAATCTCAGCTGCGGCGGCCTTTGCCCTGTCGGGTGTCTGCGTTGGACCTACGAGTTCCACGCCATCTGCCCGTACGTGGGCAAAGAAATTCATGGGCTCCATAGGTGAATGTGAAAGAAAAGGGCACTGGTATTCACTTTTGATTACCTTGGCTGCATTTCGAAAGGCTGTTTGAACATTGCCATCTTCCCGCATTACCTTGGCACCACCACCATTCAGCAACTCATCAAATTTCTTATTATGAAATTCCGTGCTTTCGAGTTCCCCATTAATGGGTTCGTATTCAACCTTCAACTTACGCTTGGCCTTCATCACCTGCCAGGTGGAGTTTCCAACTACGGCAACATTGTCGTTGAAAGTAACCACATCCGTTATTCCCGCAACCGCTTTTGCCTCTTTATCATCTACTGACTTTAACTTCATTCCAAACGGTGGGCGCTGAACCATTGCGTGGCGCATACCTTCCCGATAGATATCCAATCCAAATAGGGGCTTTCCCGTAAACATGGCTTTGTTGTCCACGTTTTTTACGGGTGTCCCGATGATTTTAAAATCCTTGGTGTTTTTTAAGGCAACATCTTCAGGAACAGGGATACTTGCTGCTTCATTCGCCAGCTCTCCATAGGCAAGTTTCTTTCCGCTTTCCTGATGAATAACTTCTCCATTTACGGTGGTTAGGGAATTAATTCCCACATCCAGTCTTTTTGCTGCCGCTTCCATCAGCATCCTACGGGCTGTTGCCCCTGCTTTACGGAGTCTTTCCCAGGAATGGGGCATGGCACCGGATCCTCCAGTTACCTGGCGGTCATATTTTTCACCGTCCAAAAATGCCTGCATTACACGGACCTTGGACCAATCCGCATCAAGTTCCTCTGCGACAATCATGGGGAACGAGGTTTTAATATTTTGTCCCAATTCTGGATTTGGTGAAAATATCACGACATGGCCATCTGGAGCTATGGATAAAAAACTGTTGTAGGGTATGGCTTGGGAGAGTAACTCCTCATCGGTAATCACTTTCATTTGAGATGATTCGCACCCGGTAAAGTGAAAACCCAACAATAACCCTCCACTGGCAGTTGCCGCTATTTTTAAGAAGTCTCTTCTATTCGTTTTAAGTTGTGTAGTCATGGTTATTTTGTTTTGGAAGCAAGCATTACCGCTTCTTTAATTCTATGATAAGTTCCGCAACGGCAAATGTTGCCATTCATTGCCTCAACGACGTCTTCCTCACTTGGATTTGGGGATTTCTTAAGCAACGCAGCAGCGGTCATGATCTGCCCTGCCTGGCAGTAACCGCATTGGGCAACATCTATCTCCTCCCAAGCTTTTTGTACGGGATGATCTCCTTCCGCAGAAAGTCCCTCAATGGTAGTTACTTTTCCATCACCTATGGCAGATACGGGTAGGGTGCAGGATTTTACCGCATCGTCATTTACATGCACTGTACATGCTCCGCATTGGGATATACCACACGAGTATTTGGTTCCTACCAATCCAAGGTGATCTCTTAACACCCATAGTAAGGGGGTGTCATCATCCACATCGACCTGGTGACTTTTTCCGTTAATTTTTAAATTGTAATTAGCCATCTTTCCAAATTCTATTGTTAAGCTGTTAAGTTAAAGAATTCCCAAATTGATTTCAAATAAAGAAAGTCTTTTTTACACTATTTAATTTTGATCTTTATAAATACTCAAAAATTTACGCCTTTCAAAAGCAACTGATTGAAATTCTTTTTGTTGCTGCTTTGAAAAATTATTTATCAATTTTTGAATTTATGCAAATAATAATTATCTTTTGCTAATTTTAAATATCCCCATAGTTTATAAGGATAAACCTTGAATAAGGCAGTTCATTCTAAACCTAACCTGAACATAAGTCTCATGAAGCGGTATTTAGTAATTTTTGGAATCATACTCCTAGTTGTTTTAGCGATCTTGTTTTTCAACAAACCTCAACTCTTGGATAAAATATGGCTTTGGGTCGTAGGGTTCATCGGATATATTCTTCTTCTAATCCGTAAAGGAGCCGAAGGCTTAAAGGAATTGTTTTCCAAAAGCCCCACAGTTGCCTCTCCCCCTCCCACTGAACCTACTAATCCGACTCCTCCCGTTCCGACAACCCCCGCTTATAATTTGGAAGAAAAAATTAAGGAAATCGAAGAGAAGATTAGAAACGAGAGGCCTACTGGAACACGTCTGGCTCAACATTACATCACGGTATTACGATATATAGATGACGGACAAACTACTCTCGGATTGATGTTTTTGCAAGGAAAATTTTTCGCATATACCCTAGAAGACACCCATCAGGATGAAAAAATAAGAGGTAATACCCGAATTCCACAGGGAGTATACCCGCTAGAACTGAACAGAAATGTGACAGGCCTAACCCAAACTTACAGAAACAAATTCGCTTGGTTTGATTTTCACGTGGAGATCAAGGAAATCCCAAATTTCGACCGTGTCTATATCCACATCGGAAACACGCATGTAGACACTATGGGATGCATCCTGATCGCTGATGGGGTAAATGCAGCAGATCCACAAAAAATGATAACTCATTCCAGAATGGCATTTGAGCGCTTTTATAAAACAATACATCCCCTACTTAACGGCAACCGGAAGCTGACCATTCAGCTGCTTGATGAGGATTGGGTTGAAAGATCCCAACTCATGCCTTTAGTAGAAGTAGCTGAAATAAATACCTGACCGAAAATTTAACCATAGCACTATCAAATTTTTATATTATGACCACAAGTAAAAAACCGAACACCGAAACTACTCAAGTTGCGGCTAATTACGCAACCCTGGAACCCGAGAAAAAAACGCCTCTTTTTCAGAATAAAAGATACCTCTTTTTGCAGCTTGGGGCGGTAATTTTAATTACGCTGGTTATTTTAATTGGAGTAATGAACGGTTTGGAGGCCACAAATACGAGTTTCGAAATTGCGATCATCCTTTTGACTTCAATAGCCTTTCTTTATGGCATTACTGCCAGGCAGATGAATCCAAAGGCAAAAAATGAAAATAAATACAACAACCCCTACCACACCTTCTTTTTTAGAGGTACTGTCATCCTGACCAGTTTGCTAACCCTCTTTGGGGTTTTCGGGTCGTTTTTCGTTTATGTGGAGCATGGCAATTTGTTCCAGGCGGTTGGTTTGGCCACCGCAATTATCTGGATTTCCGTGTTTTTGGTTTATTTCATGTGGTCTGTATATTTCTACAATATCAATTACGGTCTGACGGATGAGGATTGGAACCGCATCTACGAGGCCAAAGATCGCCAAATAGAAGGGCTGTCCACCCAAGAAGGTGAATTGGATGTTCCTAAATACAATCCCTTCAGAAGCCAGACCTTTGGATTACCCCCCGGCACCGTTAGGGGTATGATTGCGTTTACACTTCTAATGGGGGGTATGTCTCTTTTAATCACCAGTTATGGGTCAGGTTATTCTGGTGTGGATATTGCTTTATTACGGCAGCAATTTGAATTTTTTGAAACCGCATTTCTAATGATGATTGCTTTCTACTTCGGGGACCGATCTTTGAAGTACCTTAGCAAAAGATGGACGGACCCAAATGCGCCACAAGCAACGGCAGCCGACCGACCATCCATAGGTACGTCCGGCGAACTGGCTCCACCCCATAAGGTAATGAGAGACAGCTTAGATGAAGACGATTGGGGGTTTATTCAGGAAGATCAGGATTTTTCAATTGAGAATAAACCGAC
>DATHWC010000010.1:0-22297 GCA_035460985.1 Lunatimonas sp.
TTCCGGCACAGCTTGCAGGATGTAAAGAAATTGTACTTTGCTCTCCTCCAAATCAGGAAGGAAAAATCCATCCGGCAATTCTCTATGCCGCAAACTTGTGCGGAATTACCACCATAGTGAAATCAGGTGGAGCTCAAGCCATTGCTGCCATGACCTATGGCACGCAGTCAGTCCCACAGGTAGATAAGATATTTGGCCCCGGCAATCAGTATGTGACTGCCGCCAAACAACTTGCCACAAAAAAAGGAACGGTAGCCATTGACATGCCTGCCGGGCCGTCTGAGGTGCTAGTATATGCCGATGAGTCAGCCGTACCTGCCTTCGTAGCTGCTGACCTCTTGTCCCAAGCAGAACACGGCATTGATAGTCAGGTGGTGTTAGTCGCCAGTTCCGAAACGGTTACCAAAAAGATATTGAAAGAGGTAGATTCGCAGTTGGAAAAGCTCCCCAGGCAAAAAATTGCCCAAAAAGCTCTGGAAAACAGTGTAGCTTTTGTAATCAATAACCCGGATAAAGCAATTGACTTAATAAATGAATATGCACCGGAGCATTTGATTGTTTCCGTCGAAAACAATGAAAAGATCGTGGCTCAAATTGTTAATGCGGGTTCCGTATTTATAGGAAATTTCACGCCTGAGTCCGCAGGAGACTATGCCTCTGGCACCAACCATACCCTACCTACAAATGGATATGCAAAAAATCACAGCGGTGTTTCCCTGGACAGTTTTGTAAAGAAAATTACCTATCAGCAAATTACTCCAAAAGGCCTCCGAAAACTTGGCCCAGTAGTGGAGACCATGGCATCTCATGAATTGCTGGAGGCCCACAAAAATGCCGTGACCATACGTCTTGCTTACCTCGATGCTCAAAATGAAAATTGACCTCAACACCTTACTTCGACCACACATATTGGCTTTGAAGCCTTACTCTTCTGCCAGAGATGAATATACGGGTAAGGAAGGCATATTCCTTGACGCCAATGAGAATCCATTTGGATCCATCACTGCGGAAAATTTTAACCGCTATCCGGATCCCTATCAGCAAGCGCTTAAAGAGCGTATTTCTGAAATAAAGGGAGTTTCTGCGGATCAATTATTTTTGGGCAACGGAAGTGATGAAGCCATTGATCTATTATTTAGGGCGTTTTGTAGACCAGGAGTAGATCAAGCCATTCTCCTCCCCCCTACATATGGGATGTATGAGGTCAGTGCGGGAATAAATGATGTGGAAACGGTTAAAGTGCCTCTTACTACTGATTTCCAGCTAGATACCAAGAGGATATTGGATGCTGTAACTCCCACGTGTAAGCTGTTGTTTATTTGCTCACCGAATAACCCGAGCGGTAACAACATGCGAAGGGAAGATCTGCTTGTCCTGATCAACAATTTTCCGGGAATTGTGGTGGTAGATGAAGCCTATATAGATTTCAGCGGGGAACCCAGCTTTACTATTGAACTTCCAAATCATCCTAATCTTGCGGTCATCCAGACCTTTTCCAAAGCCTGGGGACTTGCCTCCCTAAGATTGGGGATGGCGTTCGCATCTCCGGATATTATCCGGATTCTCAACAAAATCAAACCTCCCTACAACATCAGCGGACTTACCCAACTAAAAGTATTGGAGGCGCTTGGAGATTTATCCCAGATGCAGGTAATGACCAAGGATATATTACGGGAGCGCAGTTTTTTGGAAAAAGAGTTGTCGGAAGTTTCATTGGTGGAAAAAATTTATCCATCAGATGCCAATTTTCTATTAATAAAAGTAAAGGATGCGAAAAAGACCTATGACGACTTGGTTAATGAAAAAATAATTGTCAGAGATCGTTCTAAGGTGCTTCTTTGCGAAGAATGTCTCCGTATCACGGTAGGTACGCGGGAGGAAAATGAATACTTATTGAAAGCACTCAAAAAATTGGCTGAATAACAGATACTGAAGCCTTTTAACCATCAAAGAAAATGAAGAAGGTATTGTTTATCGACAGGGATGGCACCATCATCAAAGAGCCCCCGACAGACTTTCAGGTAGATAGCCTGGAAAAACTTGAGTTTTTGCCAAAAGCTATTTCCAACCTGCGCAAAATTTCAGAAGAAACGGATTACGAATTGGTAATGGTTACCAACCAAGATGGGCTGGGAACCGATTCATTTCCAGAATCAACCTTCTGGCCAGCCCAATATAAAATGCTGAAAACATTGGAACAGGAAAATATATTTTTTACTGAAATCCATATTGACAAGACTTTTGAGCATGAAAATGCGCCAACCCGCAAGCCGCGGATAGGATTACTTACAAAATACATGGATGGCACCTATGATTTGGCCAATTCCTATGTGATTGGAGATCGGCAAACAGATGTTCAACTAGCCGTAAACCTCGGTGCGAAAGCCATTTTTTTCGGTACAGAAAATCACCCGGATGCCGCGCTGGTAACCTTGGATTGGGACAGCATTTATGAGTTTTTGAAGATGCCACCCAGAAAAGCCAGCATCTCGAGATACACTTCTGAAACCAAGATCAACATTGAGGTTAACCTAGATGGAAGCGGGAAAGGTGATATTTCCACCGGCCTTTCGTTTTTTGACCACATGCTCGATCAGCTGGCACGACACGGATCCACTGACTTGACAATAAAGGTACAGGGAGATCTACATATTGACGAGCACCACACCATAGAAGATACTGCGCTTGCACTTGGTGAAGCCTATTTAAAAGCACTGGGTGATAAAAAAGGAATAGGGCGATATGGTTTCCTGTTACCGATGGACGACTCTCTGGCACAGGTAGGAATTGACTTTGGAGGCCGTCCATGGCTCGTTTGGGATGCTGAATTTAAGCGCGAAAAGATAGGAGATTTACCTACCGAAATGTTTTACCATTTCTTCAAGTCCTTCAGTGATACAGCCAAGTGTAACCTTAACATCAAAGCTGAAGGACAAAACGAACACCATAAGATAGAGGCGATTTTTAAGGCACTGGCAAAAGCGATCAAGATGGCCGTGAAGCGGGACATTAACGCACTCAATCAATTGCCCAGTACAAAAGGGGTTTTATAAATTTATTTCACCGCCGAGACAAGCCTAGTTTCGGCGGCTTTGGTCAATTTTTAGGAAAATAAAGTTTAATCATTTCATTTTTTAAAAAAAGAATCCAGTCAAACCAAGGAAATTTCAAAACCAGACTGCCCTTATCTCCGTTCTTTGAGGAAGGATATTTTCAGCCTTTATGAAAGCAGGAATAAAAGTTAAAAAAAAATTCTCTCTAACCTTTTCATTCCCATTACTTTCATTTATATTTGAACTAATCAATTAGTAATTAGTATGCCTAAAATTTCTTTTGCTCTATTGCTATTTTGCCTGGGTGGTTGTATAGGTCAATTCCAAAAGGGAGAGTCCTATTTCCACAACAAGGAGTATGAAAAGGCGATTTCTGAATTTAACCGTGTGCTTTTTGTAAGCATTACAGATCTCAAATCATTGCATCTTCGGGCTCGTGCTTTTGAGGAATTGGAAGAATATGAAAAGGCCATTGCTGATTACGAGCGTATTATAAGCCTGGAGCCGACTTATGCCCAAGCTTGGGCTGGTTTGGGAAAGATTGCCTGGAAGATGGATAAGTTGGCGGATGCTGAAAAACATTTGTTGAAAGCAGCCATGCACGACCCATATGATTACGATATCCTATTGCTACTCGGCAGAACCATGATCAAAAACCAGCGCTTTCAAAGTGCTGAGGAGTTTATTCAGCTTGCGATAGACATGCAACCCGACCAACCCACCCCCTATTTCTACTTGGGTATTGCCCGCGGATATCAGGGAGATGGTTTAGGGGTCGTTACTGCAATGAATTCGTATCTAAATCTGGAAACGGATAATATCATCGCTCACTATAACAGGGGGTTTGCATTGATGAAGTTAGGATACAACGATTGGGCCATAGAGGATTTTGACGCAGTACTTGAAAAAGAGCCGAATCATTATGAAGCAATGGCCAGAAGGGGTATTTGCCTATTGGAGGAACAACCATCCCGCGGTATGCGGGATATCAAGAAAGCAGCCGATAATGGCAACCAGTTGGCGATGTCAATTGTCCAACAATTTGGCCAATAAATCCGCATTAAGAAGATTGATTTTAAATGACGTTGAAGTCACCAATCACAATGAGTGTTACCTGCGGGAAGAATGCAATGGTTCTATCATAAGTCTTAACATTTTTTACCGTATTTGGAAAACTGATTGAATGGAGTCCGTACAACAGAGTGCGAAAGATAATTCCCGATATGTGTATTTGATCTACATTCTTCATTTTTTATAGTATTTTAATTATGGATTTCACTTTATCCCCATTTTTTTACACCCTTAGTATACGCCTACTTTTAATGCCCGTTAACGGCATTAAACGATGAAAAAGCATTTTTCAGGCCAAACCACATCATGAATTAGCAAGTAAGTTTTATTTTTGGTATCGATATTGATATATAATTGTAAATAACTATCAATTTAAACTAAACCAAACTATGAAAACTTCAATTTTTAGTCCCAAATTGATTTATGGTGCTTGCATCGCAGGGTCCATACTTCTTACAACTATATCGGAAAGTGTAGCTTCTAATGTTTACGGAACATCGTTCAAATTTCTTTCTAATGAGCTTGTGATCGCTTCAATCAATAATGAAGATGATGAAAAGTTTGTGAATGAAGTCGCTGAGATGAATATCAGGGAAATTGCTCTTGGCCAGTTGGCTCAGGAAAAAGGAAATTCCCCACATGTAAAGAACTTAGGTAAAACGATGCAGGAAGACCATATGCGATCTATGGCTGAGCTTTCAGAATTGGCAACCCTTAGGAATATTTCTTTAAACTCGTCTAGTTCCACTTCTGACCAACCAGATGTAGAGTATCAAAAACTAGAAAAATTGGAAGGTGATGAATTTGGAATGGCTTATAGCAAACTAATGGTTAAGAAGCACAAGGAAGCTATTGACAAATTTGCGAAAATTTCAGAAACTTCTGAAGATGCTGAAATTAAGGCTTTTGCTACAGAGCGAGTTACGGTCTTAAAACGACATTTAGAAGAGGCGGAGAAGTGTGTAGAAAAATGTGAAGAAAGTAAAGACTCATCAAAAGATAAGGACAAAAAGAAAGATGGGTTAAAAGACAAGAAGAAAGACACCTCTAAATAAATATCATGAGCGGCATAGAAAACATCAGCAATAGGGAGGCAATAAATAAATTAAAGCAGCTCGTTGAAGAAATTGATATCTGCTTGTTTTGTACCAATCTGAAAAAAGATGATGGTGAAACCTGCCGTCCGATGAGTTCTCAAAAAGTGTGTGAAGAGGGTAACATCTGGTTTTTCAGCGAAGTAGGTAGCATCAAAAACCGGGAAATAGAACAGGACAATCAAGTTCGATTATTCTATTCCCATCCCGGAATAAACAGCTATCTGGTCGTAAATGGAGAGGCCGAACTAGTATTCGACAGGGCGATCATTGAGGAGCTTTGGAGTCCATCTGTAAAAGCATGGTTTCCGGAAGGAAAAGATGACCCAAACATTTCGGTTATCAAAGTTAAGCCCACATCAGGATACTACTGGGACACCAAGGGATCCAAGATGGTGAACTTCTTCAGGATGGTAGCCTCAGCGGCTTCCGGGAAAAATCTGATCAAAGGTAATGAAGGGACCATATCGATCTAATTCTTCGAGTGAGAAATGTAAATCTTCGGATCATGGTTGATCCCTTTTCATTCATAAAAACAAACAAGGTCACTCCTAAAGGGTGGCCTTGTTTGTTTTTATCAAAAGCATGAGGAAGGGATGAAGTTGCATCTTACAAACTAAAATTAGCACAGTCAAATTTTTCCGGCTGACACACTAACTCATTTTGATGGGAAGAAGGATTCTGTGTTAGGGATTTTTCATTTAAAGCGAAAACAATTTCCCATATAGTGGATCTATTTTCACAGAAATAAAAACTACAAACAATTTAAATTTTTAGAAACAATAGCTTATAATTTAAATAAAAATATTATTTTAATTATAATTGAACCATTTATTTATATAATAAAAATTCTTACCTATATATTTTTCCAAAATTATCTTCTCGACAAAAGTCTGTAGCCATCTTAACATGATGGGTTTCCCCTCAAAGGAATAAGAATATTTTTAAATAAAACGATTCATAATAACTAATTAATTACCATTGATTGGGTACAATCGATTATACCGTATTCAAAAAAAGGGAAATAAAATCCTGTAAAATCAAATGGGGTTGATGTGGTTGGAGTTGATTGGTATTTTAATTGTACTAAAATAAAAAATAATTATTCAAACTTAACCAAAAATCAATCATGGAAAATCCAAATGCAACCACCTTACTATCAGCCTCAAGTATCAAGGGCACAAGTGTGAAGAACCTTAGGGATGAGGAAATCGGCACCATTAAGGATATCATGCTATATACGGATACCGGGGAGATTGCATATGCGGTCTTGTCTGTAAACACCGGTTTTCTCAATTTAGAAAGTAAGTATTTTGCCATACCTTGGGAGGCAATGTCCTTTATCCGGGCTAGCCGATCTGGGGAGGAAGTAATTACCTTGGACGTGGACAAGGACAAGCTTGAGAACTCTCCAGGGTTTGACAAGGACGATTGGCCAATGACCCCCCAGTCCGAAATAATCAGTGCAGCGTTTAAGTACTATGATGTACCCTTGAGAAATCAGCGCTTTTAATATTAACAATGGAGAGAAAACAGCTCCAAAAAACAGAAAAGGCAGCTATAGTAGCTGCCTTTTCTGTTTACATTAATTTTTTCATCAAGCAGATACATACTATTCTATTCTCTCAATTTTTTGACTTACAGCAAGTTAACGTCGAATTCAGGTGACTATCTTATAACCCCCTTCTTAAGCTCCTCCACTGCGTAATTCACGGCTCTTGCGGTAAGGGCCATATAGGTAATGGATGGGTTTTGGGTGCCGGTAGATGTCATACATGCACCGTCAGTGACAAATACGTTCTTACAAAGGTGCATTTGATTAAAGGAATTTAGCAGAGAGGTGGCTGGATCCCTTCCCATACGAACTCCTCCCATTTCGTGAATATCTAAACCGGGTGCCTGTTTGCTGTCTCTGGTAGTTATCCCATGACATCCTGCTTTCTCCAGCATGGCCACTCCCTGCTCTAAAAAATCATTGAGGGATTTGTCGTCATTCTCGTCATATCCCACATCCACTCGGAGTAACGGCATTCCCCAATTGTCTTTTTGTTCAGGGTCCAAATAGACCCGGGATGCTTCTTTAGGGATTGTCTCCCCTTGCATCATCATGTAAACATTCCAGTCGCCCAAGTTGGAATTGGCCTCTTTAAACCCTGGCCCAAATTCTTCGTTTCTCGCACTGCCCCAGCCCTTTCTTCCTGCGGAGTAAAAAGACATATAGCCACGCAGAAAGTCCATTTCCTGCCGCTTGACATTCCGAAAATTGGGTAACATCACCGCAGTCGGCCTGCGTCCGAGGTAATAGGAATCCAAGTGCCGGTCTACGCTCGCGGAGATAGAACCACGATAATTGTGGAACGCGATATATTTACCCAGCAATCCATTGTCATTCCCTAATCCATTGGGAAATCTGTCCGAAATGGAATTCAGTAAAATCAAGTTCGAATTTAGGGCAGAGGCATTGACAAAAATCACCTTGGCATAAAATTCAGTGCTCTCCATGGTTTCGGAATCGATGACCCGCACCCCTGTTACCTTACCAAGTGAATCGTCATGGATCAGGCTATGAACTACTGAATTGGGTCTGAGAGTCAAATTCCCTGTAACTGCTGCGGCTGGAAGAGTAGAAGCATTGGAACTGAAATAAGCACCAAAAGGACAACCTCGTTGGCAAAGGCTTCGGGCCATGCATTGACCCCTACCTTGCTCAATATGATGTGCAGCAGGCTCAGTAAGGTGGGCGCATCTGCCGATTACAAATTTTCGTTCCGGATAGGCGGCAAGGATTCGCTCCTGAATATCCCGCTCTACCTTGTTCATTTCCCATGGCTTGAGAAATTCCCCATCGGGAAGGGTATCCAGCCCGTCTTTATTCCCACTGACCCCAATAAAGCGCTCCACATAGCTGTACCAAGGGGCCACATCCTCATAGCGAATTGGCCAATCCACGGCGAATCCATCCCGGCCAGGACCCTCAAAATCATATTTACTCCAGCGTTGCACCTGCCTAGCCCAAAGCAGGGATTTCCCCCCTACCTGATATCCTCTAATCCAGTCAAAGGGCTTCTCTTGAATGTAAGGATGTTCCTTATCCTTTACAAAAAAATGGTCGGCATCGTCCTTAAACGCATAACATCTGGAGGCAATGGGGTTTTCTTCTTTCACGGACAATGGCAGCTGACCCCTCAGCGGGAATTCCCAGGGAGGGGTATGCATAGTAGGGTAATCTTCACGATGCTTTACATCTCTCCCTCGTTCAAGCACCAAAGTTTTCAATCCCTTTTCACATAATTCCTTGGCCGCCCATCCGCCACTAATTCCCGAACCGATGACTATCGCATCAAAGGTATGATCGGCTGTTTGTTTTTTATTATTCATATCTCAACGACTCTATCGGGTCTAGTTTAGACGCTTTATAGGCTGGAATATATCCAGACAAGAGACCTACCAACACGCAGATCACGAATGCCACAATGATCCAAATCCAAGGAACCAAAAATCCTCCCGGTCCTACTAAATTTCCTACCAGATTTCCAATTCCAATACCCATTATTACTCCCAAAATCCCCCCTAAAATACAGATTACAATGGCCTCTATCAGAAACTGCTGCCGGATTCGCAACGGAGTAGCTCCCAACGCCTTTCTGATGCCAATTTCACGCGTACGCTCAGTTACAGACACCAGCATTATATTCATCAAACCTATAGCAGCGCCCAGCAGGGTGATAAAACCAATTCCAAACCCGCCTATACGTAAGAATCCGGCAATCTCTTCCAGCCGATCGCCCAAGGTTTGGGATTTAACTACTTCAAAGGAATCTTCCAATCCTACCCTATCTCCACGAACACTGCGCATGATGCCAGTGGCTTGCCCCATTTCATATTCCATCTTCAATGGATCTGAGGAGCTCACGGTGATGGTGTACCGGAATGTGCCTCGGGTGTCCAGGTTTTTCCCGTTGAACAAAGGAATCACTATGGCCCTATCCGCCCCGGAATCCCCTCCGACTCCACCTTGCTTTTCCATAACTCCTATTATTGTGTAGCGTCTTCCAAAAAAAGATATGTAATCATTTAGGGGATCTTCGCCCTCGGTAAAAAGCGTCTCTTTGATTTCAGTTCCAATGATACATACGTTATTTCCATACTGTATTTCTACGTTGCTGAAATTCCTGCCCGTTTCAATACCTACGCCTTTTATTAAAAAATAATTCTCATCACCTCCGATGATGCGGCTGTTGGGGTTCGTTTTATTGGATTTCCTTTTTACCTCGGCAGATCCGCTGATAAAAGTTGTGATGGTAGAAACCCCTCTATTTTTGTAATTGTCTTGGAAGGAGGTAGCCTCGCGGTAACTGATAATGGGATAGTTTTTTTCTACCACCCCGGCAGTAGAAGCTCTTCCTCCGGTCATTCCCCTACCTCTAATATCAAAGTTATTGGCACCAAATCCCGAAAGACTTTCTTCAATCTGAGATTTCATGGCATCTATGGCAGTAAGCATCCCCACTAAGGATGTTATTCCCACGGCAATGATCAGACCCGTAAGAATCGTCCTTAAAAGGTTGGATTTTACGGAGCGAAAGGCTTCTTTTATATTTTCGAACAGATTCATGGATTGTTCATTTTGGGACTAAAATCAGAACATATGCACTTATACAACTTTAATATTAACCATTTTCGATAGAAATCAATGCATGCGGTCGCCTCTAATTTCCAGGCTGTTTAAAACTTCTTTTTCATAGGCGAGCCACTCCTGCCATCGGGCTTCTACCTTGTCTTTGGGAAAATAGGTTTTAGCCAATTCAATAAAATTGACGTAATGTGCCGCTTCTGACACCATCAGCTCATAATAGAAGTTCCTTAGCTCTTCATCCTCTAGATTCTGCCAAAGCAACTTAAACCGCTCACAACTTCTAGCTTCAATCAAAGCATTCATTAATAGGTATTCCGTAAGCTGCTGCATGCGGCTACCTCCCTTTCGGACAAATCTCTGAAGTTGAACCACATATTCATCTTTTCTAGGATGACCAAAGGGCAATCCTCTTTTTCTCAACTGTTCCATTACCCGGCTAAAATGATCCCATTCTTCGGCCACTACCGGTGTGAGGGTTTCTACCAGTTTATCCAATTCAGGGAATTTCAAAATAAGGGAAATACAAGAGGAAGCAGCCTTTTGTTCACAATAGGCATGGTCAACCAAAATATCCGCCAAACTCATTTTGGCCACATCCACCCACCGCGGATCGGTGGGAAGCTGCAGCCGAAGCATTTTATTTTTTGTGTTTTCCTGCCAGCTCATATGGTATCATCAATCAAAAAAGGCCCAAGTAATTCCCAAGTCCAACGTACTCTTCAGCCCCGTATAGCCCGGAGTTATGAAATATCCGGCTTGTTCCATCATGCCTCCGTTCAGGTGGTTGTATCGGAAAAGAACACGTGTGCGGTTGATGCGAAAATTAAGAAAGACGTCGACCACAGGATAGGCGTATACATTAAAACTATCTTGTAGGTGAAATTGCTGGGTGGCAGGCATATAAGCATCTGCGAAATTATCACTTCTATACCTACCTTCCACTCCTAATTGTACGTAGACGTTGTCATTAAATAAGGGACCGTCAAAGAAAAAACGGGTATTGATAAACCACTCCGGAATACGGAATGCATCAGCCGCTTCCCCGGTGGTTACGGTATAGACTGCCTCACTTTGCCAGTGCCATTTCCGCGCAAAAACTAAATGTCCCGTAAAACCCGGCATAACCATAAAAGCCTGTCCGGATGCCTGTTCCGGTACTGTATCGCGGCCGTAGTAGATATAATTGTTTATCCTGTTGAGCGTAAGATTTGGCCGCAATTTGAGGTTGCCAAATTCCAGCTTAATGACTCCCTTTGCCTGGTCTACGCCTACATTTGAAAAGTCAGTGGCCCATCGGTAGTGGTTTCCACTGTATCGTTCCTGAGCCATTGTAGGTTTGTAAAGTGCTTTGGTATAACTCAAATCCAAAAATGGGGAAACAAAAAGTCCATGCATCCGATACCCATCAGGGACCAAATATTCCCCTTCCGCTTCGAAGGACCACTTTTCACTAATTTCCCCCCGCAACGCTCCTCCGACGGACAGCTCTGTAAAGGAATTGTTTTGGTCAAAGAAATAACTGGCCATTCTTCCGATCCGCAACTTCATGTAGGCATTGTAATATACCGGTCCAAAGTCTCCCTTAAATCCCACCTCATTTTTCCACTCTGAAAAGTGATTATGGTTATTGGTCGTATCCCGCCTGCTTTGGGCTTGGAGCGTATCTGAAGAATTAAATCTATTTGAATTAAAAAAAAGCGAATCTTGGGTATCCATTCGGGAGAAGAAGGAAACTGCCTGTTTTTTCTTGTCAAATACGTGATAGGCCTGCCATCCTTTCAGAATTTCGTATTGGTGAAAAATATGGTAATCCTGCCGCAAGTCAACCGCTCGCGAATTTCTCAACCACACCTTAGAATCTTCATAGGTAAAATAGAGAGACGTACTGTCGACGCTTGGTGGAATTATCCCCCCCTGTTCATTGGCGACGTGCCTCATCCGGGAAAATGTCCCCAACAGAAAATACTTTTCATTTTCGGACTTATAATTGGTATGAAATGAGTAGGAGTCATTGACGACCAAATTATCATCCCGCCTAGTTGGGTTTAATGTCTTTCTGGCCCGGATAGTACCATAATGGAACCCAACGTTCCATTTAGGAGTAATGTTACGGGTAAATGAAATATCCAGCTTATTTCGGTTTCCTCCACCAAAAAAGGCGTCCAGTTGCGTATAAGGCGATTTGGTGTTGAAGTATTTGGTGCTATCAGGAGATTTGTAGTAAATGTCATACACATGAAAACCCGAGGTCCTTCCAATCTGACGGGGTACCTCATAGAACACTGGCTTGGCAGCAGACCCTAGATTCCCAAGGTCCTGGTATCGGTACCAAGTGTCGGCCACAGGTTCATAATTATGGAGTCCGGTGAGTGACGTATCTACCTCAATTTCTTCAAATTTGTTGTACCGGAGCAATTTTTCATAATAGTACAAGGAGGTTCTAGGTCCGTAAACCATCTGCGTGGAATCATCCAACAATCCGCGCCGCGGGGTGTCTTCACCATCCTCCTGGGGTACCCCCTGCCCTTGCCCCTGTCCTTGCCCTTGAGGCTGGCGTTGGGGGAATTGCTGTCCGAAAACGTTTCCGCAAAGGAGGATCAGCAGGCCCACAAAAAGTAAAGACTGCCTATTCTTCACGGGAATACTTTTTTTCTTTGACCACCTGTTGTACCATCTTTTTGATAACCTCTTCATCCTCTCTGGATAAATCTACTGCAATAGGTAGGGCAAAAATGGGAATTTCTGACCAATATGGAAGAAAAAAATCAGCCTTTAATTTCACAGCGTCTTTTTCTGTGGTGATTATACCAGGCTGGTCGCTGTCAAATTTGCGGCAAACTGCAACGATTTTTTCCACATCCAAAACCGAATATCGGTGATGGTCCGGAAATGACAGCACTTCCAAAACCTTGTACCGCTGGTTAACCCAACCAAGCATCGCTTCATTAGACGCAATGCCTGTAACTACAACCACTGATTCCTTCATTTGCTTTCCGTTTGGTACAACGGGAACTGGTGCTCCATATTTTATCCCGGAGAATAAGATAGGAATATCTTTCCTACAATACTTCCTGATTTGACTCCTATATTCATCTTTTTCGAGCTCAGACATGCCTGTTGGTCTCTTCGTGACAACAATGACATCCGCTCTCTGGGCGCCCGAGGCTCTTTCGCGAAGTGTGCCTAAAGGTAAAATCCGGTCCCGAAAGAAAGGCTTCTGATAGGTGGTCAACAAGATGGAGCAGTCTCCCGCCACATACCGGTGTTGAAATGCATCATCTAAAAGAATAAGATCCGTGGAAGGCCTTTCAGCCAATAGCATAGGAATGGCCAAAGCCCTAGCCTCCCCTACCGCAACGGAAACTCGATCGCCGTATTTTTGGTATATCTGAAAGGACTCGTCACCCAGCTCCTCTACTTTGGTAGATTTATCCGCCAGAACAAACCCATTACTCTTTCTGCGATACCCCCTGCTGATGACCCCCAAATTTGCCTGTTTTTGAAAAGTCCGGATCAGAAATTCTACCATGGGTGTCTTACCTGTACCTCCCATGGAGAGGTTTCCTACGACCACTACTGGCACCGTAAATGCTGTGCTCTTTTTAGTTCCTATATCAAATAACTTATTCCTGAAGCCGGTAGCAGCCTGGTAAAGGAATGCAAAGGGATACAACAGGGGATCATAGAAGTGCATTGAAAGAATTTTCTTAATTTTGGATATTAACCAACAACAAAGATATGGTTTATTTACTTAGAGACGTGATATCCTACTTGGAATCTGTAGCTCCTCCCTCGTATCAGGAATCCTATGACAACGCCCAACTTCTTGTAGGAAATCCCGAGGACGAAGTTACCGGGATATTGTGCACCCTTGACGTGACGGAGGAAGTGGTGGCGGAGGCTGTCGATCGGGGATGTAATTTAATTGTCGCCCATCATCCAATAATTTTTAAAGGGCTCAAGAGCCTGACGGGTGAGAATTATGTGGAACGTACCGTCATCAAAGCCATCCGCGCAGAGGTGGCCATCTATGCCATCCACACCAATCTGGATCATGTGGTTCATGGGGTAAACGCAAAAATCGCCGAAAAAATCGGATTGAAAAACCTGCAAATCCTTTCTCCCAAAAAGGATGTCTTGACAAAACTTGTCACCTTCGTCCCTCAGAGCGATACAGATAAAATTTTAAACAGCCTCTTTGAAGCGGGAGCAGGAATTATAGGCGACTATAAGAACTGCAGCTTTCGAGTGGCTGGAAGGGGGACCTTTTTACCCATGGAGAATGCCAACCCGGCTGTAGGGCAGGTAGGGAAACTGGAAGAGGAACTTGAAAACAGAATCGAAGTCATGTTTCCAACGCACTTGCAGAAAAAAATTATGGCTGCGTTAAAGAAATCCCACCCATATGAAGAAGTAGCCTACTACCTGCATCAAATCGTCAATGAAAACCAAGAAGTAGGTGCCGGCATGGTAGGTGAATTGGAAGTAGAAATGGAGGAGAAGGACTTCTTCATCTTCCTTAAAAAGCAAATGAATTTACATGTAGTCAAACATACACGCTTTTTGGATAAACCAATAAAGAGAGTCGCACTGTGCGGTGGTGCGGGAATCTTTCTGCTCGGTAATGCTATACGTTCGGGGGCGGACGTCTTCATTACCTCAGATGTGAAATATCACGAATTCTTCGATGCTGAAAAGCACCTCATACTCGCAGACATCGGTCACTATGAAAGTGAATTTTTCACAAAAGAATTATTAAAGAATATTTTGTCGCAAAAATTTAGTAATATTGCACTCTATTTGTCAAATGTAGTCACGAATCCCATAAGTTACCTATAATAAATGGAAAGTACCGTTGCACAGAAATTAGAAGCAATTCTCAATCTTCAAAATATAGATTCTCGTTTAGATTCAATTTTTAAAGTCCGCGGCGCATTGCCCGAAGAGGTTCAAGACTTAGACGATGAAATTATAGGATATGAAACCCGCCTCAGCAAATTCAACGCTGACATTGATGGTCTGGGAGACGAAATCAAAAAGCATAAGGAAGCCATAAAGGAATCCGAGAAGCTGATTAAAAAGTATCAAGAGCAGCAGATGAACGTCCGAAACAACCGGGAATACGACGCCATCACCAAGGAATTGGAACTGCAGGATCTGGAGATACAGGTATCCAAGAAAAAAATCGGAGAAGCACAAATCCGAATCGAGGAAAAAGACAAAGACATCAACGATCTCAAAGAGATTCTCAAAGACAGGCAAAATGACCTGGATCAGAAAAAAGGAGAACTCAATGTAATTGTGTCTGAAAGTGAGTCCGAAGAAAGCAAACTGAAAACCGAACGCGACAAGTCTGTCAAGAAGGTGGATGAGCGCTTACTAAAGAGCTACGAAAAAATCAGGCAGAACGCCAAAAATGGCCTTGCGGTAGTCTTGGTGAAAAGAGGTGCATGCGGTGGCTGCTTCAATGTGGTTCCTCCACAGCGGCAGGCCGAAATTAGAGAAAAGAAAAAGCTAATTGTTTGCGAACATTGCGGACGGATCTTTGCCGGCGTAGAAGATGAAATAGAAGATGAATCTTCTGCCAAAAGAAAAAGAAGTAGAGCATAACCATTGTTTCAAAAAGCCCAATATTCATTGGGCTTTTCTTTTTTGCAGAATTACTGGCTGAAAGCCAACCTTTTGTTGGGAAAACCAGTTTATGTAATTATATTGGCAGCCATGAAACAAATAATGCTTATAGTCTTACTCAGTTGTTTTTCTGTTATTTCTTTTGGAAAGGAAAAAACAGGAAAGACTTTTTTGGTATTGTTTCAAAAGGAAGAGTTGAAAATTTTCAACAGTAGTGCGGCAAAAATAGAACTTAGTTTTTTGGACAAATTCGACACACGGGCATACACTGGAAACTCTGACGCTTCTTTGATTATAACTGTACCTTTTACGGATTGGGATGTGTGTGATATGGGTAAAGCACTCGTAATCGTTGGAGATGACAAAGTATTGCGGTTGGATGAAGTAGCGTTTCGAATCATAGACTTTGATCAGACAAAAGAAGAATTTCAATATTTACTTTCCGCGACATCGAGCGAATCAAAAAACGAAAAAAAGAAATCTGTCCCTCAGAAACTGGTTTTTTAGCCAATTGGGGAAGGTGTGTAGCTTTCTAACCTTATGTGCCCATCATCCAGTTGACTCAGTTCATAGCAACATAAGTTTTGGTGCTTAAACGCATCCATAAATCTCAGGTCATATCCCAACAGTAAGCACATCAATATTCGTATTGCTCTGCCATGCATGCAAACCAAGATGTGCTTTCCTTCGGCTGAGCGGATAATGTCAATTGCTTTTGTCAGTCTTGTAGCTACATCCTGCGGGGACTCACCCCTATCTATTTTATAATCCAAGAATCCTTCATTCCACTTGGACAGCATGTGAATATAGTATTGGTTTTCTATTTCATCCATTGGTGTCCCTTCATAGATGCCCCAGGAAATTTCGTTGAGCTCCGGGAGCCTTGTAAATGGAACGTCTTTCGTAAGGAATTCTTCAACGGATTGCCTAGTTCGGATTAGGCCGGAAAAAAAAATCTGATCTATGGGCAAATGTTTGTTTCTTTCATAGAATAAGTTTGCCTGCTTTCTTCCTGTCTCATTAATGGGAGCGTCAATACCACTTCCCTGAACGACACCTTTTAGGTTATAGTCTGTTTGTCCGTGCCGGACGACATAAATTTTTTTACTGCTCAAGATTTACCTATTTTTGAATCAAAGTTCAAATAAAAAACTTTTATCCCACAAATCATGATATTTAAGGAAAATCTAAGTCTGGATTTTTTAAATGAATGGAGCAAAAACACGATGGTGGATCATCTCGGCATCCGTTTTACCGCCAAGGGAGACGACTACTTAGCCGCCACCATGCCTGTGAATGAAAAAACTAAACAGCCCTTAGGTTTGTTACATGGAGGGGCCAATGTCGTGCTGGCTGAAACCTTGGGCAGTGTAGCTGCTTCTCTTACCGTAGACCAAAAAACCCAATATTGCGTGGGACTTGAAATTAATGCGAACCACCTCAAAGCTGTAAAAGATGGCGAGGTAAAGGGCATAGTTAAGCCTATCCACTTGGGGAAGAAAACACAAGTATGGGAAATCAAAATTTACACGCAAGCAGATCAGCTGTCCTGTATCAGTCGGATAACCATGGCCATATTGACTAAATAACCTATATGGACACCTTACTAGATCAAAAAAAAATACCTGTAAAATGCTTTTTGGATGTCGTTATTCTAAATGCACTCCGAAACAACGCACAGATAGCCGTTTGGCGAAAACCAAAAGAAAACAAAATTGAGCTTATCATTGATTCCAATCAGAAACCCACTTGGGTCTCGACAGAAATAGAATCGCTTCCGCCAGGATATATACTTCATCCATTCCAAGATTCAGCAGACAAAAAGGCCTACTATATAAATGCTGAGAATTATTATTCCATTGATCTAGCATCTTCGCATATTGTGGTTGAAGACGATACAGTCTATCAAACTTGGACCGATGAAAAGGAAAACCTACCTTTTAAAATCAATCAACTTTGGCAAAACAAGATATCGAATGAAAGGGCTATTATTCCGGTATCAACAAACCGGGAAACATTTTTGGAAACTGTGCAGAAAGGTGTGGATGCTATTAATAGCGGGGACCTGTTCAAAATTGTTCCTGCCAAAGTGAAGGTCCAGGAAATGGATAGTGATTTCGACTTGACTGCCGCTTTTCTGAGACTTTGCCAAGCCTACCCCAATGGCTTTGTGAATTTCTTCCATATCCCACTAATAGGGACATGGATAGGAGCATCTCCAGAAGTATTGATTAAAACCAGGGACCAATATTTCTATACCATGGCATTGGCAGGAACCCAGCGTGCACAGGGTGAAAACCCCCTGAAAAGTGCCGCTTGGACCCAAAAAGAAATTGAAGAGCAAGCATTGGTAAGTCGGTATATTGTCAATTGTTTCAAAAAAATACGGCTGAGAGAGTATGATGAAATTGGTCCAAAAACAAGCATAGCGGGCCCCCTGCTTCATCTAAAGTCGGAATTTAAGGTGGATATGGCAGCCACTAATTTTCCCCAATTGGGCTCAGTTATGTTGGACCTTTTACATCCCACCTCTGCTGTCTGTGGCATGCCCCGGGAAAAAGCACTGGAATTCCTTTCCCGGGAGGAATCGTTTGACCGTTCATTTTTTGCGGGATACCTCGGGCCGGTAAATATCCATAAAGAAACCGCTATTTTCGTAAACCTCCGTTGTGCCAGGCTACTTGGCGATAAGGCCATTCTCTATGCGGGGGCAGGGATAACAGAAGATTCGATACCGGAGAAAGAATGGGAAGAGACGGAGTTGAAATGTGATATCATTGGAAAATTTCTTCAAAAAACCCCTAGCCCTTGATCATTCAGCCCATCATTGACCTGGCTACTATCTGCGCGGCAAAAGGCATCAAAGAAGCCATCCTATCGCCCGGTTCCCGCTGTGCACCTCTTTCGTTGGCATTTATCCGTCACCCGGATATTCGTTGCCGGACTATCCCCGACGAGCGATCTGCTGCTTTTATCGCACTAGGAATGGCGCAGCAACTTAACAAGCCCGTGGTACTGGTATGCACCAGCGGTTCTGCGGCACTTAATTATTACCCGGCAATAGCCGAAGCCTACTTTCAACAAATCCCCCTCCTAATTCTGACAGCGGATAGACCGGCAGAATGGATTGACCAGTTAGACGGCCAGACAATCCGACAAAATGACGTTTATGGCAGCCATGTCAAAAAGAGCTACGCATTTCCGGATTCATTTGAACATCCTGACAAGTGCTGGCATGCCCATCGGATCATCAACGAGGCAATTAACGAGAGCATGGCATCGCCCAGAGGTCCGGTGCATATTAATATCCCCTTGCGGGAGCCCTTTTATCCCACCGGAGAGGAAAAGTTTGATTTTAAACAAACCGTGCAAATAATTGACGCGACGCGTGGTGTATTGCGCTTATCTGAAGAACAAAAAAACAGTCTCAAAACTCGCTTGGGAAAATACAGGGGAATTTTGGTTATACCCGGCCAGCAAAAGCCTAGACCTGAAATTAGAATGCTGCTTTCCCAAGTCGCTCAACAAAAAAAAGCGACTGTGATTTCAGATTTAATCACCAATACACATACCGCAGACACGATCAATCATCCTGATTTTATCTTACAAACTATTTCGGAAAAATCGGCCATGGTCCCGGATTTGGTTATTAGTTTTGGAAAAAGCATACTTTCAAAATCACTAAAGCAATTTCTCAGAAGTAGTTCGGCGACCCATTGGCACATACAAGAGAACGGATATGTCCCTGACCCCTACCAGCGCTTAGCAAAGATCATCCATTGCCAGCCAACTGAGATTCTTGAACTTATGCTAGAGATACAAGTTGAGGGCGACCCGCACTTTATTCAGGCTTGGAAGGACTCAGAAAAGATGATTGGGGAAAAATTACAAGCAATTATAAAGGAAGCTGAATTTGGGGAATTTAAGGCGTTGGCCCATTGCTTTTGTAAAATCCCCCTTGACTCAAAACTGCACCTGTCAAACAGCATGACTGTCCGCTATGCTAGCTTCCTCGGAAACTTACATCCCTCTATTGAAATAATCGCAAACAGAGGTACCAGTGGTATAGATGGGTCTAATTCAACCGCCGTAGGATGCACCTTCACAACAAAAGATGTTGTAACCCTTGTTACCGGCGACATGGCTTTTTTTTATGACCGGAATGCTTTTTGGCACAAATATAATCTTCCAAACCTCCGAATTATTGTGCTAAATAATCACGCAGGAGGGATATTTCGTTTGATTGACGGGCCCGCACAGTTACCGGAGCTGGAGGAATTTTTCGAAACCGAACAAACATTATCCGCCAGTCATTTAGCCTTGGAATACGGGTTTGACTATTCACCTATTTATACTGCGGAAGAGCTAAAAGCCGCTTTGGTTAATTTTTACGGAAAATCCAACCGCCCCAAAGTCTTGGAAATCTTTTCTGAAAGCAAATTCAATGCGGAAATTCTTAAGTCTGTAAAAAATCAACTTAAAACCTTAATCCGGGCCCCTAAACGTACTCTCTGAGCTCAATTTAAAACCAAGGTATCTGCATTTAACAATAGGGCAGACAAATAAAAAATATGTGGACACCTTCTCAAATGACGGTTTTTTTTGCTAATTTTCCCGTCGTAAGAAGCAATCCCTTAAAAAATTAAACTTTCAAATTTATTTAGTCGATTGTTTGTTATATCGGTATGGTTTTAGTTTAAAAGATCCAACTATACCTAGAAGAGATAATCCATAAGAACATATCATCATGAAAGCCGGATACAGCGAAAAAGAAAAAAATCCATTGGAAAGTATTGAGGAATGGGAAGAAGATTTATTGATCAGATATCCAGAGCCAAAAGATTCCCAAGCTAAAAGCAAAGAGGATTACAGAAATTATCACGACTCGGAGAGGGTAAATACCGTCAAGGAATTCTATAGGCTAAACCACAAGTACCAGACCTATGACTTTGTAATAGACAAAGAAAAAGAATTCCTTAAATTCGAAAAAAAAGAAATGCCCTTTTGGGATGCGATCACCTATTTGAATACCTTAGTGGACGACTCGGATCCTGATACAAGTCTGGATCAGTTGCAGCACCTCCTTCAAACCTCTGAGGCAATCCGGGCGGACGGCCATCCGGATTGGTTTGTCCTTACCGGGTTTATACACGACATGGGCAAGGTCCTTTGTCTTTTTGGCGAACCCCAGTGGGCTGTAGTCGGAGATACGTTTCCCGTAGGTTGCCAACATGCAAACAGTATCGTCTACCCAGAGTTTTTTAACGACAATCCTGATTCACGGGATGAAAGGTTCAATACCAAATACGGCATCTATGAGCCAAACTGCGGAATGGACAACGTGAAAATGTCCTGGGGACACGATGAATATTTGTATCAGATGATGAAAGACTACCTTCCGGAGCCGGCTCTTTACATGATCAGGTATCATTCGTTTTATCCCCAGCATCGTGAGAATTCCTATGATCACCTGCTCAATGATCACGACAAAGAAATGTTCAAGTGGGTAGACAAATTCAACCCCTACGACTTGTATTCGAAAGTTCCTGTTCCTCCTGACGCAAAAGCACTACGGCCCTACTACGAAGATTTGGTAGCCAAATACCTGCCTTCCACACTTAAATTCTAAATGGCCCCCTATGCCCTTCCAGAAAATTTAACTCTCGGGAAGGGCATTTGGATTTTATTGTCCTTAGCAGGTCTAAAGGAATAATCCCAACTTATAGAATCAGATTGCGATTCCCCAAATCTCCCGATAAAAGGTCTAGGTTTGGGGAATTTTACAACCTAACCCGCCTCCACCCATGCTAACCGTCATATCCTTTGTAGGATTCACCTTATTTGTGGCCTTTTTTTCTTGGTATAAACTTAGAAAGGATGATATCAACTCAAAGGATGGCTATTTTCTGGGCGGCAGAACGCTGACGGGAGGGGTTATTGCCGGGTCGATGATCCTGACGAACATTTCCACAGAGCACCTGATTGGTATGAATGGGTCCGCGTATAAAAACGGGATGATAATCATTGCCTGGGAAGTCACTTCAGCCATTGCTTTGGTAATTGCCGCCCTCTATTTTTTACCCATTTATTTACGGATGGGTCTAACGACCATCCCCCAATATTTAGAAAACAGATACGATGCTACCACCAAAACAATCGTAGCACTCCTTCTAATGCTTTCTTTCGTAGTCACCTTATTGCCCATTGTATTGTACACTGGAGCTATTAACCTAGAGAGCATATTTACCGTTTCGGAGGTGCTTCAGGTAAGTAAAGGCGAGGGAATATGGATCACAGTGATCGTAATAGGTGTGGTAGGCTCTATTTATGCCATATTTGGAGGACTAAAGGCTGTAGCCCTTTCGGACACAATAAATGCAATCGGCTTAGTCATCGGTGGACTTATGGTGCCGGTATTTGCACTTTGGGACATTGGTGATGGCAGTATAATTGTAGGTATGAAAAAAGTATATGACGCTGCCCCAGCAAAGTTCAATGTGATTGGTGCGGAAGATTCCGTGCTGCCCTTCAGTACGCTGTTCACCGGCTTGATGATCAATCAGATTTACTTTTGGGGAATGAACCAGACGATTATACAGCGTGCTTTAGGTGCCAAAAACATGGCCGAAGCTCAGAAGGGTCTTTTATTTACCGGCGTGTTTAAAATTCTCATTCCGATTATTATTGTTTTACCTGGTATCGTTGCATTCTATTATTATGGGGAGCAGTATTATGATAATCAAGACTTTATTTATCCCGTTCTATTAATGCGTGTATTGCCGTTGAGTTTGATCGGATTCTTTGCCGCTGTC
>DATHWC010000011.1:0-5010 GCA_035460985.1 Lunatimonas sp.
ATGATATTCTGTTTTTTGCTGGGAATACGGGGTCGATTCTTAATTTGATCAACGAAAAGAATGGATTAAGCCTACCGGAAAGCAGTCATATTCAGACAAACGGCTTCTCCGCACTGTCTGAAGCGATCGTCCCCTCTGGAAGTAATCTTATCGGCCAAAATTTGAAACAGGCCAATTTTAGGGACCGCTTTAAGGCTTCGGTGATTTCGGTTTACCGGAAAGGGGCCAAGGTAAGGGCAAACTTGGGTGAAATTCCGCTTCAAGCCGGTGATTTGTTACTGATGCTTTCATCCGGGGAAAATTCCGATTCAGGCAATAATTTCAGGGATCTGATTTTACTATCCAAGCGGGGAGATCTGGAGTCTGCTCCCACGCTGAAAAAGGTTATGCCCAGCATAATCGCCATTTGTGTTCTTATATTGGGAATTGTTGGTGTGATTGATCTTTTTCTAGCGGCGTTTTTGGGGATCTTATGTATGGTTGTTTTCAAGGTTCTTCCTATAGCCCAGGTGAAAAAAGCAGTGGATATAGACTTGTTGATTATCCTGGTATCGGCATTGGCAGTTGGAATAGCCATACAGAAGTCAGGTACCGCCGCATTTTTGGTAGCTGGCATCGAGCAAATAACAGATGGAGCCAGTCCATTGGTTAACCTTTCCCTGTTGTTTTTTATTACCCTCGGGTTGACAACATTGATTACGAATGCCGCCGCCGTTTCGATTATGTTTCCAATCGCTTATGAAATGGCACTGCGGGAAGGTGGAAATCTCACTCCTTTTTTTGTAGCCATCGCTTTTGCCGCTTCAGCGGATTTTATGACACCGATCGGCTATCAGACCAACCTGATGGTGATGGGGCCCGGGAATTATAAATTTGCTGATTATACGCGCATTGGTTTGCCGTTGACGATTATTTATGCGGTCATTACCTTATCATTTATACACTATTACTATCTCTAAAACATGGATAAGCATATTCATCCTACCGTATTCAAGATCACCAAGGAACTGAGGGCCGTCCGGTTGAACCAAATCCCCAAGCTCATCTGGTTTACCGGCTTATCCGGGTCCGGAAAATCCACCTTGGCGAACGCGGTAGAAACCAGACTCTATGAAAAGGGCTATCATACGTACCTCTTGGACGGAGACAATATACGGAGCGGGTTGAACAAAGACCTGAACTTTTCGGAAGCGGATCGAATTGAAAATATCCGTCGAATCGGGGAGGTCAGCAACCTGTTGATGGACGCGGGCACCGTTGTACTTTCAGCATTTATATCTCCCTTCCGCAAGGACCGCGAACTGATCGCTGAATTGGTGGGAAAGGGGAATTTTCTGGAGATATTTGTGGACTGTCCCATTGAGGTTTGTGAGCAGCGGGATGTAAAGGGGTTGTATCAAAAAGCCAGAAAAGGGTTAATCAAGAATTTTACCGGCATCGATTCTCCCTATGAGAAGCCCGAGTCACCCTTTATTCGCATCGCAAGTCATGAGGAGGAGTTGTCCGCATCTGTAGATAGGATTGTGGAAGCGATCCAAGAAAAGTTAACCAACCAACAGTAAATTTATTTGGACATATGGCAAACTATTATTTATCCCACCTGGAAGAACTGGAAGCGGAAGCTATCTTTATCATACGCGAAGTAGTATCCCAGTTTGAGCGGCCGGCCTTATTGTTTTCCGGTGGAAAGGACAGCATTATCTTGGCCCATTTGGCCAAAAAGGCTTTTTATCCGGCAAAAATTCCATTTCCACTTATCCATATTGATACCGGGCATAATTTTCCCGAAACCCTGGAATTTAGGGACCGCCTGGTCGAGGAACTGGGTGTGCAACTGGTCGTGGGATCGGTGCAGGAGAGCATTGATCAGGGAAGAGTGCGCGAAGAAACAGGCGCAAACGCCAGCCGCAATGCCCTTCAGACGGTTACCTTGTTGGATACGCTTGAGATGCTGAAAACCGATGCGGCTATGGGTGGCGCTAGACGGGATGAGGAGAAAGCAAGGGCCAAGGAGCGCTTCTTTTCGCACCGGGATGAATTTGGACAATGGGATCCCAAAAACCAGCGGCCGGAGCTTTGGAATTTGTTTAATGGAAGGAAACATAACGGGGAGCATTTCCGGATATTCCCCATTTCCAACTGGACGGAGATGGATGTATGGCAGTATATTAAAAAGGAAAATATCGCCTTGCCTTCTTTGTATTTCTCCCATGAGCGGGAGTGTGTGGTTCGGGATGGGGTGATCCTTGCCAAGTCGGAATATCTGGGCGTGAAGTCAAACGAGGTTATTGAAACGCTTATAGTCCGTTACCGGACCTGTGGCGATATGCCTATCACGGGGGCGGTATTTTCCGGGGCGGATACCCTGGATCTCATTATCGAGGAGGTCGCTACCACCCGCACCACCGAACGGGGCACCCGGGCCGATGACAAGAGGGGCGAAACTGCCATGGAAGACCGGAAAAAAAGCGGCTACTTCTAAAAAAGACTACACCACAGATAGCACAGATTAACGCAGATTAAATTGGAAAACAAAAAAAAATCCGTGGTAATCGGTGTCAATCCGTGGTTAATTAAAAGACTACACCACAGATGGCTCAGATTAACACAGATTAAATTGGAAAACGAAAAAGAAATCCATGGTAATCGGTGTGAATCCGTGGTTAATTAAAAGCTTAAATTATGGATTTAAACGATTTGTCATATAAGATAATAGGGTGTGTATACAAAGTTCATGGAGCGTTAGGTCCTGGCTTAATGGAGTCTACGTATGAAGTATGTTTAGAATATGAACTTTTGAATGCTGGACTTTTAGTGGAAAGACAGAAAGTGCTTCCTGTTCATTATTATAGTAAATTACTTGATGCTGGCTACAAGATTGATTTGCTGGTAGAGAAAATGATAATTTTAGAATTGAAGGCAGTGGATGAAATTGCGCCCATACACAAAGCACAATTAATGACCTATTTAAAGCTTTCTGGAATGCGACTCGGTCTCTTATTAAATTTCAATGTACAGGATATGAAAAAAGGAATTACAAGATTAGTAATGTGAATGAGTGCACCACAGATAGCTCAGATTTATACAGATGAAATCGAGCATGACGCACAAGCGACACACACTTGGATGATTATAGTTGCGAGCTTCCATGTGCCCATTTAATAACAAATTATAAACACATGAAAAAAGAAAAATCGGTGATAATCGGTGTAAATCTGTGGTTAAAAAAAACATAAAATATTAGGTAAATATGACAATACAAGAAACCAATCAACTTTTGCGATTTACCACGGCGGGATCGGTGGATGATGGGAAGAGTACCCTTATTGGCCGCCTGTTATACGATTCAAAGTCGATTTTCGAAGATCAGATTGAGGCTGTGACGACTTCAAGTCTGAAGAAGGGTTTTGATTATGTGGATCTTTCCTTACTTACAGACGGGCTCAAATCAGAGCGGGAACAGGGCATTACTATTGATGTAGCCTACCGTTATTTTGCCACCCCGAAGAGAAAATTTATCATTGCCGATACGCCTGGCCATATCCAATATACCCGGAATATGGTTACCGGAGCTTCCACAGCCAATCTTGCAATCATTTTGATCGATGCCCGAAAAGGGCTTTTGGAGCAGACTTTCCGACACTCATTTATAGCATCCTTGCTCAAAATCCCCCATGTCATTGTCTGTGTCAACAAAATGGATTTGGTGGATTACAATGAGGAGGTCTACGACCAAATCGTCAAGGACTACAAAGCTTTTGCCAGCAAAATGGATATCAAGGACATTCAGTTCGTTCCCATTTCTGCATTGAACGGAGACAACGTCGTGGACAGATCCACCAATATGGACTGGTATGAGGGCTCTACCCTGCTGTACCTTCTGGAGCATGTACATATTGCTTCTGACCTGAACCATATCGACTGCCGTTTTCCAGTGCAGATGGTTATCCGTCCACATACCCTGGAGCACCAGGATTTCCGTGGCTATGCCGGCCGTATAGAAGGGGGCATATTCAAGCCCGGGGATGATGTTAAAGTATTGACGTCCGGATTTACCTCCCGAATCAAATCCATCGAATTAAACGGAGAACCAATTGAAGAGGCCTTTGCACCTATGTCGGTGACCATGACCCTGGAGGATGAGATTGACATCTGCAGGGGTGATATGATTGTACGCCCAAACAACGTCCCCCATGTAGGTCAGGATCTGGAGGTGATGCTCTGCTGGATGAATCAGCGACCGCTCCGGGGAAAAACGAAACTTGTGCTGAAACATACCACAAAGGACTGTCAGGCGATGGTAAAGGAGATCTTGTATAAGGTGAATGTCAATACCTTGCACAGGGAAGAAGGCGTGGAGGAATTGGCATTGAATGAAATTGGCCGGGTCAGTATCCGTACCGCCAATCCCTTGTTCTTTGATGCCTACCGCCGCAATCGGCAGACGGGTTCCGTGATTCTAATTGATTCGAATACGAATGAGACGTTGGCTGCGGGGATGATTATTTAGGAAATGGAATATGGTAGAAATATAGTCTTCGCCTGAAATATAATTTTTGATATTTGTTGATATTGGATACTTATTGATATTGAAATATGGTTGAAATAAAGTAGAAATATGGCCTACGGCCGAAATATGAAAAATGATATTAGATATTGGTAGATATTAAAAAACTCTATGCGTTTTATAGCCCATAGCATGCTGCTTAACCCTGCATTCTGGGTTGTAATGTTTTTAGGAATCGCAGTATTCCGGGAGTGGAAAAAAAGACGTTGGATCAGTTTGGCAGGTGCCGGGCTGGTCTTTCTTTTTTTTAAACGGTGAATGGCTTATCAAAAATCCTCAGCCCCGTAGGGGATTTCCGCTAGAATCATGATATGGTTGGCCTTTTTTAGCTTTGTTACTTTTTTGCTTCAGGTTCCAAGTTTGAGATTTTCGAGGATAGGATAGAAAAACATCAACGGGTTCATTACCTGAAGGTCTAAGCGAGAATGTGTTTTTTGAAGGTT
>DATHWC010000012.1:0-11189 GCA_035460985.1 Lunatimonas sp.
GGCTCTTTCTAATTATCTAAAAGGAAAAAAGTGCGACGCATTTATTGCTCCCTTTGATGTCAGGCTCCCTGTAAAATCAAAAAGAAATGAAGATATTGACACGGTTGTGCAACCGGACATTTGCGTTATTTGTGATCCCGGCAAACTGGATGAGGCCGGATGCCTCGGCGCTCCGGACTTAGTAGTCGAAGTTCTTTCTCCGGGCAACAACAAAAAGGAACTGCAAAATAAATATGATGTATATGAGGAAGCGGAGGTCCGCGAATATTGGGTGATCCATCCGAATGAATGTACACTCCTCGTCTATTCCTTGGTAAACGGTCGGTATGACGCTTCGAAGTTTTTTACATATGGGGATATTGTTGCTTCGCAGGCTGTCGAGGGATTTGTGTTGGATTTGGACGAGGTGTTTGAGGATATGGTTTTGTAATTTGATTTTAACCATATTCGATATAAACCTGTTCTAATAGTCAGATTTCGTCCATGAACAATTTTTTTCCTTCAGATTTGGATTTCTTGAACTAAGATAAATCCCGACCCCATTGGGGTTATCTTAAAAAATTCCATCTGGATAATCTGAAATCTGTTTATCCAACTCCATCCAGTATGATGAGTCAAAAGTAGCAGTAAACGGTCAATATTTTTTTAGGCATCGTCAAATCAAAATCCCAAATCCTAAATCGAAAATCTGAATTCCAAAAAAAATGCCGTTCATGCACACATTTTGACATACTGTCCTGCTTATTTTTCTCCTCACATCTATTGTGATTTAGTTCTTACGCTTTTTTTCCTATCTTTACTAGTAGATTATAATTGAACTATTCCGATCGAATTCGGAAATTGTTTTTCCTTCAACCATATTACAATAAGGGCAGTGACGTTTTTTTAGATAAAATATGGAGAAATTATCAGATTTTAAATATGCACTTGACGAATCGGCCATTGTAGCGATCACGGACCAAAGGGGCATTATCAAACATGTAAATGAAAATTTCCGCAATATTTCGAAGTATTCCGCGGGAGAGCTCATTGGCCAAGATCACCGGATTATCGATTCCGGCTACCATTCAAAAGAATTTATCAAAGAATTATGGACAACAGTCTCCCGTGGAAGGATTTGGAAGGGGGAGATGAGGGACCGGGCCAAAGACGGCACCATTTACTGGGTAGACACCACAATAGTTCCTTTTCTGAATGGTGAAGGAAAGCCCTATCAATATGTGGCGATACGTACCGATATTACCGAGCGGAAGAAGAATGAGGAAAAGCTTACCAGTACTTTGAGGGAAATTTCGGACTACAAATACGCCTTGGATGAATCCGCCATCGTGGCGATTACAGATCAACGGGGCATCATCACACATGTGAATGATAACTTCTGCAAAATCTCCAAATTTTCTAAGGAGGAGCTTATAGGGCAGGACCACCGAGTGATCAATTCCGGATACCATTCCGCCGATTTTATCCATGATCTTTGGACTACCATTGCGGAAGGAAGGGTTTGGAAAGGAGAAATGAGAAACCGGGCGAAAGACGGCACCAACTATTGGGTGGATACAACCATAGTGCCCTTCTTGAGTCCCGACGGAAACCCCTATCAGTATGTAGCCATTCGCTCGGACGTAACCGAAAGGAAGCTGGCCGAAGAAGAACTTAAAAAAAGCAATGAGCGGGCTGTCGGCTATATCAAAGCGATGGAAAACAAAAACAAACAGCTTGTTGATTTTTGCAATATTGTATCCCACAACCTCCGAGCACCGCTGGTGAATATTTCCATGTTGGTCGACTACCTGGACCATGCTGAAGATGAAGAGGAGCGACTTGAAATGCAGGGAAAAATAAAGCCTGTCGTAAACCATTTGATGGATGTCTTCAACGAATTGGTGGAATCCATTCAAGTACAGCAGGATACGGAAATTGCCTCCGATGATATCGCTCTTAAAGAAGCGGTAGATAAGATTCTAGTGGGTTTTTCCCCTCAGATTGAGGAATCAGGAGCAAGAATTCACCTGGACTTTGAGGAAGTTCCTTATGTCAATTTCCCCCAAAAATACCTGGAAAGTGCACTGACAAACCTGATCAGCAATTCCCTGAAGTACAAATCCCCGGACCGAAAACCGATGATTCGAATTGCATCTAAGGACATCAACGGAAAAGTGCGCTTGTCAGTAGCGGATAACGGATTGGGGATAGATGTGGATATGCATAAAAATAATTTGTTTAAGATCCGTAAGACTTTCCACAAGCACAAAGATGCCAAGGGCTTTGGGCTGTTTATGACAAAAACCCAAGTGGAGGCCATGGGCGGAAAGATCTGGGTGGAAAGCCAACCTGAAAAAGGAAGTACTTTTTTTATAGAAATAGAGAGTCAAACAGCATGGAAAGAATAAAACAGCTTACCTTGGTAGACGATGATGACGTTTTTGTTTACCTGACGACGAATACCATCAAAAAAACCAACCGTGTAGATTTGATAAAAGTTTTTGGTAATGGACTGGATGCTATGAATTTTCTGAAAGAAAACAGGGGGGATGTGGATGCATTGCCCGATATCCTCTTTCTTGACTTAAGCATGCCGATTATGGACGGGTGGCAATTTCTCAATGAATTTGTAAAAATCAATCCATTTATAGGGAAAAAAATACATATTTACATATGTTCTTCCTCTATTTCTCCTGAAGACATGGCTATGGCGAAAACCATAAAGGAGGTGTCGGACTTTATTATCAAACCGATTCATAAAGAAAAACTATTAGATATAATCAACCACGTGTAATTTTCTTGTTTCACGCCCAAAATAAACAGTCAAATGTTAGAAACTTTCAGTAATCATCAAAACAAACCTTCTCATAGGATACATCTCCGATTCATCAGGATGGGTGAGAAAGTAAATTTAGGTTTTCGCTTTCTCATAATGCTGTCAGTGGCAATGCTTCTTGCAGGTTCCTCATTTTCCCAACAATACGCCAAGTTAACCGATGAATTCCGCCTTCAGCGGTTAAAGCCTGTTCAGGGAAAAATCAGAGCGGTGATAGATACCGACACCTACAATGAGATTGATGATCAGTTTGCCGTAGTATATGCCTTGCTTTCTCCGGAAAACATGGATGTGGAAGCTATTTATGCAGCTCCCTACCTGAACAACCGCTCAACCAGTCCCAGCGATGGAATGGAAAAAAGCTATGAGGAAATTATAAGGCTGTTGGAAAAAATGGGAAGAGAAATACCTGAAAATTTTGTGTTTCGGGGATCGGACCGGTTTATGGCTGATAAAGGAAATCCGGTAGACAGTCCAGCCGCCCGTGACTTAATCCGGAAGGCTAAAAGTTCCGACGAGCCCCTTTATGTATTGACCCTGGGAGCTCCGACAAACGTGGCGTCCGCCATCTTGTTGGCCCCGGAAATTGCAGAAAAGATCATCGTCGTTTGGCTTGGAGGCAAAGGGCTTAACTGGCGCACTGCTTCGGAATTTAATCTAATGCAGGACCCCCATTCTTCCCAGGTATTGTTTGATTCTGGGGTTCCATTAATACAGATCCCCACCGAGCCGGTGACCTCTCATTTGCTGACTACACGGTCTGAGGTAGAGTTCTACCTAAATGGTCAAGGAGAAATCGGGGATTATTTGGTGGAAATTTTCAACGACTACAATAAAGGGAATACGTTCGCATGGTCAAAAATCATCTGGGATATTTCCGCGGTGGCTTATGTGATTAATCCCGGCTGGTTTTCTACCGAAATCAGGTCCAGTCCCATACTTACCGATCAGCTCACCTACAGTGTAGACCACAGCCGCCACCTGTATAGAACAACCACCTATTTGAGACGCGACGGGATTTTTGGAGATATGTTTAAAAAAATTCAACAACACGCCCAAGGGAAGTAGACAAAGCAGGGGGTGAATTCCCCTGCTTTTTTTTTATGCTTTATCTTCCAATTTCTCAATTCCTTCCGTCACCCCCCAGGTAAGCATCACCCGCGCGGCATTCGCCGCAATCCCAGTGACTGCTGCCCAGGCAAGGATTTCCAACCATGAGTTCGAATCGTCGGTTGGGTCTACAGGTGGATCCTTTTTGGTCGTTTTTTTCCATGACTTTTCAAGTATCTTTCTGGTCGCATAAGCTCCCAGTACGGCAAGGCCTGCTACTACCGCGGTTTGAAGCTGTTCTTTTATTTCACTGTTCATGGTATTTCAAGTTTTATCTTAAAGTTAGTTGATTATATGCCCTTAATTGTATAAGAATGGTGCCAAATTTCTGTTTCCTTCACCTTTGTTTATCTCAAGGGGTGATAATCGATTATTGACCCAGGCTTCTTTTCGCCTTGAAACTTTGCAACCCCCGGTTGCGACTAATCCGCTTTACTAGGTCCGTAATTATCCTAGTAATAGGCCATAGCGTAGATGGCAGTGATCCCGATATAGCGATTATGTTCGTTGCCATCCCTTTGCGCAATTTTGGCAAAATTCGAAACCGGTTGGGGCCAACGTTGTTCAACGTGGGGATTATTTTCCTGATCCTAAGGACTTATAAAGTTTCCGCATCAAAAGTGTTTCCCTGATTGATATCTCCAGTGTCAAAGCCCTTCTTGAGCCATCGGGCACGTTGAGCGGAAGTGCCGTGTGTGAACGAGTCCGGTACGACCCGGCCCCCCGCCTGCTTCTGGAGACGGTCATCGCCTATGGCACTGGCGGCATTTAAGGCTTCGTCTATATCCCCTTCTTCCATATATCCCAAGGCTTTATTTGAATGGTGGAGATATACCCCCGCATAGAAGTCCGCCTGCAATTCCAACCGAACATTAAGTTTGTTGTATTCCACCTCGGAAAGCTGGCCCCGCATTCCATGGACTTTATCTAAAATGCCCGTAAGGTGCTGTATGTGATGACCTACCTCGTGGCCGATAACATAAGCCTGAGCAAAATCCCCCGGAGCCCCGAGCTTCGTGTCCATATCTTCAAAGAAACTCAGGTCCAGGTAGAGTTTTTCGTCTCCGGGACAATAAAAAGGGCCAGTCGCCGCGGATGCAAATCCACATGCTGACCCGGACTGAAGACTTCCGGTAAAGAGAACGAGAGTGGGTTCCCGGTATCCGTTCAGGAGTTTGTTCCACACGTCCTCTGTATCCGCCAGCATGACTTTTGACATATCCGCCAACTGCTCCTCAGCTTCTGTGGCTTGGTAGGGGGTAAGTTGTGAACTGGGTGGGCCTCCGGTAAACTGCTGCAAAAGCAAAAGCGGGTTAGTGCCGGATAGCCACAATACCCCGACGACGATGGCTACAAGGACAAGTCCTGTCTTTGAGAACAGCATCCGCATCAGCGGGATTAGCATCATGGGGTTAATCCCCCGTCCTCCTCCGAACCCGCCTGAGGACATGCCTCTTCGGTCATCTACATTACTGCTTTTTCTTCTACCTTGCCATTTCATGTTTGAATGTTGTATAAGTATGTGGTTGCACCTGAAGGGATATTTTTGATGAGAGTGTAAATCTCGTTAATTGGTTATGTATTTCTAATGAGCGTATAAGAATGATGCCAATTTTTTTTTAGAGACCGTTTGGGGCGCAACGCCTTAATTATCCCGGATGCCGAAACTGCCCCACCCCTTCCCTCGCCTCCTGTAACCGCTACGCTATCACAGGATCTACAACTGTAGGGGAGGGCGATATATGACGTGAAATAAGGTGAATTTTCTATAGAAAATCGTATGTTCCCTAAATCCCGTAGGGATGCCCGATTTAATACCCCCGGGTTTCAACCCGTGGATTTAAGATTACCGTATGGTTTTCGTTTTGGCCGCCGAAACAGTCCATTCCACCGGGCCTTTCCCGCCAAAACGAAACCTAGCTTATGTAACCAAGTGGGGTGAGCGTAGTCGAATCCCCGCTACGCTACACCCATGGTTATTGTTGTTAAACCCCGTTCGGAGTTGGTACACAATGATATATGAAATAACTATGAATTCAAAACAATCAAAAATCCCAGCGGGATGGCCGATTGGGGTTTCAACTTAGGAAATATGAACGACACAAGGTATCATAACCAAAAAAAAATCCGCACCAATCCGCTACATCCGTTTAATCCGTGTTCTATCTTCGGACAATTCCCCAATATCTAGGCCATATCTCCACCATACCCTGAACCGCTTCGCTCCGATTTCCACCATATTTCAATCTTTTAATATCTTTAAATATCTAATATCAATAAATATCAAATTTTCAATATTTCGGCCGTAGGCCATATTTCAGCCGAAGGCTATATTTCCACCGTATTCAATATCCACCAATATCCAATATCCATGAATATCATTTTAAAATATCAATACTCATCATTAATCTCCAACCAATAGCCACTTGGGTCACGGATATAGATTTGGCGGATACCGTCAGGCCGGATATTGATTTTGCCGACATTCCCAGGGGCATCTTCAAAGGCAATATTATTCTTCTTAATATTCTCTATGAATCCATCCAAATCGGCGACACTAAAACAAAGATGATTGTCCTTGTTTATAGTCGGATTAGCCCAGGGTGTTTCTCGGGCAATGACATGTAGGGAGGTACCCATACCCATGTCATACCAGATATGGAGGCCATCTTTAAAAGGCTCCTCTATTTCCTGAAGTCCGACAATATTTTCATAAAACTCCCCACTGGCTTTGATGTCTTTGGCATAGATAGCCACGTGGTTGATCTTAGTTTGGCTGTGTGCGTTCATGCTGATGGAGGCAATTACTAGGGTGATACAAAGGGTCAGGTAGTTCATGGGTTCCGTAGTTAAATTATTGTAAGAATACGAAGTAACAAAAATTTGACCGGATATGGCAGAAAAAAAGGCCAAGATGTTTCTTCTTGACCTTTTTTATATGTTAGAAAATAAACAGTCTATTCTATTGATGCCAACCTCGCAGCCTCATCGAAGAGTAACAGCGCCTGTTGATAGACTTCGTTGATATCATTGATTACCTGATAAAAAGCGCTATCATCATACAGATTCCTGGCCATGTGCGCCTTGATCAAGGTTTTTAGATATGCTTTGGACTTACTAAAATCCTTCTCATTGAATTTCACCTTGTTCTTTTCTCCAACTTTGATCAATTCATTGAGCATAGCGTCAGAAACCTCATAGTTTTTGTGGTAATCTGCAAAAGAAAGGTTGTCATACGTTTTTTTATTCGTGTCCAGATAGTCAAGGATAAATTCCCTCCAAGCCTCTGAACCAAATAAACGGTTTACGTAGGGACTGCTCATCGTGGTGTCTAAAGGAACAAAATAGTCAGGCATAATTCCTCCGCCGCCATAGACAGTTCGTCCACTTACTGTTTCATATTTCAGACTATCGTCAAAAACGATGGAGTCAGCGCTGAATAATTCCCCATGTTCCAAGCGATTATAATAATCCATTCCGTAATCATCCTCATCTGAACCGTAAGGTTTCTGGATAGACCTGCCGGAAGGAGTATAATATCTGGCGATTGTAAGCCTAAGTTCCGCGCCGTCGGATAAATCTATAGGCATCTGTACCAGCCCTTTTCCGAAGGATCTTCTTCCAACGATTAATCCACGGTCATTGTCCTGAAGCGCTCCGGCTACAATCTCAGAAGCTGAAGCACTTCCTTCATTAATCAAAACGATCACAGAACCGTCCTCGAAAGCACCCGGCCTCATCGCTGTGGCCGTTTGGTTAAACCGGCTTAGTTTACCTTCTTGGGAAACGATAACAGCGTTATCTGCCAGTATCTCATCTGCTATGTTTATTGCTGCCCCCATATATCCGCCTGGATTACCCTGTAGGTCGAGCATTAGTTTTCTCATGCCTTTCCCTTTCAAGTCCTGTAGCGATTTTCTAAACTCTTCATGCGTGTTGGCGGCAAATCGGGTTATTTTGATGTACCCGATTTCATCGTTTATCATGTAGGAGGCATTGACGCTATATTGGGGGATCTTGTCCCGGGTGATGGCATAGTCGATAAGGTCTTTTTGATTTTTGCGTTTAATGCCAATGTCAACAACACTGCCTTTGGGACCTCTGAGCAAATCAAATACGTCCCTGTTAGTTATGCCAGTACCTGCTACCGTCTTTCCATCTACCGTCACAATCTGATCACCGGGTAGCAAGCCAAGTTTTTCGGAAGGACCTCCGGTAAGTGGGGAGACCACATAAATGGTGTCGCGTAGGATGCCAAATTCAATACCTATACCGTCAAATTCGCCCTCCAGTTGGGATTTGGCTAGGGTAGCGTCCTTGGCAGTGATGTAACTTGAATGAGGATCCAACTTTCCCAACATTTTTTCAATGCCAAATTCCACCAATTCGTTGGTATTTACGCTGTCCACATAATCCCTGTTGATATAGGTTATTATTTCCTGAAGTTTGTAAATGGCTGATTTCAGATCGTTTCGGTCGCTTTTGGGTTCTGCAAAAGTAGCACCTATCCATATCCCCGCAGAAATACCGAGGGCTAATATGATTGGAAGCCGAATCTGTGTCTTTGTGTTTTTTTCTTGGCTCACGTTTATTGCTTAGTTAAATTCGAAATCTGATGAACTTGCATCCTTAAATTAAATGGAAAAAATCCATTTAAACAATTAAACAGTTTTTAAAGGCGTTTCGTTTAGATAAACGTAACAAATAAAAATTCGATGTTTCTTTTTGCTCTTTTTTCCGTAAAAAAATTTCTACTTTTGTAGTTATGGGCTTCTCCGGCGACATGTATAAAAGATCCATCGCTGATCTGGTGAGTGAAAACCAGGGATTAGCTGCTGTGCTTCATTATTTTGGGATCAGTTTTTTCAAATGTGAGCAGCAGACGCTGGAAGAAGTTTGCAGAAATTTTAAAGTCAGTCCGGAACAGGTGGTGGCAGAATTGGAGCGTTGGGCAAAAAGTAAAGACCCGACCACCGACGAACTATATCTACACTCCATTGAAGTTTTGGTTGGATATTTAAAGAAAAAGCACCGTTTTTTTATCAGGCAAGAACTTCCATTTCTATCCAGCATGGTGGACGGAATAGATCATTTAAGCCGTTACGAATCCTTGTTGGCTGATTTGCGGCTGATGTTTCCTTTGTTTGTTGATGATTTTATCCACCATATCCATGAAGAGGAAGATACCCTCTTCAACAGGATTTTTTTATTACAGGAGATTGAAAAAAACATCACTCCGATGGATACGGCGGTGAAAATTTTTGAAAAATCATCCATCCTTGATCTGGCAGAGGAACACGAAGCCCATGATGATGAAATGGAGGGGATTCGCAAACTCACTACCGATTATCAATTGCCGGCAGACGCTCCCATTGCTATCAAAATTCTTTATCTGGAGCTTCAAAAACTTGAACAGGAGTTGATTGTACATTCCAAAATTGAGAATGGCCTTTTATTTCCAAAAGCTGTAGAATTGGAGAAGGATGTCAAAAGGAAATTGTTACTAAAGATTAAATCCAATTAATGGGTAGAATTATTGCCATCGATTTGGGAACCAAACGGACAGGTTTGGCAGTTACAGACCCGTTGAAGCTGTTGGCAAACCCCTTGGAGACCATTCCCACCCACACACTATTCACGTATTTGACTGCTTATTTTGAAAAAGAGCCCGTCGATACCATTGTGTTGGGATATCCTAAATCACTGGACGGCACGGCCACACAGATGACTCCCCAAGTATTGCAGTTGCAGAAGAAATTAGCCATTGCGTACCCCGAAAAAACAATCGCATTGGTAGATGAACGATTTACCTCCAAGATGGCGATGCAATCCATGATCACCATGGGCAGCAAAAAAAAGGACAGGAAAGAAAAGGCCGGAAACCTAGACAAAATCAGTGCGGCTATTATTTTACAAACTTATTTGGAAAAAATATGATATATCCCATCATAGCGTACGGGAACCCAATTTTAAAAAAGGAAGCTGAGGAGATTCCCGAAGGTGAAGACATTTCGGCTTTGATAAAAGATATGTTTTCCACCATGGAAAATGCCAATGGCGTAGGCCTTGCGGCTCCGCAAATAAATAAAGGTGTCCGGCTCTTTGTGATAGACAGCAACTTGATGTTGGATGAGGACATGGAGGAAAAGGGCATTCGTAGGGCTTTCATTAATCCTATTATTCTTGACGAATACGGGGATGATTATAGTTTTGAAGAGGGCTGCCTAAGTATCCCAGAAGTACGGGCGGAAATTATCCGTCCCGAAAAGTTGACTTTGGAATATTACGATGAAAACTGGAACCTGAAAGAAGAAGAGTTTTCCGGCCTTACTGCCCGAGTCATTCAGCATGAATATGACCATTTGGAGGGAATTCTGTTTGTCGATTACCTAAAAGGGCTTAAAAAGCGGATGGTGAAAAGTAAACTAATAGATATCAGCAAGGGTAAAGTCTCGACGGATTATCGGATGGTCTATCCGTAACAGTCTTTACCAATTGGAGGGGGCACATGAACCAAGAAACCCACTTATTGCAAGCATATTGAGAGAAAACAAGCTGATGAGGGAATTGGGTGAGGGGATGAAGCGGATTTTTGATTTAATGAATGAGAGCGAATTGGAGAGACCTGTTCTTTTTTCAAACGGACTTTGGTTCAGCGTTACACTAAACAATAAGAAAGGATCAAATAACACGATTCAAAGTTAAGAAACCGTGACCTGTATTGCCAATACCTTTGTGGTATGATCGGTCGTTGGTTTGAAATATTTTATTGAAATTTTTGATGTAAACATGGAAAATCTTAAAGTAGCAGGCATCCAATCTTCCGTCTATTGGCATGACAGAGGTTCAAACCTTGCCATGTTTGAAGAAAAAATCTGGGAGTTGGAGTCGGCGGTGGACTTGATTGTATTGCCGGAGATGTTTACTACCGGATTCACCATGGAGGCGGCAACTGTGGCGGAACATAGGAACATGGACACCACCAAGTGGATGAAGCAAATGGCTTCCCAGTCCAAAGCAGTAATTACAGGTAGTGTTGTGATACGGGATGGAGATAGATTTTTCAACCGCCTATTATGGGCCACCCCGGAAGGTGAAATCCTACATTACGATAAGCGTCACCTCTTTCGCATGGCCAAAGAAGATGCGCACTATAATATGGGTTCTGCCCAACCCATCTTTGAGCTAAAAGGCTGGAAGATTTTACCCCAGGTGTGTTTTGATCTTCGTTTTCCGGTTTGGTCCAGAAACCGGGCGACTA
>DATHWC010000013.1:0-2315 GCA_035460985.1 Lunatimonas sp.
CTTTTTTTGCTCGCAACGGATGCAACGATAGCGCAGCTGTAATCACAAAAAAACTTTGTGTCCTCTGTGCAACCTCCGTGTCCTCTGTGTTTCCCTTTTAGAAAGACCACGAAGGCACAATGAACACAAAGAATTAATAAAAAACTTTGTGACCTCTGTGCAAACTCTGTGTCCTCCGTGGTTCCCATTTTTTCTCGCAATGGACCCAACAATAGCGCAAAGGCAACCAATTTTTCTTACCTTTCACTGACTACCAGGATTGCTTATGGAATGAATACATGCAGTCAATGGATTAATCCCATCCAATTTTTTTCCAACTGAAATTCCATGTTTGCGTTTTCAATGAAACTTATGCTTTACTGTTGAGTAATTTTACTCATTATGTTGAGTAAATTTCATAATAATGTCTTAAATATTTGATATTCTGTAGTTTATAAAATATTTTTATCCCTGATAAACCAATAAATGAACCCCACTAGGTCTGCCATTTAAAACAAATCCAACACATTAATTTGCAAAAATTCTTGCCAATGAATCCCTGCGTCCCCGATCAGGAGGGATTTTTCAGGTTTGAATTTTTTATCAAAGGCCCCCAAGCCGGATAGCTTTCCTTTTTTCCCGGATTTCACTTCAAGCGCTATCACCTGCTTGTTGTACGCAACCACATAATCCACCTCATCATTGCCTTCCCGCCAGTAGTAGACAGTTAGCTTTTTGTTTTTGAATGCCTGATTGATCAGGTGAGCACCTACGGCAGATTCCACCCACCTTCCCCAGGCTTCGTGGTTTTTAAGTAACGTGTCCAGACTTTCGCTGGAAATCCCTGACATGATCGCTGTATTATGAACCTGAAATTTGGGACTGGAAGCGCGTTTCCTAATCATGTTGGGACTGTACTTTTCAATGCCCCCCAGCAGACCGGCATCATTGAGTAATTCCAGGTAGTTGGCCAAGGTGGTGGTATTGCCTGCTTCGGTTAGTTGTCCCATGATTTTGGTATAACTCAAAATCTGTCCGGAATAGGCCGAACCCAATTCAAACAAACGCTTCATCAGGGCAGGTTTATCCACCCGGGTTAGCATAAGGATGTCTTTGGAGATACTCGTTTCCAAAAGTGCGTCCCGGACATAGCTTTTCCATCGGTCTTCATCTTCTTTTAGCGTAATTGCACCCGGATATCCTCCAAACCACACAAATTCCTCAGCTGTCAGACCAAAAGCATCCTGCATTTCCTTGTAGGACCAATGCCCCAGGTAAGTGGATTCAAACCTTCCTGCCAAAGATTCAGTGAGTCCCTGCTGCAGCATCAACCTTGATGAACCCAACAAAACAACCCTGATATCCCTGCCATCAGCCGCATCTTTGTCCCATTCGGCTTTGACCTGCTCAGACCAATTGTTGATTTTCTGGACCTCATCGATTACCAGAAGAAACGGCTTGTCAGCTTGCTGTTGCTGTCGGATCCGGACGGTTTCCCAATGCTGTGCGATCCACAAACCATCTCCTGCAGGAACGGCATCGGCCGCCACCAAAAGATGCGGAAAATCCAGATCTTCCAAAATCTGCCTTACTAAGGTAGTCTTACCTACCTGTCGAGGTCCATAGATGACCTGTATAAATCTCCTGGGTTCATCTTTCAGCCGTTTCAACAAACCTGCTTTTTCTGTCCTTTGGTATGCCATAATAATTTTACTCAATATATCGAGTAAATTTACTCAATAGATTGAGTAAATACAAATTATTAGTTTATTTAAAGCTTCTATACATTTATAAGCGGTATGCAAAAAGAGTGGTCACACCGGGGCTACATTGCGCATTGCCTTGTATTGCAATGGGTATTCCCGTTATCTTCTTTGGAGATCCCGATGATTATCGGACATCCATTATTGAAGAACTCGGTTTAGAGATTCATAAAATACCTAATTTAAAAACAACCCGAAATTCTATAGGTAAGGAACTGGAAAATTCGTTTGATTACATAAACTGGACTCCCGACCCAATTGACATTCATTCGAAAAAAATGAAATGATCCAAGGTTTCGCAAAGATGCTTGCTACTATTTTCGACAATCACTGAGAATTTCGGCCCTTTCTCAAAAGTGTAGACTCACAGGAGTGATAATTTTAGCTGTGAAGTTGGCAATATCAGGAGTGCGAAAAAGATATAGTAAAGAGCAATAAAAAAAATCGCGAAATTTTTCAGGTCTTTGACTTCCATACAGTTACCTAATAATCTATCTCCAAATTACAGTTCACAAGAAAAAAGTGACCATTCACGGGATAAAACCTACCATTCACGGGAAACAGCATTATTCG
>DATHWC010000014.1:0-8472 GCA_035460985.1 Lunatimonas sp.
ATGGGGAGCAAACCGGTCTAACAGCTCCGACGATTTCTTTACCAATTTTCAGGGCAATTACGGAAATATAAATCCGGTTGGAAACTTTATTGATGAATTCTCTTACATCTCCCAGTTCTCCCGCTTCAGTTATGATTTTGACAAAAAATACTTTGTCACCATGAACGTGAGAAGGGACGGGAACTCTGCCCTTGGGGCTGACACCAAGTACGGTTTATTTGGTGGAGTTTCCGCTGGATGGGAACTGTCCCAAGAAAATTTCTATACCAACTCGTCGGTATCAAACTTCATGAACTCCGTAAAACTGCGGGGAAGCTGGGGAGTAGTAGGAAACGGTAACCTGTCAAATGCATTTGGTTCTTTGGTGCTGTTTGACGCCTCTCTTTACGGTAACGCCCCGACTTGGACTTTCGGACAGGCTGGAAACCCAAATCTGGGTTGGGAAACAAGTGAACAAACGAATATAGGAGCAGACATTGGATTTTTAAATGACCGCTTCCAGTTGGACATTACCTATTTCTACAATAACGTAAACGGTTTGATCCTCGGAGTACCCCAGGCACCCTCCAAAGGTATTCCCGGAGGCAGCATATTGAGTAATGTGGGCGCCATGTATAACCGGGGTTTGGAAGTTGCCCTCACCTCCAATTTGGTTAATAACGGCAGTTTTCAATGGTCCGCTACCCTCAATTATACCAATATGAACAACAAGGTTACCGAGCTAGCCGGAGGGGATATTGTTGGCATTACCAGTGGGTCCGCAGAGACAACCAACATTACGCGTGTAGGCTATTCGGTAGGCAGCCTTTATGGTGCTATTACGGATGGAGTAAATCCGGAAACAGGTCTAAGAGTATTCGTAAACGCAGCCGGAGAGCGCGTGCAATACAGCCACGTATCCCGACCGGGAGAGAGCCGATGGACCTATTTGGATGGTTCGGCTGCGGACCCTATTACCGGAAATGATTTTAACCTAATCGGCAACGCACTTCCTAAATGGTACGGTGGACTGGATCAAAACTTTACCTACGGTAATTTTGATTTTAACGTACTACTTACCTATTCAGGTGGAAATTATGTCATGAACGGTTCCAGGGGGACATGGAGAGATCAGCGTTTTTGGAACAATTCCACCGTAGTTTTGGATCGATGGACTACCCCCGGACAAGTTACCGATATGCCAAGAGTGGTGTATGGGGATCTTTTATCAAACGGTTCCTCATGGCCCATTTCGGCAAATGCCGAAAAAGCGGATTTTATGCGTCTGCAAACCGCCTCTATCGGTTACCGACTACCTGCTCCATTATTAAGCAGGTTAAAATTGTCGTCCGTAAGAGTTTATACCCAGGTATTCAATGCCTTTGTCTGGACCAAATATACCGGTACCGATCCTGAAATATCTTCCAACGGAAATTCCAATATTTCTCCAGGGGTGGAGAAAAACTCCGTTCCCCAGGGACGGACATTCACCATGGGAATAAATATTGGATTTTAAAACCTAACCTGACGATGAAAACGAATAGATTAATCAACAAACATATATTGCTGTGTCTAACAGGAATTTTACTGACATTTAGCGCATGCAACGAGGACGAGTTACTTTATCCAACCCCACAGACCAACCTGACAGAGGCAAATATCTTTGACACACCGGATAGGGTATTGGGGTTGGTAAACGGAATTTATAATGGTTTAAAAGCAACGTATTACTACGGAGGAAGGTACGTCATGTACGGTGATTTCCGCGGAGAGGATTTCGTAAACGTGACCAACAATATCTTCACGGGTTACGATACATGGAGTCATACGGTCAACTCCAATTCCAACGAAGTGGAATTACTTTGGCGGGATGCCTATGCGACCATCAATTCGGCAAACTTCTTTATCGAAGGAATACAGGCAAATTCGGGGGTAGTTTCCGAAGCATTGAAAAACCAATATATCGCTGAGGCTAAGTTTGTCCGCGCACTGAGTTATTTTGCCTTGGTTACGCTGTACGCAAGGCCGTATACCGAGGATCAGGGAGCATCTCCGGGCTTACCTTTGCGCATACAGTCCGAGACGGATACCGAAAACAATGACTTGGCCCGAGTAACTGTGGCACAGATTTATGCACAGATACTTACCGATCTGGACGATGCAGAGGCTGCCTTGCCTGCCACTCAGGGAAATCCCCTACTGAATACCACAAGGGCACATAAAAATACCGCCGTCGCACTTAAAACCAGAGTTTACCTGACTATGGGTGACTATGACAACGTCATTTCGGAGGCACAAAAAATCGTGTCCGAAAGCTCCCCTTTCAGTGCCCCATCCGGAGTCGCAAATGAGCTGCACCCGGATGTAATGGAAATATTCCGAACCAACTATACCTCTACGGAATCCATCTTTTCCATGCCTATGACCGAGTTGAGCAGTTCAACCGGACAGAATTCCCTCGGTTTCGTATATAATATCAGCGCGGAATATTACATGAATCCGGAGGGAATCTGGGGTAATCCGGAATGGAGGGCCGAAGATGCCAGAAAAGGAATGTTCCGGGTAAACAACGGCAGGTATTTTATGACCAAATATGCCAAGTCAGCCCCATTCCTTGATTTTGTGCCCGTGATCCGCTACGCGGAAGTGCTTTTGAATTATGCGGAAGCAGCGGCTCTTACAGGTGATTTACCCAAGGGGCTTGCTTTACTGGAAGAAGTACGGCACAGATCAGACCCTGAATATACCTTCCCGGCTTCCTCAGTCTCTACTCCAGACGCACTCGTGGAAAGCATACTTGCAGAACGAAGGATTGAACTGATTGGCGAAGGATTCCGCTCAAATGATTTACTAAGAAAACTGGAAACCATACCCGCAAAGGGAAGCAGCAGTCTTTTTGCGCCTGCCATTACTCCAGATCAGACGGAATATACGTTTCCAATGCCTAACTTGGAGATCTTAAACAATAAAGCCTTAATGAATTGATTAAAACGTCAACCAACTGATGAAATCGAGCATGACGGAAATCGTCACATTGAGGGATGATTATCAATCATGCGAGATTCCATCTGACCTTTGAAAAACAATTATAAACAGATGAAATCGAGCATGACGCAAGCGACACACACTGGGATGACTATCCGCCATGCGAGATTCCATGTGACAACTGAAAAACAATTATAGACACATGAAAAAAACAATCAGTAGTTTAATTTGTGGTTTATGCTTGCTGATGGCCTCCTCCCTTCCGGGAGGAGGAATTGGCAGTGCCAATGCCCAAAACACCCCAACAATAACCTCCTTAACCGAGGGTATGGAAAAAATGCCCGGCTTTATAACGCTCTATTGGGATGCCAAAAAGGGCAAAATCTGGATGGAGATAGGTGAACTGGATAAAGAAATCCTATACTATCCCTCCCTCGCCGCCGGGCTGGGATCCAATGATATCGGCCTCGACCGGGGACGTATCCTTCCCTCCCATGTCGTGGCCTTCGAGCGCTCGGGAAATAAAATCCTAATGATAGAACCCAATTATGGGTATAGAGCACTCACCGATAATGTACTTGAAAAAAAGGCTGTGGAAGAATCCTTTGCCAAATCAGTACACTGGGGATTTGAAATCAGTGCCGAAGAGGGAGGTAAGGTATTGGTCGATGGGACCAGCTTTTTCCTTCAGGATGCAGCCGGTGCTGCCGCAGCTATTAGCCGCACCCGGCAGGGCACCTATAAACTGGACTTGTCCCGAAGTGCTATTTACCTGCCAAGAACCAAAAGTTTTCCAAAGAATACGGAAGTCGAAGCTACCATCACGCTTACCGGAGATCAGGCCGGACCATACCTGCGGGAAGTGGCACCGTCCACGGGAGCGGTTACCTTGCGAATGCACCATTCCTTTGTAGAACTTCCTGATGATAACTATGTGCCAAGAGCCTTTGATCCCAGAGCGGGCATCAACTCAGTCAGCTTCTATGATTATGCCTCTCCAGTCAATGAATCCATTACCAAGCGCTATATACGAAGACACCGTCTAGAAAAAAAGGATCCAAGTGCCGCCGTCAGTGAAGTGGTGGAACCCATCGTCTATTACATCGATCCGGGAACACCGGAACCCATCCGCACTGCGCTAATGGATGGCACCAAATGGTGGGCTGAAGCCTTTGAGGAAGCTGGTTTCAAGAATGCATTCGAAGTTAAGCTTTTGCCGGAAGACGCAGATCCCATGGATATCCGCTACCACCTTGTACAATGGGTACACCGGTCCTCCAGAGGATGGTCCTATGGCGGCGGTGTCACGGACCCAAGAACTGGGGAAATTATCAAGGGAAAAGTAACCCTAGGCTCCCTTCGGGTAAGACAGGATTACCTCCTGGCCCAAGGCCTAGTAGGGGAATACGAGGGAACGGATGAAAACCCGGCAATGATGGACATGTCCTTGGCCCGGATGAGACAACTTGCCGCCCACGAAGTCGGCCATACATTGGGATTACCGCACAATTATATAGCTAGTACTTTCGAAAGGGCCTCTGTGATGGATTACCCCCACCCTACCGTAAAACTTACTGCCAATAACACCATTGACATCTCCGATGCCTATCCGGAGGGAATAGGTGCCTGGGATAAAGTAGCCATCAAAATCGCTTATGCTACCTTCCCCGAAGGATCTGATGAAATGGAGGAAATCGACAAACTGGTCAAAGACTATCAGGCGAAAGGCATGAAATTTCTTTCCGACCAAGATGCCCGTCCACCGGGAAGCGCCCACCCTGAAAACCACTTGTGGGACAACGGCGCGGGTGCGGTAGAAGAACTGGACCACACCATGAAAGTGCGGAAAATTGTATTGGACAACTTCTCCGAGAAAAAAATCCCCATGGGAACCCCAATGGCCAATTTGGAAGAGGTCTTGGTTCCCATGTATATGTTTCACCGCTATCAGGTAGAGGCTGCTGTAAAAGTAGTGGCGGGTGCTTCCTACACGTATATGCTTCGCGGCGAGGCGGGTGAGCCTATCACTCCCGTACCTGCGGCGGCACAAACCAAAGCACTTCAATCCCTGCTAAATACTCTAAAACCGGAGGTGCTGGTATTGCCAAAGAATATCACCTCTTTAATTCCTCCCAGACCTTATGGTTTCCCCGCAAATCCAAGGGAATCCTTTAACCGAAACACGGGATTGGTATTCGATCCGCTTTCTCCCGCAGAAATTGCCGCCAACCTTACTATAAGTCTATTATTGAACCCGGAGCGTGCTTCTAGGCTTGTGACGCAACATGCACTGGATAGTTCATTGCCAAGTTTGGAGGCTGTGCTGGACCAACTGATAGCTACAACATGGAAAAGTCCAGTCAAGAATGGATACGAAGGTGAAGTACAACGTGTCGTAGCCAAACTGGTCTTACAACACCTGATTGTGCTTTCAACAAATAAAGAAGCCTCTTCGCAAGCGAGGGCGGTTGCCTTGCTGAAAACCAGCGAGATCAAAAACTGGATTGCCAGTCAAAACCCAAGCAGCGTCTACCAAAAAGCGCACTACCATTATTGCCATGCGTTGTTGGAAGGCTTTGAGAGCAATCCGCAAGAGACTGTAACCCTGTTAACTCCCTTGGAAGCACCTGCGGGAGCTCCTATAGGTAGCACGGGACAAAACTGGCTGGAACCGGTTTGCAGCCACGACCATGGAGACGAATATTAAACCAATTTATGATGAAAAGAATCAGTTTAGTTTTTTTGATGGGATTCCTGCTTGGGAATCCCTTCCTTTCCTTCTCCCAGATGCGCTCTGCCAAGATCGCCAGCCTCAAGCAGGAATTGCTGGAAGAAGTTGACAAGCAGCAGAAGCTTGTGCAGGTAATGGTGGATAAGGTATTTAGCTTTTCGGAGATGGGTTTTCAGGAATACGAAACCTCCAAATACCTCTCCGGAATTCTCGAAGAAAACGGTTTTACCGTAGAACGGGGCGTGGCAGGCATGCCAACCGCATGGACGGCCACTTGGGGTTCGGGAAGACCGTTTATTGCCATAGGATCAGATATTGACGGTCTTCCAAACACCAATCAAACTCCAGGCGTAGCCTATCATAAACCCCTAGTCAAAGGAGCACCGGGCCATGGAGAAGGCCATAATTCCGGCGTACCCCTAAGTATTGCCGCTGCCTTGTCACTCAAAACCATTATGGAGCATGAAGGTATTCAGGGAACACTGATGCTTTGGCCGGGAATCGCCGAAGAACAATTGGCCGGAAAGGCATTTATGGTCCGGTCCGGGATTTTCAAAGAGGCGGATGCCTGCATCTTTACCCATGTCAGCAGCAATCTGGGTGTTTCTTGGGGAGATTCAGGAAACAACGGCCTTGTATCCGTAAAATTTGACTTTGAGGGACAGACCGCCCATGGGGCGTCTGCTTGGAATGGCAGAAGTGCCTTGGATGCGGTGGAATTGATGAATGTGGGATGGAATTTCCACCGGGAGCATCTACAGCCCACCCAACGCTCCCACTATGTAATCATGGACGGAGGCGACCAGCCCAATGTGGTGCCTGGCACTGCATCTGTATGGTACTTTCTACGGGAACGAACTTATGAAAAAATCCTTAGCCTCCAAGAAGATGCCATACGCATTGCTGAAGGTGCCGCAAAGATGACCAACACCACGGTCAGCCACCAAATAATCGGCTCTTCCTGGCCCGGTCACTTTAATAAGGCCATAGCGGAAACAGTACAAAAAAACATCGAACAGGTAGGTTTGCCTACATGGAGTGAGGCAGACCAACAACTTGCGAAGGCCGTTCAAAAATACATCAACCCGGAAAAAGGGGACAATCAAACGGGACTACTTACCGAAGTGTCGGAACTTAGAGGACCGGCCACCTTCTCCATGGGAGGTGGATCGGACGATATTGCCGATGTTTCCTGGAATGTACCGACCGTAGTCCTCCGCTACCCGGCCAACGCCCCCGATCTTCCCGGCCACCACTGGACCAATGCCGTTGCCATGGCGACGCCTATCGCCCACAAAGGCGTACTGGCAGGGGCCAAAGTCGAGGCACTAACCGTATTCGACCTATTGGTAAACCCGGAGATCCTTGTTGAAGCGAAGAAATACTTTGAGGAGGTACAGACAAAGGAAACAAAATACAAACCGATAATGGCAGAAACCGATGAACCGGCGCTATTTCTAAACGAGCGGCTTATGGAAATCTACCGACCCCAACTCGAAAAATTCTACTACGACGAGACAAAATACGACAGCTATCTGGAGCAACTGGGGGTTAGTTATCCTACGTTGGAGTAGGAGTTTAATTATTAACTAGGGTATTTTTTAAGCTACCTTTAATTTAGTCGGAAAAACGGGGAGGCAAATTGCCTCCTCCTTTTTTTGAAGGGTCTAGAGATAGTCTTATAATGGTCACTTCAATTTTTCGCAATGCGGAATTACTTTAAAAAATAGGATTGCTTGAAAATTTAAACAATTATAAACCCTGATAGAAGGTATATACTTTTACATTTAAGCCGCTAGTTGCATTTAAAAGTTCTTCGGAAGGTTGCCCATATATCTCAGCCGATAAATCGCCTAATGCCATAAACTTCCCGAACATTTCTCCAATATTGCCAATATGGGTAAGCAATGCATTGGAGTCTGGATATGTTTCTATAAGAACACATTCGGATTGTTCATCGTGAAAGTACCAATCATATTGAATTGTATCCTTGTCTTTTGCTTTTACAACGGAAAGGCATTCTTTTGCGAGCTCTTTAAACTCGTCTAATTTTCCATCGTGGATCTGATAGCGGGCAATAATCTGTAATTTGCTCATAAGATGAATTGATTAGATGTATAGTAGAAATCAATATTAACTATGGTTTTATGGTTGAAATTTACAAGCCGCTGCACTGTTGATGGTTTTTCAGAAGTTTTTTCTACCTAATATGATTTATGACCTTCGATAAATCCACGCTCAAACCTATCTTACCAGTCCACCTCAACAAATATTCAATAAAGGTAAAAAGAAATTTCAGCATATAAAACACCTAATGTTTGGTATTTTATATGCTTAATTAGCGATAATTCATTATTATACACTGTTAATCGTATGTTTGATAACAATTAGAAAAAATTGACCGAAGAGTAAATTAGATTTAACGAGGGGAAGCTGTTGAAAATAATCCGTGGATTAAAAAGAGGTCGCAGGATTGGAGGGTTAGGTAGTTTTTTTAAAGTCCAACGAATTGTGGAATTTATGTAAATTCTTCCTCGAAATTCAACGCTCTTTTAAGTCGGCCATAAACGAGGTTAAAACCAACATTATAAATATCTACCCCTGCCCTTTCGCAGACTGCAAAACATTGAGCAAGCATATCATTTCTTAATTCAGCTTCTCCCGGGGTGTAACTGGGGGTGCTGAGCCCGAGGTCCGTCAATATTAAACCAAATTTAAAAACCAAAAGTCAATACGAACCTATTTGTTTGGAAATCTGGCACCTAGATTTAAGCCGA
>DATHWC010000015.1:0-5546 GCA_035460985.1 Lunatimonas sp.
GAAAATGCCGCCGTATTTACAGGCTGGATTAGAGAGCTCGGGGATCCCGAGTCCGCGAGAGAAATGCCAAGGACCTATTCATTTAGCCTAGATGTCACTTTCTAAATCTACCAGTAAGTTATAATTATATATTTAACTAGAAAGACATGAAAAATATAAAGATATATTATAGAATAATCGCATCGTTTCTGCTGTTATTTTCGGTTTCCTGTACCGATGATTTTCTGGATGAAAAGCCACTTTCTTTTCTAAGTCCTGAAAATACATTTCGTGACGGGGCAGGATTGCAAACGGCACTGGATGCTGGGTTGAGAGGTGTTATGCTCCAGTGGAACGGGGATACCCGGGAATTGATGTTTAATCACAATATGAGTGACGCATCTGTCGTGGCTTCTACGGACAAGCCGGACGCATTTGTCGATTTGCGCACCTACGCCACGCCTACCAATGCCAGGAATAACGACGCAGGCCGCACCTTGTCTTTTTATGCTGACAACTACAATCACATTAAAAAGGCAAATACAGTCATAGATTACATTGATCTTCCTGATTGGGAGAACGGTGTCAATAATCCGGAAAGAAACCACTTGCTGGGTTCGGCCTATTTTGTCAGAGCCTTTTTCTATATGCAGTTAACCATGCAGTTTGGCAATGTTGCCTTTCCGCTCAACGTGGTAACAGAAGCAAGAAGGGACTTTAAGGTCTTTCACATGCAAGGAATCTGGGACCAAATGATTGTGGATCTGGAATATGCCGTGCAGCATGTGAAACCAAAAAGCCAACTGCCCATAGGACAAGCACCAAAAGATGCCGTAAGAATGCTTTTGGCTAAATATTACATGCTGAACCAACGATTTGCGGAAGCAGAACAGCTCATGACGGATGTGATCAATGACGGTGAATCGCGGTTGTTTACCGATGCCATGATCCCTGCGGGAGTTACGCAAGTAGAGGTGGCAAATACCAATAATCCAAACACGGGAAATCCATTACCTGGGAGAAGTGGTTTTGCCCCAGCAGATGCGGTCAATTATCTTCACATGGACAAAGGTGCTCAAAAAACCAGCAATCCGGAGGGGATTTGGTTGGTGGTGAACGAACCATTTGTTTTGGGTACTCAAGGTGCCGCCGCTCGAATAAGGTCTTGGGGACCAAACTTTGTTAGTACCAATTTGGGGGTTTGGGAACCCGGTACCACACGGATCGGCACAGATGTACAGGCAACCACCAACGACAATCGTGGGCGAATGATGAAAAAATGGGGTAGGAGTCAAGGTTTTGCCCGCCCGACAAATTATTCCCAATATGATATCTGGAATTATAATGGCGTGATTGACGAACAGGATTATAGGCATAAGGATCTCAATTGGTTTGAAATGGAAGATGTATTGTACGATAATCCATCTCTAAGAGATGACGGAAGTCCATTTTATATGCAGCCCCTTCGATTGTATGATGCAAATGGTAATTTAACCTGTCAAGATACCATCCGATGTTGGTTTGGATATCCACGGTATAAATTTTATTCCGTCAATCTGGAAGCCAGTCCAGAAAGGCAGGATTCAGGAAAAATGGATATGTATATTTTGCGAATGGGTGAAGTCTATTTGATTCGGGCGGAGGCCAGATTATGGCAGGAAAATTATGCCGGAGCTGCGGAAGATATTAATGCCATCCGGGAACGGGCAAATGCCATTTACATGTACACTCCTTCTGATGTACAATCCGAGGGTATTGGAGCTGTTTTGGATGAGAGGACTCGTGAATTATATGGAGAGGAATACCGCCATGATGAATTGGTTCGGATTTCCGTAATTTTTGCCAAAACTGGTAAAGCAGCTTATAACGGTAAAACATATACTCTCTCTGGAAACGATATTGAGAAGTCATTGTCCCCGAACAACTTCTACTATGACCGGATAATGGAAAAAAATTCCTTTTTCAGGGATGAAGTGAGATGGGCTACCTATAATACAACGAGGTATACCATGGATCCTATGCATATTTTTTGGCCAGTTTATCAGCCTTACTTGGTAGGAAATGTGGAGGCTACCCTAAATCAGACTACCGGATATGCCGGTGCAGGGAGCAATATCGAACCTTTAACCCACGTGGTTCAGCCGGCGGGTGTCACCAATGAGGATCCCATGCGGGCCATTGGTGAATAATTAAACTCATTAAAAATCATCTGATGTACTCTCATCAGGTGATTTTTTTTAATTTAGGGGTAAATTTAAATTGTAACTCAAAATAAGCATGTTATGAACAACGAAACAACGAGAAGGTCCTTTATAAAGAAGACGGCCATTGCGGGCTCAGTTGCAATGGTGGCACCCACCATTATACCATCCAGCGTTTTTGGTGCCAATGACCGGATTAATGCGGCAGTGCTGGGAGTAAATGGAAGAGGAAAAAGCCATATTGCAAGCTTTATGAATCAAAAGAATGTACAGGTTACCACACTTTGTGACCCTGACATGAACATTTTGAAAGAAAGGCAAAAAAGCTTTAAGGAAAAGTACAGTAAGGATGTAGCCTTGGAACAAGACCTTCGTAAGGTATATGATAACAAGGACATTGATGTGGTCAGTATTGCATCACCCAATCATTGGCATGCCTTGTCCGTCATTTGGGCTTGCCAGGCAGGAAAGGATGTTTACGTAGAAAAACCTGGATCCCACAATATATGGGAAGGACGCCAAATGGTGGAGGCTGCTCATAAGTATGATCGCATTGTGCAACATGGGGTACAACTTCGCAGCTCACCTGCGGTGCAAGAAGCCATTCAGCTGTTGAGGGATGGGTATATAGGCCGGGTTTATATGGCGAGAGGCATCGTCTTTAGGTGGAGGCCAAGCATTGGTGATCATGGAACCTCACCTGTTCCGGAAGGTATTGACTATGATTTATGGACTGGTCCTGCACAAAAGAAGCCTTTTTCCAAAAACCTTGTGCATTACAATTGGCATTGGAACTGGGATTATGGCAACGGTGATGTAGGGAATCAGGGTATACATGAAACAGACCTCTGCATGTGGGGATTGGATGTAGGACTTCCGACAAAAATAACTTCGATGGGAGGAAAGTTCCTGTGGGATGATGCCAAGGAGGTTCCAGAAGTATTGACATCAGTATATAATTATCCAGAAGAAAATAAAATCATTCAATTTGAAGTAAGGCCATGGTGTACCAATAGGGAAGATGGGGTTACTGTTGGAAATATCTTCTATGGAGATAAAGGTTATTTAGTGGTGGATGGATACGATAAGTACAGTACATTTTTGGGGCAGGACAGAAAACCCGGTAAGTCAGGAAGCGATGGAGGGAAATCCGGTTCTGAAATGGACAGAGGTGACGGAGGTACCGATGGGCATTTTGCCAATTTTATAGAGGCTGTAAGAAAACACGACAAATCCATTCTAAATGGCCCTGTGGAAACAGCACACCTATCTTCGGGTTTGGCGCACTTGGGCAACATTGCATACAAATTGGAACGTGTTCTGACATTTGATCCAAAATCGGAGACATTTGTCGGTGATGCAGAGGCGGACAAGATGCTTACCCGCAACTATAGAGAAGGTTTTGAGGTACCTAATTTGGTTCAGCCTGGTCTTAGGACAACCTAGTGTTGTGTCAATAATTCAGTTACGTTTTATTTCCCGCGGATTGCGCAGATATTCGCTGATATATTCCGAGAATATCTATGGGAAATATTTAAGCGACTCACGGTTGACTTTACACTAGTGTACATACCATGATTTAAAAATTAAAACCTGTCAGAGCTGAAAATTCTGACAGGTTTTAATTTTTTTACTACCTATAGCTTTGTGACCCATTAAGGGCAGAGATCCGATATTTGGACCAGGCGAACCCACTGCGATAGACTATATCAATAGATACCAAAGAAAATGTATCTTTTCGATCTGAGGAAAAAATTGAAGTGGACAAAATCCCTTATCTTTGTCAAAAAATCATCAATGACATTTGCCGACCTAGGATTATCTGATTTTCTATTAGATGCCATTTCCAAAGCCCAATACCAATCAGTCTATCCCATCCAAAAGGAAGCCATTCCGCTTATTCTTCAAAAAAAGGATTTAATTGGACTCGCACCCACCGGATCAGGAAAAACTGCGGCCTATGTATTACCCATACTTGAGCGGTTACAAAAAATGCCTCCGGTTCAAAGTAGATCCGTGCCTGTGTTAGTCTTGGTGCCCACCAGGGAATTGGCGGCGCAGGTAATGGAAGTATTTCAGACGTTTGGAGTTCTTTTGCCGAGAAAAATAAAAACCATGGCAGTGTATGGCGGCGTGTCTATCAACCCCCAAATGATGAACCTCCATGGTACCGAAGTGCTTATAGGGACTCCGGGTAGATTGTTGGATTTGGTGTCAAAAAATTCCATAGAACTTTCCCAAGTTGAAATTTTGGTGGTAGATGAAGCAGACAAGTTGTTGAATCTCGGCTTCAAGGAAGAAATGGATGAAATCCTTTCAAGGCTTCCCAAAAAGCGACAAAGTATCCTCTTTTCAGCTACCATCGATACGGAAGTCGAGGGCCTGATGGCCAAGATTCTTGTCCGTCCTGTCAAAATTGAGGTGGGACAGGATACCATTACCCCCGAATTGATCAATCAAACGGCCTATTTGGTGTCGCCGGAAAATAAGGGCCCTTTACTTCGATTTTTAATCCAAGAGGGGGACTGGAAGCAGGTGCTGGTATTCACCTCATCCATACGCGCGGCTGACAACCTGACCACCAAGCTGAACAAAAACGGTATTCAGGCGATGGCCTTCCACGGTGACAAAAGTCAGGGAGCACGGACTGAAGCCCTGAAGCAGTTCAAGGCGGGAAATTTACGTGTTTTGGTTGCAACGGATTTGGCAGCCCGGGGGATTGATATACAACATTTGCCCCATGTGATCAATTATGAATTACCACGGTCCCCAAAAGACTACATCCATCGGATCGGACGAACGGGTAGGGCAGAATCTGCCGGAGAGGCAATTTCTTTAATTACAGAGGAAGACCGACACCACTTTAAAGTCATTCAGAAAAAAATGAAACGTTTTGTAGAATTGGTGGATGCGTCAAATTTGGGATTTTAAATACTATCTAAACAAGCATCATCCGTGTTCTATTTTACTTCGAAGCGAATGGAACACGGATTTGGCGGATTTGACGGATTGTACGGATTTCTACGGATTGTTTTTATTGCCGCCAAGATTTACTCCGACACAAAAAATCCGTTTTATCCGGGTCATCCGAGTCATCGGTGTTCTATTTAAATTTTTTACGTGAATGGAACACGGATTTGACGGATTGAACGGATTTGTACGGATTGTTTTTATTGCCGCCAAGATTTAATCCGAAACAAAAAAATCCGCTTTATCCGGGTCATCCGTGTCATCGGTGTTCTATTTTACTTTGGAGTGAATGGAACACGGATTTGGCGGATTGTGCGGATTTATACGGGTTGTTTTTTTTTAGCCCAAGATTTAATCCTAAACAAAAAGATCCGCTTTATCCGAGTCATCCGCGTC
>DATHWC010000016.1:0-19334 GCA_035460985.1 Lunatimonas sp.
AGGTATAAGTATCCAGCCCTTACCCGACCTCTGAACTTGCCGGTTTCATCCGCTTTAAGCGTTTGCCAAACGTCCTCCGTATCAGGCGTAACGGGAAGTCCTTCCTTAGGTTCCTGAAATGTCCCCGCGGCAAGTTGGTGAGCCAGATGGTCTGTAAAAATTACCTCACGCCCATATCGGTGTTGATTTTGGATAGCCAGTCCTTTGGTAAATGTGTGGGTGGTTTGGGAGAAGGAAGGTGATGATATAACAAATAATTGGCAGAGAAATAAAGTTACGGCAAAAGATAACGCGTGTATTTGGGGCATGGAAGCTATTGGTTAGGATATTATTTTTTAACGCTATTGCCTCCAAAAATAGCCAATATGTTTTAGAAAATAACTTTCTGATACAGGCTAATTCAATGAAAAATTTTAATAATGGTTTAAACTAGTGTTATTTTTTTAAATCTAATAGGATGTTTTGATTAGATACTCAGACTCAAAAACGGTGAAAATTTGATGTCAAATAAAATATTTTTATGCCTTTAAAGGCACAAAGAGACCGCAAGGGGTGTCTAAAATAGTCTAATTCCCGATCATGAAGTATATCTGGAGAATAATTATTAAATCAGCTTATGAACTGTCTCGCTTTCTTATTTTCAGGATTTCTGTTTTTTTGCTCTCCCATTCTTTCCGCTCAGCAACTTGATTTTAGCAGGGCGATTGTTGTTTCAACCCATGAAGAGGTGGGGCGCATCGGTTTTATGGCGGATGTTTTTCGTGATGAAATTAAAAAACGAACGGGAATCCTTCTACCAATTCAATCCGCTTCCGCTGAGAATGGGGAGCCTGTTATCGTTCTTAGCATTCGTGAAAATGAAGGAAACTTGCCATCGGCTTACCGGACTGGAGTAGATGTTTTACCTATGCTTTCTGAAGAAGGATATAGTGTGCATTTAGATGAAAGTTCTCAGATGTTGATTATCCTCGGAGAGGATGAGAGGGGTTTGCTTTATGGAATCGGAAGGGTTTTGCGAAAAATGGAAGCAGTACCCGGAAAACTTATGATTCCGGCTTCAATTTCACATCAATCTTCACCCAAGTATCCCATCCGCGGACATCAACTCGGATACAGACCAAAGACAAATTCCTATGATGCGTTTTCGGTGGTAATGTTTGAACAGTATATTCGGGAACTTGCATTGTTTGGTGCAAACAGCATTGAAATTGTTCCGCCCAGAACGGATGATGATTTTACCAGCAGGCATATGATACTGCCAGCCATCGAGATGATAGGGGAGCAGTCCAGAATTGCGGACCAATATGATATGGATGTTTGGATGTGGTATCCGAATATGGGTTCAGATTACGATCACCCAGATTCTCTGAAATTTGAAATGGCGGAACGGGAAGAGGTGTTTGCTGCCGTTCACCGCTTGGACCATCTGTTTATTCCGGGGGGAGACCCCGGTGAATTGGAGCCTGATGAATTGTTTGCCTGGTTAGCGACATCCGCAGAAGTGCTTCACCGCCACCATCCCAATGCCAAAATCTGGGTTTCGCCACAGGTATTCCGTCCGACTCAGGAATGGTTTGACCGATTTTTCTATCACATCAACATGGAATACGAGTGGCTGGGCGGTGTGGTTTTTGGCCCTTGGGTAAAAATTCCATTGCCAGAACTGCGGAAGCTAGTGAACCCCGAGATACCTATTCGGAGATATCCTGATATTACACACAGCCTAAGTTCCCAGTATCCGATTCCTGACTGGGATCTCGCCATGTCTATGACATTGGGTAGGGAGTGTATCAACCCCAGACCGGAGGATCAAAAGGCCATTCACAATGCCCTTGCCCATTTGGCTGATGGTAGCCTTAGTTATTCTGAAGGCACCAACGATGACGTTAACAAGTTTGTATGGACCGATCAGGACTGGGATCCCAATACACCTGTTATCGAGACATTGCGGGATTATGCCCGGTTTTTCTTCGGTTCAGAATGGGTGGAGGGGATTGCGCAGGGCTTATTGGCCCAGGAGGAAAACCTCAGAGGCCCCTTGCTTACCAACATGCAGGTGCCCGTCACACTGCAATTGTGGCAGGAAATGGAATCCAAGGCTGATGACAAACTCAAGGTAAATTTTAGGTTTCAAATGGGGTTGATCAGAGCGTATTTCGACGCATATATACAGCGTAAATTAGCCTTTCAGACAGCCGCAGAACATCAGGCTAGGGATTTAATGCGGCAGTCCCTTGCTGAAAAAAGCAAAGAACCGTTAAAAAAGGCCTTGGCCGTGTTGTATGAATCCATTTCGATGGAAGCCGTTGCGCAGTGGAGAGAAAGGTGCATGGAGCTGGCGGATGATTTGTACGAAAGCATCGGAGCTCAGCTTACCATAGATCCCCACGGCGCCGCATCGGGTAGGGGGAATTTTATCGACAACTTGGATGCTGTGCTTAATGACGCGCCTTGGCTGATAGACAATATCAACGCAATTGTTGTAATGGAACCCGGTGAAATATGGGAAGATAAACTGGAAGAGGTTATCAACCGTACCAATCCAGGTCCCGGAGGCTTTTATGATAATTTTGGACATCCCAAGAGCTGGAGGCGAGTTGTCTTCGATTCTTCCTGGGAGGAGGACCCGGGAAGTTTGTATAATCCAAGGATTAGTTTTGGTGTAGGCCTAATCGGTGTGGAATGGGTGCATGAGGTAAAAGCGGTAGGATTTGAAGGCACTTCTGCGCCACAGGCCTGGATGATGCAGGTAAATACGTTATATGATACTCCGTTAAAGATCAGGTATGATCATCTCAATCCGGATCTGGAATACACACTAAAAGTGGCCTATACAGGCAGGTTTCGATCGAGGATGAGGTTAGAGGTGGATGGGGGAATTGAGGTCCATGATTTTATTCAGACAGGCCAGCAGCCGATCTATGAATTTGACCTTCCAAAGGAGGCATATCAGGATGGGGAAATCACCTTCAGTTGGACCTGTGGTGAAGGGGAGCGGGGGGCACAGGTTGCTGAACTTTGGTTGATGGTGAGGGAGTAAAGCGGCTGTGACCTTATATAGCTCACCACATAGTTCTTTCACTTTTTCCATGAATTAGACCTTTGGGGTTTTGAAAACCCCGAAGGTCTGGCCAAAAAAGGGCTGAAGTTTTTCAGGCGGGACCGTTAAACCACCGAGCCCAAATTGGATTTTTGACTTTTATTGGGAATGAAGACCCTCGAGGTTTGGAAAAAACCTCAAAGGTCTAGATGACTATCAATACTTCGCTAGGACTCCCTCACCTGGCATCGTTATTAAGATGAACTGTCCAATATCTTCATTGGAAGTAGCCAAATCTTCAGCACGCAAATACATCATGTGCCCGCTTCCGTATCCCTAGAAGCTTAACCTTTCCTGCATTTTTCCGGCAGGATCCATTTGCCACATGTTGAATTTGGCGTTGAAATAATCCGTTCCACCATCGTAATATCCTGATTGGGTCATCACATGCAAGTATGAATTCTGCAGCATGGCTTGAGCCAGTTGCGTCCCGGTATTTTCATTGCTTCTGTCCCAAGGATGAACGGGACCGAAAAGATAATACGTCAAATCAGTATCATATTTTGAGAAATTCCTGGAATAGAAATTCATAGCTGGAGAAAAAGCATGATTCCATACTGTAAGGGCAGGGTCATAATCATATCGTTCTTCGGCATCCGTCTGATCGATTAGTGATAGGTTCAATAAAAAAAGGACAAAATTTAATAATATTTTTTCATATCTTTTCTGATTCTAATTCTACCACTAAGATAAGAGATTTCTAAAACAAGCACTTAGAAGAGTAAATCACAGCGCTGTATGTGTGATCCATTACCTGATTAAATCTCCAAGAAATTAAATCCACCCTGCTCCCAGAGCCACTGAAATTAGTATCAACATAATAGCCACTACATATTGTATGGATTTAAGGGTTACTTTTTTCAGCACTTTATTACCTAGATAAGCTCCAGCGACGGCAGATAGCGTTACAATAACAACCAGGTTTAAATTCTCATTCAAGTCTGTACGAACAAAACGTGTGGCATATACGCTCAATCGGGTTAAATCCACGAATGTGGAAACCACCACAGCTGTCCCAATAAAGGCATTTTTAGACAGCCCCGCTTTAATTAAAAAGGCTGAACGCAGGGCACCCTGATTTCCGGAGAGTCCTCCGAAAAAGCCACTCAGTGCACCGCCGATAGGAAGTTTTTCTTTTCCGAATTTTATATTCTGAAAATAGGGGATCAAATCCATCAGTGCGAATAGGATCAGGAGGAAGGAAATGACAAATTTCACAGGCTCAACTACAAAGGTCCTACCGAACATTTCATAATCGAAAAGCGGTTCCAAATCCGTCATATTCAAAAGTAACCATGAGCCCGCAAATGCGGCAATTATAGCGGGAATACCAAATCGAATAAGGACCTCTTTATCGGCACTCTTTCCCACTAAAAGTAGCTTGAAGATGTTGTTGAAAAAATGAACCACCCCAGTTAGCGCAATGGCCAAATCCACCGGGAAGAACACCATAAATACCGGAGTCAAGATTGTTCCAAGGCCAAATCCGGAAAAAAAAGTCAGAATGGCAACTATAAATGCCGCAAGTGATAGGATGAATATTTCCATCGTTTTTATTTTAACTATTTAGGCTTCCCATGCATAGAAGGATTTTACCTGATGAATTATTCAAGGTTTATAGCCCGATAGAAAGATTATTATCTTCCGCATTTTAAAAACCCATGTCAAGGGATAGAGAAAATCTTATCCATCGACCACCGGCCTCCGCCACGGATGATCAAGAATATACTTCCAAGGAGCATGCTCCAATCTGTTCGGGTGCCATGCATCATTTCCCAAAATCCATCTTGTTGAAAAACTTCAGTTTTGGTACTAGCAATGGCAACGATCATAATAAACAAGGTAGGGATGGCTGCCAGTCTGGTCATCAATCCCACTATAATAAGGATTCCTGAGATGATTTCAAAAAGTACCGACAAAGCTTCCCAAAAATTCCGGATTGTGAAGGCCTATTTTCTCAAACCGTCCCGTCCCTCATATGGCGGGAAAAAGGAATTTTTGAATTCCCTCGGACAGAAACACTGCTTCGACCATCAACCGGATGATGATGGTCGATTTCGAATCGTCTGTTATTAATATCTTTTTTATCATGGGATTTATTATTAACCTTAAAGAACTTTGGAACTCTCCCAAGTGGATGCATCCGCTCTTTTGGTTACCGGAATGTAAACCGAACGGGCACCGTTCACCAACGCATAGCCGGTAGTCACATCTGAGGCGATTTCGATATTGGCCAAATCCTTCAGATACACTGAGGCGCCAGTTCCTGTCAGTGGGAAATTTTCAAAATCCGAAATGGATTCCGCTACACTGTTGGTAGGGGTGAGGAGCATTTCATCCTCCATTCTCAGGTTTCCCACAGGAGAAATGACATTGAAATTAGCCAAAGCTTCCACCACCTCTTTGGGAGTAAAGGAGTAACGTTGGATTTTTTCCGGATCTAATCTGACGATCACGGATTTTGCACTACCCCCGAACGGAGGGGGCGCCGACACCCCAGGTAGGGTGGAAAACATGGGGCGTACATTAAAAAGGTGGTAAAATGGTAAAATTGAAACGATGGCAAACCTTTGAGGTCTTTTTCCAGACCTCAAAGGTTTATGTCTTTGCGAAAACGTAAACTATTGGTATTGACCCGCTTTTCCCGTTGAAGACCTTCGGGGTTTTTAAAACCTCAAAGGTCTAAGTACCTACTCCTAAACTGATGCGGCGTCTCCAGTATGCTTTTTAAAGAATTTAACACAATAGGAGGCATCGTTGAACTGTAAGAGGTCAGCGATTTGATTGATATTTTGTTCGCTATGGAGGATGTTTCTTTTGGCCTCCAAAATCAATTCGTTGCTGATGTGTTCAGAAGCGGTTTTGCCAGTTTTTTTCTTACAGGCCTGATTGAGGTTTTGTGGAGAAGTTTGCAGCATAACGGAATAGTCAGCAACTTTATGAAGGATAGGGTTTTGTTGGGTTAAAACGCTGAGAAACTTTTCACACACCAGGTTTCCCATTCCATTGGGAGTATTAATAGTTGTCTGATTGGCAATTTTAGCAAAAAGCACTCTTAAGTAGCCCTTGATCATATCTTGTGAATATTCCGATTCTTTTTGATAAGCCAATAAAATATCCTCAAATATGTTCCCAACCATAATGTCCTGCCAAGAAGCAATCCTGGTTAATTCTCCCATTTGCTGTATTTGTTGTAGGATTTTCACTTCTTTGACCGCATCGATGACTGCTTCTTTGAACATCTATACATAGCCTTTAGGAATGGAAGTAAATTGCTAAAAATGGAGTTGTCCAGGTTTCAGAAACTAAACATCCGGGGTCTTTATCTGATAGTTTTCTAACTCAATCCAATGAAAACCTACCCCATCGGCAATATAGATCAACTCAAAATAGCCCTCGTGCTTGTGCGGTTTGGTCTTTTTGATCAAGGTCTTGAATCGGGAGATTTTAAAAAGTTCCTGGATTTCGAGTTTGTTTTTGGTAATAATGGGTTTTGCTGCTGCCATATTCAACTGTTAAGTTCAGCATTTTTTTTGTTTTATATTATGTTGGCACTGATTTTTAATACACAAAAAAAGCCAGCTCTTTTCAGAACTGGCTCTCAAGTCGGGGTGGCAAGATTCGAACTTGCGACCTCCTGCTCCCAAAGCAGGCGCGATGACCGGGCTACGCTACACCCCGAAAATAAATACTCCGGCAATATTCGTCCTTGCGACCTTCCTGACTTAAGTCAGGACGCGATGACCGGGCTACGCTACACCCCGTTGCTTATTGTTTCCGTTAAGCGATTGCAAAGGTAAACATCATTTCTTAAAATCAAAATCGAGGTGCCCTAATTTTTAGAATATTTTTAGGTGAACAACTCCGGCACCACATGCCCATGTACATCGGTAAGTCGGTAACGTCTTCCTTGATGCTTGAAAATCAGTTGCTCATGGTCTATGCCGAACAAATGCATTAAGGTAGCGTGGAAGTCGTGAATGTGAACTGGGTCTTTTACAACATTATAACCAAAATCATCGGTTTCCCCATAGGTGAAGCCAGGCTTCACCCCAGCACCGGCCATCCACATGGTAAAACAGCGCGGATGGTGGTCACGGCCGTAGTTGTCTGCCGTCAGCGTTCCTTGGCTGTAGACCGTTCGTCCAAACTCCCCGCCCCAGACAACGAGGGTGTCTTCCAAAAGTCCGCGTTGCTTTAAATCTTTGATCAAGGCAGCGGTGGCTTGGTCGGTTTTTTTACATTGGTTACGGATGCTGCCAGGAAGGTTGCCATGCTGATCCCAGCCCTGATGGTAGAGTTGTACGAATTTTACATCTTTTTCTATCAATCGTCTTGCCATCAGGCAATTGGCGGCATAGGTGCCTGGATCGCGGCTTTCTTCGCCGTATAGTTCAAAAATATGATCGGGTTCGTCGGACAAATCGCTAATCTCCGGAACGGAGGTCTGCATGCGGAATGCCATCTCGTATTGGGAGATTCTTGCACTAATCTCCGGGTCACCGTACATGTCGAACTGAACTTCATTCAATGCTTTCAGGTGGTCCATCATTTCCCGGCGGTCATGACCGTCATAGTTTTCCGGGTTGCTTAGGTAAAGGACGGGATCCTTTCCGGATCGGAACTGCACACCTTGGTGCTGGGAGGGCAGGAAACCATTTCCCCAGAGGCGGGCATATAAAGGCTGATCTAACACCGCGTTCTTTGACACCATAACAACAAAGGCCGGCAGGTTTTGATTGTCTGAACCCAGTCCGTAGGAAAGCCAGGCACCCATGGATGGCCTTCCTGCCAGTTGGTGTCCGGATTGCATAAAGGTGATAGCAGGATCGTGGTTGATTTGTTCCGTCACCATGGATTTGATAAAACAAAGCTCGTCCACCACTTCTGCCGTATAGGGCATCAGTTCGCTTACCCAAGTCCTGCTCTCCCCGTATTGGTTAAAGGAAAAAGCGGAATCCGTCACCGGGAAAATGCTTTGATTGGCACTCATGCCGGTCAACCGCTGCTCACCCCTTATGGAGGGTGGAAGGTCTTTGCCGTGCATATCCGAGAGTCTGGGCTTATAATCGTATAGGTCCAGTTGGGAAGGCCCCCCTGCTTGAAACAAATAGATGATGCGCTTGGCTCTCGGCGCATGGTGGGGAAGACCGGGTATGCCTCCGTTAGCCATAATGGCCTTCTCCGGAGATGTGGCAAGCAGTTTGTCCGAGAAAAACAACGACCCCAACGCCAGGGATCCCATACCCATAGCGGTCTTAGTCAGGAAATGCCTTCGGTCAATTTTCTTTTCCAGTTCGTGAAGATCGGAATGCTGGGTAAATTTCGGTAATGGATGATGATTACACATGGGAATTTATCGTTTCGTAATCGCTGCGTCTGAGTTGATAATGGCACTGGCCACCACGGCATGGGAAGCTATTCGCGGAAATTCCGCAGGATCCGTTAGTGCATAGGAGCCTGCCTCGATCCAACCTTTAGCCTTTTCCGGTGTTTCGCTAAATTTCCGGAATTCCTGTTTTTGGAGATTTTCTAGGATTTCCAATTCCTTTTCCGAAGGATGCCTTCCAGTGAGTTTTCTGAATGCCAAGGTTATGCCAGACTTACTTTCTGGGTGCTTGGCCATTTGTGTTCCGATCACTTTGGAGGCTTCAAGGAAGGTAGGATCATTCAACAATACCAACGCCTGCAACGGCGTGTTGGTTTCCTGCCTAATAGCCATGGACTCGCTGCGGTCGGGTGCGTCAAATATATGCGTTGTGGGGTGGGGCACAGACCGTTTCCAGAAGGTATACATACTCCTTCGGTATAAGTCTTCTCCCGAGTCTTCTAGGTAGGTACCGCCATTCACCCGCCACAGTCCTTCCGGTTGGTATGGTTTCACACTTTTTCCGCCAATTTTATTACTCAAAAGCCCACTCGCCAATAGAGCATTGTCACGGATCATTTCTCCGGGTAGCCTACCGGAGGGCCCCCTCGCTAGGAGAATATTATCTGGGTCGGTTTCCCTCAGTTCCTCCGAAGTGTGTGAGGATTGCCGGTAAGTAGCGGACATGAGCATCATTTTTTGAAGTGCTTTGACATCCCAGCCCGTTTCCAAAAAGGACATCGCAAGCCAATCCAGCAATTGGGGATGCGAGGGCATGTCGCCCTGATTGCCAAAATCTCCGGCAGAAGCTACCAATCCACGGCCAAAAAAGTATAACCACAGCCTGTTGACAGCTACCCGAGATGTCAACGGGTGCTTTTTGTCCGTCAGCCACTTGGCCAGTCCAAGTCTGTTTTTTTCCATTTCCTCAGGCATCTCTAATACACTGCTCGGGGTGTTTGGAAACACCTCTTCTCCGTGGGAACTATATTCGCCTCTCACTAGCAAATAAGTGGGTCTTTTAGGCTCCATGTCCTGCATGACCATTACTTCCTGAATAGGTTCAACCTCCTCAGCGTGCTTCTTTCTTGTAGCTGTGAGAACCGCAAGTTGATTCAGGTATTCCTTCGCATAGTTGCCAAGGAAATAGGCCTTTAACTGATCTTTTTGCGTATTTGACAGTGCATTGGCAGATTTTCCCAATACCGCTGTAAAAGCATCGGGTTGGGCTATTTGAAGGGCTTCTAAAGCGGACAACTCTTTGTTGAAAACCATCAGGTCATCCACAAGAGCTCCCTTAAGCCCCCTGCCCCGCCATACGGCTCCGATTTGGATAGCAGGTTGACCTGCACCTCTGAAGAGGATGTCCTTGTATAAGTTGTCCCTTTCGGTGGTTGTTTCCATTATATCCCCATTGAGATAAACCTGAAGCCCCTTGGCTTTGGAAGAGCCGTCATAGGTCAACAGAAGATTTACCCACTCGTTTCTAGGTACCCCGTTTATGGTTTCTTTGATTATGGCATTGTGTGGTGCGGTATGTGCAAGAACCAATTCCAGCTTATTGTCTTTAAGATAAAGATGGTATCCTCTTCGATTGTATAAGACAGCCCCGGTACCTGTATGAAAGATGGCACCGTTTTCCAGTTCCTCAGGTATGTTTATCCAAATACTGACACTAAAGGGGTCACTTTTGGAGAAAACGCCTGATTTTTCCATGCGAATCCAAAAGTCACCGTTCAGTTTTGCCGCTTTTTCATGTAATCCAGCAACAAGTTCTGGCTGTTGATTTCGAACCTCACTGCTTTCCATAGTCCCCTTTTCGGAGGGGTTGAGTTTGTTTATTACAGGAAGGGAATTAAAATCTATATGGGCAGTTAAGTTGCTCGGAAGTTTTCGATTTAAATCCTTCTGAAAAGATTCGGATGAAAGCCATGCTGTGAATTTTGGCAGAGATGCATCTGCGATGGAGTTCAGCTTATTTTCCTGAGCGGATACCTCCTCCTGCATCATTGCCAAAAGTTTGTCTTTTTCCTCATCCGTCCACAGCAAGGTTGGCACGGGCATGGCATCATCCCAAGAAATCTGCCCGGCTTCGTCTACCTGATTGAAAAAGCTGCTTAACTCAAAGTAATTTTTTTGTGAAATGGGATCATACTTGTGGTCATGGCAGCGGGCACACTCCAGGGTAAGTGCCATAAAAGCTTTGCCCAAGGTGTTGGTCCGGTCGGCTACATATTCTACCCGAAACTCTTCCTGCACAATTCCTCCTTCCATATTCTGAGGGTGAATGCGGTTGAATGCCGTGGCTAAAAGCTGCTCTTTCGTTGGATTAGGCAGCTGGTCCCCGGCGAGTTGTTCGGTAATAAAGGCATCATAGGGCATGTTTTTGTTAAATGCTTGAATCACCCAATCCCTGTATAAAGACATGTCCCGGTATCGGTCTACCGTGTACCCATGCGTATCCGCATATCGGGCTATATCCAGCCAATGCATGGCCATCTTTTCACCGTAGTGAGGTGAAGCCATTAGTCTATCTATTTGCTTTTCATAGGCATCGGAAGATTTGTCTGCCAAAAAACTATCGATTTCCTCCGTGGTGGGAGGTAATCCGGTAAGGTCCAGGCTGATTCTTCTCAGTAAGGTTTCTCTATCCGCTTCCGGACTTGGGGAAAGTCCATTGGTTTCCAACTTGGAAAGCACAAAAGCATCTATAGGATTGGCACCCCAATCTTTTGTTTTGGTCTTAGGGACTGATACAGCTTGAAGAGGAATGAAAGACCAGTGTTCTTTATAGGCCGCACCCTCCTCTATCCATTTGATGAGGATTGCTTTTTCCCTAGTGGATAAGGTCAGGTGTGATTCAGGCGACGGCATCATGTAGTCTGGATCCGTCGAAAGGATCCGTTTGACCAATTCGCTTTGGGAAGGTTTTTTGGGTTTAATGGCCACCTTTCCCGGGTTTTCAGGTAGCGAAGCAAAAGCAGCCTCAGCTTCATCCAAGCGAAGGTCGGCATGCCGGCTGTTGGCGTCGGGTCCATGACAGGCGAAGCACTTGTCCGACAAGATGGGTTTTACGTGGATGTTGTAGTCTAGAGCTTCCGGAAGATCATTCATGGCCTCCCTGACATCCGTTGGGATATCAGTACTACAGGAATAAATTACCGACAGCAATATCAGGTATATGGGCAGGATCCGCAAATTCATATATTTCGGATGATAATATTTCACTTAAAATTACCATAGTATTTTGCCATTTCCCAGAAAGACCGCCACAAATTATTTGAGCGGTGACTTTCATTCATTTAAAAGAGGGGCTTAAGGTTTAGTTACCCAAAGGTCTGTTTGAATTAACCGTTAGTTAATCCGGAAAACTTCTTAATTTTGTACCCTATGCGGTTACTATATACCCTTGGCATCCGTGCTATGACATCGGGGATTCGGCTGGGAAGTTTAAAATCAGTTAAGCTTGCCCAGATGGTTCGGGGTAGAGGTAATCTATTGCAGGAACTTTCGCAGTTTCGCAAGGATGCCGAAGGGCCACTTGTGTGGGTGCATGTAGCCTCACTTGGTGAATATGAGCAGGCAAAACCTGTGATCAAGGCATTTAAACAATCAAGGCCGAATTGGCTGGTATGCGTATCATTCTTTAGCCCCTCTGGCTATGAGAATGTAATCAAAAAGCCCCAACCTTTTGTGGATTTTATTACCTACCTGCCCTTTGACACCCAGACCAATGCGGAGGAATTTGTGAAAACCCTAAAGCCGAATGCAGTTTTGTTCGTAAAATATGACCTGTGGTATCATCATCTGGCAGCGGTTAAAAAACACAACATCCCCCTCTTTCTTATTGCGGCGTCACTTCGAACCGATCAGGTGTACTTCGCATGGTATGGTGGATTTTTTGCAAAGATGCTGCTAAATTTCGACCACATTTTCACCCAAAATAAAGAAACGGCTGTGCTGCTGGAAAAAATCGGTTACTCCGAGTGGACAGTAGCCGGAGATCCCCGCTATGATAATGTGGAGGCTATTCGGCTTTCCCCAAAATCCATTCCCGAAATAAGTGAGGGTTTTCAAAAAAGAATATTTGTAGCAGGGTCGGTTTGGCAGGAAGACATGGATCTTCTGATACCTTATATCAACAGCCACTCAGACTATCAATACATAATCGCTCCCCATGATATCCGGTCACCCCATATCGATGACTGGGAAAGGGCTATAACAAAACCGGTAATCAGGCATTCCCAACTTACAGCGAATACCCATTCCCAAGCCTGGGAGGTTATGATTATTGATAATATTGGCATGCTCTCCTCCTTGTATCAATATGCCAGAATCGCCTACGTGGGAGGGGCATTTGGTAAAGGACTTCACAATATCCTGGAAGGACTTGCTTTCCGGATTCCAGTTGTTTTTGGGTGGCTGAAAAATAAAAGCAAATTTCCCGAATGGGAAATCAGTCAAAGCTACGGATGCGGGTTTGCGGCTAAAGATCCCCATTCATTCTTAGAAATAATGGAAGCTCTCGAGGGAGAAACAGCCTATGCACAAGCTTGCGACGGCGCGGAAAGACTCTTGAACGACAACCTCGGAAGCGCAAAGAAAATTATGGATAAAGTAGATACATTTATAACAACCTCATTAAATCGAGCATGACGCACACGTCAAACGGAGGGGTCATTATGATAGCGAGATTCCATATGTCCTATAAAAAGCAAATTATAACCATATGAAAGGCAGAGTAATAAAATCTACAGGTTCCTGGTATATGGTTCAGACTGAAACAGGCTTGGTAAAATCCCGGCTTAGAGGTAAATTCAAACAGGATGACCTGAAACTGACCAACCCGATTGCCGTCGGTGATTGGGTAGCACTGGATTTGGAGGAAAATCAGGAAACGGGCGTAATCCATGATATTGTGTTGCGGGAAAACTACATTATCCGAAAGTCCACCCGCAAGCAGCACTTTTCCCATATCCTAGCCTCTAACCTGGATCAAGCCTTTCTCATCATCACGATTCGGGATCCGCGGACTTCGCTGGGATTTATAGACCGTTTTTTGGTGAGTACAGAGAGCTTTCGCATTCCAGCATTTATTATTGTCAACAAAATGGATGCGATCAAGAAGGAAAGGGATTTTGAATACCTGGAAACAATCCGGGAAATATATGAACCCTTGGGCTATCCGGTAATAGAGATATCAGCTCTTTCCCAATCAGATGTAACCGAAAAACTTTCTCCTTACCTGTCAGGAAAGACCACGTTGCTGGCCGGCCACTCTGGGGTAGGGAAATCAACCTTGCTCAACCAATTAGTACCTTCGGCCAATCAAGCCACACGCCCGGTTTCCGGTTTTACCGCTAAAGGGGTGCATACCACAACTTTTGCGGAAATGTTCCCAATTGGAGACGGCGGCTACCTGATTGATACACCGGGGATTAAGGAATTCGGAATTTTGGATATCGAAAATCAAGAGCTTTCCCACTATTTTGTAGAGTTGCGGGGATACTTGGGGCAATGTAAATACAACAACTGCCAACATGTCAATGAACCCGGCTGTAAGGTGTTGGAGGTGTTGGAGAAGGGATATATCCACCCTTATCGGTATGAAAGCTACTTGAAGATTCTATATGAGGAAGATGGCTACCGCTAATAGGTAAAAAGTCTCCAATCCTTTGAAACTAGTTTCTTTTGAATTAATTTTCATTTTTATTTTAATCCAAGCTGTCCCATGAGTGATAATAAAACCCTCGTCCTAAACCATAAGCAGATCCAGCAAAAGATCGTAAGGATAGCCTATGAAATATACGAACGCAATTTTCGGGAGGAAGAGCTGGTTCTTGCAGGACTCACAGGGATGGGCTATTCATTGGCGGAATTGATCGCCGAAAAGGTAAGGGAAATATCCCCGATTAAAGTGAAGTTGATAGCAGTGACACTCGACAAGTCAAATCCAAAAGTTGGAGAGGTGTCCCTCTCTGAAGAGGGACCTTTTTCCGGCCAATGTATCCTCATTGTAGACGATGTGCTAAATACCGGTAAAACGCTTGCCTATGCCATGGCTCCATTTTTGGAGGATAATGTAAAGCAAATAGAAGTCGCCGTACTCGTAAACAGGAGCCACAAGCTGTTTCCGGTGACACCGGATTATACGGGGTTTGAATTAGCCACTACCCTGAGTGAACACATTACAGTAAAGCTGACACCGGAAGATTCGTCTGTTCATTTACACTAACCCTATGTCTGTACACCAATCCTCCCAACTCAAACGGATTACTACCCACATCCTTCAGGAAATGAAGCAGCGGGGTGAAAAAATATCCATGCTCACCGCGTATGATTTTTCCATGGCGGGGATTGTGGATGCGGCCGGCATCGACATGATCTTAGTAGGAGACTCCGCTTCCAACGTCATGGCTGGTCATGAGACAACTCTTCCCATTACTTTGGACCAGATGATTTATCATGCCACTTCGGTGGTTAGGGCAGTCAGTCGGGCCTTGGTGGTGGTGGACATTCCTTTCGGTTCCTATCAAGGAAATAGTTCCGAGGCTTTACGCTCCGCAATTCGAATCATGAAAGAATCAGGTGCACATGCCGTAAAGGTGGAGGGCGGGGCTGAAATCAAGGAGTCTGTTATACGCATATTGAGCGCAGGGGTACCGGTTATGGGTCACTTGGGATTGACGCCTCAGTCCATTTATAAATTTGGCACTTACACTGTCCGGGCAAAAGAAGAGGATGAGGCGAATAAGCTCATATCTGACGCCAAAGTGTTGGAGGAATGTGGGTGCTTTGCGCTTGTGTTGGAAAAGATTCCCGCAAAGCTGGCGAAGAAAGTGGCTGAAACGGTAGGGATCCCAGTTATCGGTATCGGTGCGGGACCGCATGTGGATGGTCAGGTACTCGTCCTTCATGACATGCTCGGGATTACCCAGGAGTTTCAACCCCGATTTTTAAGGCAATATGCCGATCTGAGAGGCACGATGCTACAGGCTGTTGGCAATTACATTCAGGACGTGAAGTCCAGGGACTTCCCCAATGACAAGGAAAGTTATTGATTACTCCCCTTCCAAAAAAGCCAGTAAATCCATTAAATCCTGATTGGTCAATCGTTGGTGCAGTCCCTCAGGCATTAAAGAGTTGCTAGTCATGCCGTAATCGGTAATGTCAGCTTTATCTACCTCAATAAAGCCCTCCGCTTGAGTATATAGCTTGATATCGTATGTTCCCACATCAATCTGTCGTCCATCGTATCGGGTGCCATCCTTCATTTCAATATACCAGCCTTGCCATTCCGGGCTCATTTCTTCCGAAGGTTGGAGGATGGAGCTAATCAACCCCTGTCTGTTTTTGGATTTCCCTACTTGACTCAGGTCAGGCCCTAGATCCCCTCCCCGGCCATCCACCACATGACAGGAGGAGCACAGGGACGCACTGGAAAAAAACACCCTTCTTCCCCGATCTTTGTCTGCGGGGCCATTTAGCAGGGATGCCCATTGGTCTATTTCCGCTGGAGCGGGACGTTCACCGGTGTCCTGATGTAAACTAAGCATCAGCTCTTGGCGCAGGACTTCGCTGTCACAGCCACTTCCATCCGAAAGGACACTTTCCATAGCTTTTTTTACCTGTGCATCGTTGCTTCTATTCTGCAGGTATTTTGCGGCCGCAATGGCGAGGTTTTCATCGGATACGTAGAGCAATGGAATAGCCTCCCTCCAGTTCTCAAGGGGTTGATTGGAAAGAATCGATAAGGCCTCCGCACGAAGCATTTCAGTTTTTTCATTGGACAGCGCAATATCGAGTAGGGCTTCTGCGACTTCGCTGTCAGGAACCTTTGCCAGAGTTTGGATAATTTCTAATTGTATGTCCTCGTCACTTTCCTTGGCAAAAAATTCCAATAGAAGATTTTTTTCTTCTGCGGGGTTATCAAGGTATCGAAAGGCAAATCCCCTCATTTTAGACGGGTTGGAGGGGTTACTTACCAGATCGGTAATAAAGGTGTCCGGCAATTTTAGGGGGATTTTTTTCGAAATGGGCTCAGCCTTTGCATTGAAAGATTCCCTGAAGTCTGGCTCCAGCAATTTTATTGTTTCTAAATAGGTTTCGAACAGGGAGGTAGTAAAATCTCCTTTTTCTAGGGCCGTTTCCAATTGATCCCGCAGGGAAACTAACCCATGACTTCCTATCCAAATCATCGCCATATTCCTTATTTCAGGATCTGAGTCTTTCAAAAATTGCCCGGCTAGAAATTCCTCTTGTGCGTGTTTGGATTGCTTGAGGGCCAATAAGACACCAACGCGGATAGCTGGTGATTCGTCGTTAATTCCTGCTTTCAATTTGTCCAAGTCTCCCTCGCTACTCAGTGCCAAAATAGCTGCATGCCTCACAAATGGGTCATCCGATTTCAGGTTATCCCAATGCGTATCCAAATCAATGTCTTCCGAAAATAATTCATTAAGTGTTTCAGCTGAACTGTTGGGTTTGGGCTGATCGTATATGCCTCTACGCTCCAAGGGGGTGATATTGTCTTTTGCGGAAAGTTTCCAAATTTTCCCCTTTCCGTGATTGGGGTAAATCCGTTCTACCCAGTCAGTGAAAAAGATGTTGCCCTTACTATCAGTAGCAAAAGCTACCGGCCTGAAATCTTTCCCACCCTGTAAAACAACCTCGGTGGTGCCCGCAATTGATAGGCCCTTTGGTTCCATGGCTATCCGGACTATGCGGCTTTCCTCCCAGATGGTACAAAGCATTTGGTCATCGTAATCTTCGGGAAGCCTAGCCAAATTGGCATTTAGAAGGCCTGAAGGAGATTCTCCTAACGCAACTGCGAAGGGGAGGGTGCCGGGAAGTTCCCCATTCCATGCGAGGTAGGGGTGAATTCCACTGCCCCCGAATAAAGATTGGTAACCAAAATCTGAACCTTTTACGGCATGCAAAAGCCGGTTGGGACCGCGGCTGTCGGGGTCGTTGTCGGCGACAAGAAGACGGCCATAATTGTCAAATTTAAGATCAAAGGGATTCCAGTATCCTGTGGAAAAAATTTCCACTTTGCTGCCGTCTGTTTTGGCACGCATAATATTGCCACCATCTCCATATCCTTCTACCTCACTTCCGTCAGATCCCTGGAATATCCAATGGGCCGCTCCCGTATTTCCCCGGCCAATATACATCCAACCTTCATTATCAAACGCAATACTTAATATTGCCGCATGGGCATACACTTGTTTCGGTTTGGTAAAAGCCATCAGCTTTTCACTTCGTTCACTCACACCATCTCCATCCTCGTCATAAAACTTCCAGACCTCCTTGGAAGTGACCGCATACAAATAGCCATCGGGAGAAAAAGCGATATTCAATCCTTCAAAAAGTCCCTCGGCAAACACCGATTCCTTATCCCAATTACCATCCCCGTTGCTGTCTTCATAGACTTTGATGATATCGTGCTTCGGGCCGGAATAGTCCTTTGGTGGAAGGTGAGTGTGGGATTCCAACACATAGACCCTATCCTGACTGTCCACGGCAATTCCTATGGGCGTAACAATATCGGGGTCTTGTTTCATGATCGTCAGTTCCAATCGGCCATCCAGCACGGTAACACCGTCTACGACTGTAGGTGAATCGCTTTCGTTGTTGGATTTACAAGAAAAAAAAGTGATTAGTATCAATAATAAAGCGGGTAATTTGAAGGAGTAGAAAGATGAAAATTTCATGCGGGTATTCTTAGGTAGGTTGTATTTTTGGGGTTTATTTGAGCACGTTTGTTTTATTGACAGGCTACCGCTGGTATTTTTCAAACAAATGATAAGCCCTAGTCAGATCTTCCACTAGTGTCGCTTCGTTTCTTGGCGGCGCCATTTCTATCAAAAGATACCCTTCATATCCATATTCCAGCATTTTCTGGATTACCCCGTCATTGTCCGTCACACCTTCACCGAAATTTACCACCTTATGAACTCCGAATTTCTCCGTATCCTTGATGTCAATATGGAGGATTTTTTCGTGAAATTTATCCACCACCTCCATCAAGTCCACATTAGAGCCGTTGAAATGTGCATTGTCCATGCACATGCCCACATGGCTGGAGTCGATGACGTCAAAAATGCGTTCATAATCCTCAATAAATTCCAGGTTATTGTTGGCGTGATTTTCCACCAATATCAATACATCCATTTCTTCTGCGGCAGGAGTTATCTCCTTTAACACCTCGATGACAGCTTCCAACCCTCCGGATTTATCCCTTCCTGATCCTGTAAACTTTACCCTTCGGCAGCCCAATTGTTTGGCGGCCTGCATATTCCAGAGTTTGTGGGTAACGTCCTTGATGATATTGCCATCGGCACCAAAGGAACTTCCCTGCACACAAATTGGAGTCAGTCCATGCTGATAGCAACGCTGCTGAATGCTATGAATGCCGGAGGGGGTAAGATTTCTCGCATACCAGCAGTTAAATTCCACGTTTGTGAAAGGGAGCTGGGGAATAATTTCAAAGGCTTTTTCAAAGTTTCTGTCTCCAAATCCATCGCAGGTAATGGTGGCGATGGCTAGTTCTACCTTTCCGGAATTAGGTAGTATGTTGACGGATTTACCAAGTAGTGGGGCATTCAAAGCTGAAATGCCTAAAAGTCCGAGACTTGATTTTTTAAGAAAATTTCTTCGTTTGTTTTCCTTGGTGGTATGGTTTTGGGTTTTCATAGGCGGTTTGTTGAAGTATCGAATTTACTTAAATTTTGTAAATGGTCTGTGACCTGCTCGGTTTATTTGCCAAAAAGGGGTTTTTGGGAAAAATGTGTCATTGGGTATGTCATCAAGACTAAGATTGAAAGTTATCTGATATAATTAATTTGCTGTGGATTATTTACAATT
>DATHWC010000017.1:0-13235 GCA_035460985.1 Lunatimonas sp.
TTTCAAAACGTTGTAGACTTATGTCTTTTTGAACTCACAATTTAGTGCTTTATTTATAAAATCGGCCATTTGAACCTAACGAATTATATGTTCGGTTCAGGGTAGTTGATGGACGGAAATAAAATCATGAAATTTTCAAAAAATAGCGATTTGAGCCGAGGTGTACGTACCCATTGTTTATGAAGGGTAAAAATATCCTTTCCAACTTATAGTGATTTCGTTTTTGAAGGATTAAGGAACGGGTATTAAAAGAAACGATGGCAGAGGTTACTTACAGCCAACCTGACTTGTCGTAAACTAGACGGCACAACAAACCAAGTTTGGTTGCATGAAAAAAAATCATAGTAAATTTTTCTTGTATTCACATCTGCCCATCCCGTTACTAGGGATTTAAAAAAATAAGACCTTTTCTGGTCTCTTATTTGAGTTCGCTTCACCCATAACTAAAATATTCCATCCTTCCTGGAATTGCAAATTCCCGGGATAAAAAGGTGTAGTTACAAACTACACCTAGCGGGGATGGTTGAGGTGCCATTATTTTTTTGACAAATCAAATTCTTTTGGTTTTTGCTTTCGTTTATTCGAGCTAAACCAGCGTCCCGAAAAAAAGAGGGCAGACCAACCATTCAATGGGTTTTGGCGGGAGTGGATGGGCTGGATTGACGTGATGGCGGCCAAAACTGTGCTACTGGTTATTGTTTTTTTACCTCTGGGTTGAAACCTAGGGCTATTAAATCGGCCACCCCTCCGGGGTTATTCAAATGATTTTTCAGGATAAATTACCAATGATCGCATTAACCGATTACATATGATGTAAACCTTTGGAAATGTTGCCGCCTAAATTTGTTAAAAACAAAGATGAGTTTTTCATCAGATATAAAAGCAATCTAAAGGAAAAAATGTAATTTCGGAGATTATAATCTCGAAATAAACGTATATTTGGGGATTATAATCTCTGAATATGCATATCACCAGATTTCTTGAGAAAAGTCTAGCTGCAAAAGTAGATTGGAAAAAAGCCTTGATTTTGCTTGGCCCAAGGCAAGTAGGGAAATCTACCTTGGTCAATAAATTGGCCCGTGATCTTGATCCGGATTTTCTACTTTTGAATGGGGATGAAATCCAAACGCAGGAACTTCTGGCTAACTCTAGCCTTGAATTTCTTAAAGCCTACTTGGGAGATTCAAAGGTAATCGTTATCGATGAGGCGCAAAGAATCCAGAATATAGGGTTGACACTCAAACTAATCATTGATAATTTTAATGATGTCCAATTGATTGTTACCGGATCATCTTCTCTTGAACTGGCTAGCACCATCTATGAACCTTTAACGGGAAGAAAATGGGAATACAGAATATTTCCTGTTTCTTGGGAGGAAATAATAGGCTGGAAAGGTTTAGCTAAAGCTTTGCCTCAACTTGAAAGCCTTTTGGTTTTTGGAGCTTATCCTGAAATACTTACCCATTCCGGAGAAAAAATTCCGTTACTTCAAAATTTATCTTCAAGCTATTTATATAAAGACCTGCTTAATTTCCAGGGTATTCGAAAACCTGAGTTACTCAACAAATTACTACAGGCTTTAGCATGGCAGGTAGGTTCGGAAGTAAGCTATAACGAGTTGAGCAACACAATCCAAGCAGATAAAGCTACTGTCTCCAGTTATTTGGATCTATTGGAAAAGGCATATATTATTTTCAGATTAAACCCCTACAGTAGAAACCTTCGATCCGAAATTAAAAGTAGCAGAAAGATTTTTTTTGTAGATAACGGCATGCGCAATTCCATCATTGGTAATTATGCACCTTTAGCAAACCGAAATGATATCGGACAACTGTGGGAAAATTTCTTGATTTCGGAACGCCAAAAATTACTCAATTATCATGGATTTTACGGAAGGACATATTTTTGGAGAACGGCTAAGGGTCAGGAAGTGGACTATGTAGAGGAAATTGATGGGGAAATCCATGCGTTTGAATTCAAATGGAATCCTAAAGCCAAAGTAAAAATACCAAAATCATTTATTGAAGCCTACAATCCCAAAACAGTGAAAATCATTCACCGGGAAAACTTTTGGGAGTGGTTGGGGACTTATCCTTACGGTTCGGGAAAATAACTTGGATGTATTGGAAATTGATGGGGTTATTAGTTGATAGGTCGATGGGTCTATAAGTCGATGGGACTGTCTCGTCCTGAAAATTCTTTACAGTTTGAGCGGTTGATCCTAAATATAATTTACTTTTATTAAGTAGTCCTAAATACTGTTTACAAGTTTAAAATTACTAATTCTTTAAATGCCTTTTTAATTTAATCCGCTTTAATTGGAACAGTGGGGAGATACGGTTTTATGAAGGTATTAATCCTGTGTCCTCTTTACAGAATGCTTCCTGCCTTTCTTTCCAGTAGTTTTTCCATTGCCTGGGGATTATTCCTTTGGTGATATGGGCGGCTTCCGGGGTCATCATGTCGATACTCATATGGGGCCTTTTAGTATTGTAAGCCTCGATGATCCAAGCTAACCTGACGGCTGTTTCCTTTTTGCTTTCCGGGGCCAATTTGTTTAGCCACTCACTCTTCAAAATACCGTTAACCCGTTCTGCCACTGGGTTTTCCAAAGGGTCACCGTTTTCTGTCATGCTTATGGTTATTTGCCGGGACTTAAGCATGGCCACATATTTATCACAACAGTACTGCACGCCCCTGTCCGAATGGTGTATCAAGTCAATGGCTTTGTCGTCAGGAAGTTGGGACAATGCCATCTCCAAGGCACTGACTGCTCCACTGGCCTCCAGTTTATGGGACAGGTCCCAACCGACTATTTTACGGGAATAGGCATCGGTAACCAGTGAAAGATACAAATAGCCTTCTGTGGTGGGTATATAAGTAATGTCGCTGACCCAGAGTTGGTGGGGACCGGTTAGTACCTTACCACGGATCAGGTTGGGATACATGCGGTAACGGTGTCTTGACATAGTGGTATAAACCCTGGTTTTGGACCGCCGGACAAGCAGGTTGTTTTCCTTTAACAAGTCAAAAAAAGCATCCCTGCCCATTTGTATTTCTTCTTTTTTCATCAGCACTTCTATCAGACTAAGCAGCTTCCTGCCCCCGATTCCCGGAAGGGTTTTACGCTCATTTCGAACCATTTGAAGTACAATTTCTGTCTGTGCCTGACTTTTATACCTGTATTTCTGCAATTGATAGTAAGCTTGTCTGCTGTAGCCAAACAATCCACAGAGCTTATCGGTACTAAGCTCCGGATGTTCCTCCCTTATTTCTTGGACTGCCTGGCTCCAGACTTTTTTCTGATTGGGATTTTCAGGTCACGTTCAGCGATGTCAATTATTTTGTTTGCCGCAAGAGTATTTAAACGCTCCCTTTCCAGAGCCTCTTCCAGTTCCTTTATCCGGCTGATCATACCTTCGGGTGTATCAGGTATGGATGATCCGGGCTTTTCTGAGGATTTGTCCATAATTGGCGATTTGGTTTCCTTTTCAAATTTACGGAGCCATTGGTTAATTGAAGCAGCAGTTGTTATTTTAAACTTATCAGCTGTGGTTTTCATGCTGTCGTCAGAGCTAAGATAATGCTGGACAACTTTCCTTTTAAAATCGTCCGAATAATGCTTTACATTTTTCATGGTTTTTCTTGTTTTAAAACCACTCAATTCTGTAAACCTATTTCAGGACAAGACAATATCCTATGGATCTAAAGTCCTCTGGAAGAACTGTCTATTAAGTTTGTTAACCACAATATATAAAAGCACTATGTGAACTATGAAACTATGTGGTAATCCGTCGAAAACAACAGGTCTATGTGGCCTCGTAGCCCCACCTAAAGACCTGATCATCGATTCATATGCAAATTTCCAGGAAAAACAGTTAACTTTAAAATCAGAAAACATGAATATTATGGACATCCAATCTGTCAAAATAGATCTTATACACTGGCTTTCTGAACTTGAAGACATGTCCGTCCTTGAACAAATTCAAAGTTTGAAGGAGGAGCAAGAAAATTCCTTCCAATTAAACACAGAACAGGGAAAGGAATTGGAAAGCAGGCTTGAGCGATATGAAAAAGGGGAAATGAGGTTTTCATCTTGGGATGCGGTAAAGAAAAGGATTAGAGACCAGGCGAACGATGCCCTATAATTACCAACTTTCCGATGAAGCGGAATTGGACGTATTCGAATCCTTTCTTAGGTATGAAGAGCAAAGGGAAGGATTGGGTGAGGAATTTCTGGATTCGCTTGATGTTGCTGAAAAGGCTATATCGGACAATCCCACAACTTATCGAATTCGTTACAAGAAGAAAGTAAGGGCTTTTGTTGTAGACCGTTTCCCGTACTTAGTTTTGTATGCTGTAAATAGAAATAATATAGACGTCATAGCTGTATTCAATACTAATCTGCACCCTAGAAGGTGGAAGAGAAGGGTTAAATAGCCCATCTCTTTTTTGTTTGCATTAATCTGAAACAGCCGATCAAAGGACGTCGCTTAGTAGCTCCTTAAACCCTTGGGCAAAGTGAGACTAAAATGTAAAAAATCAACAACCAAAAAAAAGACAGAAGAACCTAGTCCCTCTGCTTTTTAATTACGAGATTGAAATTTCTTTACTTAGAAAAACTCTTAAAGTCTTTCTCCAAATCCTTATCTCCAGCTTTCATTCCGGAATAAACGATAATGCGATGCTTAAATGTCATAGACTCGCCACTTTTTAGCTTATGGTTGAGTTCATCCTTGCCGTCACTCATTGCTTTTTGACCAAGGGGATTGGCGGCATATAAGCCATATCCTCTGGCGTGCCAGTAAGTTGGGTAACCTACATTTTTTGGATGGTCCAGGATGGCGACAGATATGTTTTCGCCTTCGATGGTTCCGGAAAGATTCATCCATTTGCCCCGGGTTCCCCAGACGTCATCGCCTTCTATTCCTTCACTGCTTCTATACAAGCCAGTGACACCTTCGTTGTTCATGGAAGGAACATCAGTAGGGTTGCCTTGAGCATCGGTAAATTTTTCAGGCTTATTAGATGGGTGTTCTAATTCACGGGCCATACGGAGTCCCAACATACCCTCTTTATTGTCGGTAAAGGATACCTCCTGTCCTTGGGCGGTGAGGGTAGTGATGCGGTCTATAGATCGTTTGTCACCTTTACCGCTAAATATGAAGGTGGTGTTTTCCTTCAGCAATACATTGCCCTGATGGTCCACCCAGTCCATGCTTACTTCCAAAATGCCTTCGTTTTTACCGCTCTTGGTCTGTTTGATCTCCTTGTGAACAATGGATCCGTATTTGCTTTTTCGATCTGCAGGAATTGCATCTGAGTTATTCCAGAAGTCCAATCCATTAACATCACCGTAATTCAGCCAAAGTCCAATATGGTGTGGATGGTCTACTCGCTCCCCCGGACGATTAGCGATGGGGTAACCTCGGGTAATAAAGTTTCCTTTGGAGGTTTTGATAGGATATAGAACCGGTTTGTCTATAGTTGATGGATACATGTAAGAGGTGAAATGTTCACCGTCAATAAAGACGTCCACTTTTTTTTCCGCATCGTTTCGGACTAAATTAATGCGATCATCGTTTTGCATGGGTGCCGTTGATTTCCGATTATTGGCAAAAGTTGCCAATGTTACCATCAAACATAAAGAAAGAGAAAGAAGGGTGTGTAAGAAATGGCGATTATTCATATGTGTTTTGGGTTTTGTAATTTTTTAAAGAATAACACATAGGAGCTAGAGCCCCCATGTGTACTACCTGTTTTGAGCAATTTGCCAATTTCTTGGCAAAATGAATCTATATCGATCTTGAAATCATAGTTAAACTTTCAACTTTGGTTCCCAGCCTTTTTCATAATCCCGCTTCCAAAGGGCTTTTCCTTTTTTACTGTTTTTGATATGACCATTGCTGGAGTCACATTCCAAAATTTCCCCGGTTCGGGAAGCGATATTGGCTAGGTGACATAACAAAACACTTTTGGCACCTTCAAGAATTGGCGAACGTTGTTCTTCTTTGCCACGAATAGCTTCAAAGAAATTCACCACATGTCTCGTCGACATGCCTCCTCCACCTCCAAGTTGCGTACCGCCTTCGTCACTTCCGGAAGCATTCTCTTTGATCAACTTGCCAGCCCTATCGTACATTTTGTAACCGCCTCTGTCAATAAATACCGTTCCTTCTGTGCCATAGATGACCGTTCCCCTTCCAGTAGGTCCAAAGGTATTGTACCCGTTTCGGCTCTTACCATCCCACTGGATAGTCTTGTTGTCTTCAAATTTAAATACCGCATCCATGGTGTCATACATGGTCCAGCCGTCGTTGGGCCAGTGGTATTTGCCGGAGTCAACGATCACGCGGCTCGGAAAGTGAACGTCAAGTGCCCATCTGGCTACATCCAATTCGTGGGTTGCATTGTTTCCGGACTCCGCAGTCCCGTAGTCCCAGCCATACCAGTGCCAGTTGTAATTCCAGGTATCATGGGTGTACTCTTTTCGTGGAGCGGGACCCTGAAACAATTCCCAGTCCAACCCATCAGGCGGAGAAGCTTTTTGTGGAATAGGAACTTCGCCCCGTGCGGAATTGTAAAAAGCGGTGGCCTTGTAGGCATTACCTATCTTTCCCTCGTGAATTTCTTTGATCACTTCAATACTTTCGGGAGCAGATCGTTGTTGGTTTCCCATTTGAACTACCTTGTTGTATTGCTTTTGGTAGGCGACAAGCAATTCACCCTCATAGGGGTTATGGCTGCAGGGCTTTTCCACATAGACATGTTTGCCTGCCTCCAAGGCCAGCCACGTACCAGGCGCATGCCAATGGTCGGGAGTGGCATTGATTAAAGCATCCACTTCCTTGTCCTCTATTACCTTAAGGATACTGTTCTCAAGTTTCGGTTTGTAATCGATGACTTTTGCAAAGTTGGTTGCCGCCTTTTGCAACTGAGAGGGCATTACGTCACATAGATATACCAAATTGACGTTGCTGGTTTTCAGGCCAATGGGCTGGTAAAACGCCCCCAATCTCCTGCCTAATCCGGCTATAGCTACGTTTATCCTGTCATTTGCACCGATGATCTTGGCGTAACTCTTTGCGGAGAAGCCTACAGATCCCAAGGTGGCTATTCCCGCAGTGGTCAATGCAGTCTTTTTGAGAAATTCCCTGCGGACTTGGTTATTTTTTTTCATTATTAATTTTGGTTTATATTGCTACTGATTTTTTAAATCCACTTTGTTTTACAAAATGGTATGTATAAGACCCATTTCCAATCCCCTCAATTCTGCCAAGCCTTTCAGCCTTCCAATTGCCGAATATCCGGGGTTTGTTATTTTACCCAAATCATCAAGCATCTGGTGTCCATGATCCGGGCGCATAGGTAAGGATTTATTTCGCCGTTGCTGAAGTAATACCAATTCCTTTACCACTTCTATCATGGGAACATCGCCCTCAAGGTGGTTCGCTTCATAGAAATTGCCTTCTTCGTCCCGTTGCGTACTTCTTAAGTGAATGAAGTGAAAATAATCCCCATACTTACGAACCATCTCCGGGAGATCATTGTCAGCCCTGACTCCCAAGGAGCCGGTACAAAACGTGAATCCGTTATGGGGACTATTATTCCCCGCAAGTATGCGGTCATAGTCTTTGGCTGTACTAACTACCCTTGGCAATCCAAATATCGGAAATGGTGGATCGTCGGGATGTATACAAATAAATACCCCACTTTCCTCCGCAACCGGAATGACGGCATCCAGGAATAATTGTAGGTGAAGAGCAAGTTTTTCAGCATCAATTCCTTCGTAGGTATTGAGTGTCTCTTGAAAGTCTTCTACCGAATATCCTGCCTCTGCACCGGGAAGTCCTGCAATGATCGTTCGCACAAGTTTTTCCCGGCCTTCATCTGGTAGGTTTTCCGTATAGGTTTGAGCTTTTTTCAGAATAGTGGGTGTATAATCCCTTTCCGCCCCGGGTCGCTTTAATATGAACACATCAAATGCCGCCAGGGAGGTCATATCAAACCGCAAAGCTTTGGAACCGTTTTCCAGCGTGTAACCCAAATCTGTTCTCGTCCAGTCCAGAATGGGCATAAAATTATAACATAGCACGTGAATACCTTCAGCCCCCAGATTTCGAATGGTTTGTTGGTAGTTGGCGATATGTCGCTCAAAATCACCTTTTCGTGTTTTGATATTTTCATGTACAGGTACACTTTCCACAACCGACCACCTTAATCCCCCGTCGGATACGATCTTTTGGCGTTCTCGGATGGCTTCCCGGGTCCAAACTTCCCCATTTGGAATATCATGAAGAGCTGTGACGATGCCAGTAGCGCCAGCCTGAAGAATGTCAGCAAGGCTGACAGGATCTTTGGGACCATACCATCTCATGGTCTGCTCCATATATATAGGTTGCTTGCTCATACTCCCGCAAATACATTAAATCCCCCATCGACTTCTATGATGGCGCCGGTGACAAACTTGGAGGCGTCACTACAAAGAAACTGGACAGCACCAAAAAGTTCATCCGGACTGCCAAACCTTGCCATCGGCGTGTTTTGAATAATCAGGTTTCCTCTTTCTGTCAGGCTTCCGTCATTGTTCGTTAGTAAGGTGCGGTTTTGTTCTGTGAGGAAAAAGCCGGGTGCAACAGCATTGACACGCATTCCCTCTCCGTATTTTTTAGCAAATTCAGTAGCCAGCCATTTTGTAAGGTTATCTACTGCCGCCTTTGCAGAGGCATAACCCATAACCCGCGTCATTGGCCGGGACGCTGCCATCGAAGAGATATTTACAATACTTCCTTTTTTATTACCAGTCATTAAAGGTAGAAATGCCTTTGTAGGCAAAAAGGTACCCATATAATTTAAATCCATTATTTTCCGTACATCCTCTCCAGACAAGTCTGTCAGAAATTGATCGGGCATCACAACTGCCCCGGGCATGTTTCCTCCCGCGGCATTGATGAGCACATCAATTTGGTCAAATTCCGAAGCAATCTCCTGATAGAGAGCTTGAAGTTGATCTTCCTGTGTCACATCAGCGACAGCTGGATGGGCAAATCCTCCTTCATCCTTGATCTCACTGACCAAATCGTTTACCTTTTCAGGGTTTCTGCCCAAAACAATGATCTGGGCACCTTCGGTTGCTAGGTGTTTTGCCATCGCCTTGCCCAATACTCCGGTAGCTCCGGAGACCATGATGATTTTATTTTTTACTGAAAATATGTTTGACATGAGTTGGTTATTAATGTGTCGATTTGAATTTAAAGATTATAAAGATACACCTCTTTTCCAAGGTATAAAATCATCCTGATTCAATTCAACTGCTTTGGGTTTGATTTTTCCGCTGGCTGCTTGGATAATAAACTCAAACATATCATCACCTACTTCGGCGATTGTTTTTTCACCAGAGACCACAAATCCAGTATCCACATCGATGATATCGGACATTTTTTGGGCCATGCGGTGGTTGGAGGAGATCTTAATGACAGGAGTAATAGGATTGCCAGTGGGAGTACCCAAGCCTGTAGTAAATAGGATGATAGTTGCCCCTGAACCTGCCATGGCCGTGGTACTTTCTACATCGTTTCCTGGAGTACAAAGCAAATTAAGTCCAGGTTTGGTGGCTTGCTCTGTGTAATCCAGGATGTCTACTATGGGGGAGGTACCACCTTTTTTTGCCGCTCCCGCAGATTTTATGGCATCGGTAATCAAACCGTCTTTGATATTTCCCGGTGAGGGGTTCATATCAAATCCCGATCCAACAGCTTCGGCGGAAGCCGAGTAGGTACGCATTAAATGCACAAATTTCTCCGCATTGGCATCTGTGGTACACCTGTTAATTAGTTCTTGCTCCACACCACAAAGTTCCGGGAATTCCGAGAGTATAGTTTTCCCTCCTAGGGTTGCTAAAATGTCAGATACATGCCCAACAGCTGGATTGGCGGATATGCCCGAAAATCCATCCGACCCGCCACATTCCAATCCAATAGTCAACTGGCTCAGTGGCGCAGGTTTTCTCCGTAGTTGGTCCGCATCGGCCAATCCCAAAAAAGTCTCTTGAATAGCTCTGGAGATTAATTGAGATTCTGTTCCTTCTTTTTGTTGCTCCAGGATGATCACCGGCTTTTTCAAATTCTTGTCAATGGCGTCAAGCTTTTCCCTCAATATAGCTGGTTGGGCGTTCTGACATCCCAAGCTCAGGATGGTTGCCCCCGCTACATTTGGGTTGGCGATATATCCGGCGATTAAGGCGCAAAGTGCTTCTGAATCTTGCCGGGTGCCTCCACAACCTCCCTGATGGGTGAGAAATTTAATACCGTCCACCTGTTTAAACAGTCGGCTGTTTGCCTCACGTTCCACTGTCTGTAGATCCATGGTTGCGATTTTGTGTCCCTCCCCTTTTTCATAGACAGTCTTCATCTGTTGTACAAAGGATTTGTAGGGGTTTGGTTTCGCAAACCCGAGTTCTTCCACGAAGGCTTGCTTCATGATATCCACGTTTCTATTTTCACAAAAAACCAAAGGTACCACCAACCAGTAATTGGCTGTGCCTACCTTTCCGTCCGCACGGTGAAAGCCGTCAAATGTTCGTCCCTTCCATCGGCTTACGTCGGGTGCTTGCCACGGAGTGCTTTCCCGCTTTCCTGTATAGGGTGAGGTAGCATGGGCTAGATTTTCGGTGGTGATAGCTTCCCCCTGCTTTATGGGAGCTTTGGCTTTTCCCACTATGATGCCATACATATAGATGTAATCACCCGGGGCAAAATCCTGTTGCGCATATTTATGTTTTGCGTTTACAGAAGTCTTAAGCGTAATGGTTTGGTTTTCAAAGGTAATGTTGTCGCCTTTGTTTAAATCTGCCAGCGCAACCAGAACATTGTCTTTGGGATGTATTTTTAGAACGTTGTGTTTCATTTCAATTATTTACTTATATTGAGCAATCGATTGCACAATTTATGGAAAAATCGACTGAAAAAGCTGTGCTGCTTAGCTTTTTTTTCAGTTTTTTGAATTTTAAACCTCACTTCAAAAAAGAAAACTCGAATGTCCAAACGCATAATTACATTGGGAGAGGTCATGATGAGGCTTTCCACCCCTGGTCATGAGCGATTCATACAAACCCACAATTACGAAGTTCAATTTGGCGGTGCAGAGGCCAATGTTGCTGCCTCACTAGCTTATTGGGGGCAATCAGTAGCCCATATTTGCGCCTTTCCGGATCACGAGATCGGCAGGGCGGGAGTCCGCTATTTGCGTTCATCTAATATAGATACCTCTTTTGTTTTTTTAGGAAAGGGACGTATGGGGCTTTATTTCTTTGAAAACGGATCCATGCATCGATCTTCCAAGATCATTTACGACCGCTTCGATTCTGCCTTTTCCCTCTTTGATGGAGATCAGGTGGATTGGAAGAAGGTCTTTGCCGGTGCTGATTGGTTTCACTGGACGGGAATTACCCCGGCAATTTCCGCGCCAGCCGCCAAATTGTGCCTTCAGGCGGTAAAGGCAGCTCATGAACATGGCGTAAAGGTCAGCGGTGATATCAATTATCGGCGAAACCTCTGGCAATACGGGAAAACTCCCATAGATGTGATGCCTGACCTTATCCAATATACCGACGTGATTATTGCAGGCTTGACGGATTTTGCCAATTGCCTGGATATCCAGGAAAAGGATTTTGTCACGGCTTGCGAAAAGGCAAAATTACTTTTTCCACAGATTCAATATGTGTCGACTACACATCGGGATGCGGTAAGCTCAACCCACAATAAGCTGTCAGGGGTTTTGTGGAACGGCAATGAATTGATTCAAGGACCCACGTTTGACATGCCTGATATTGTGGATCGGGTAGGAGGAGGTGATGCATTTATGGCGGGCCTTATTTTCGGTTTATTGAATAAAGCGGATAAGGATGCGCTGAGCTTCGCCCTTGCGGCTTCGGTATTAAAGCACTCGATTTCCGGCGACGCCAATTTTGTGACGGTGGAGGAAGTTGAGCATTTGGTTAAAGGAGAAAATGTCGGCAAATTACTTCGCTGAGAAATATACCTTCTACATAAAACAAGTGCGTTTCTGGAAAAAGAAAGACAACATACTATATTTTTTCCCTAAACCAATGTAGTTTTAGGCGGTAAAAGATTTGTTTTGCTTTTTGCTAAAAAGTTCCAATCAATTCATCCATAATAATCACCAATGAGAGAATCAATTAACAAGAATTCCCGATTTAATCTATTTCGAACAGGTTTTTCAATTCTATTAGTGCTGACGTTTTCAGCCTGTTCCAAGCCGGGAGGTGTCCGGATCCTAAAACTTGGACACGGTCTTGACACGAGCCATCCCGTGCATGAGGCCATGATATTTATGGCCGACCGGATTGAAGAAAAATCCGGAGGGGAGGTGATAATTCAAGTGTATCCCAATCAACAGCTGGGTTCCGAAAGGGAACTGGTAGAGTTGCTGCAAATTGGAAGTCTCGCCATGACCAAAGTTTCCACGGCTGCCATGGAGGGCTTTGCACCGGAGATTAAAGTGTTAAGTCAACCGTATTTGTTCCGGGATGATGCGCATCAGGTCAAGGTATTGGAGGGACCGATTGGCAAGGAATTGTTGGCCGCTGGTGAAAAATATTGGTTCAAAGGATTATGCTTTTATGATGCTGGAAAACGCAGCTTTTATACAAAGGACAAACCGGTCAATACGCCGGCAGATATCCGGGGATTGAAAATTCGGGTCATGGAAAGCCCAACGGCTGTACGCTTGATCCAGAGCTTTGGTGGATCTCCTACTCCTGTTTCCTTTGGAGAATTGTACACAGCGCTTCAGCAAGGGATTGTTGATGGTGCGGAAAATAATCCACCGAGTTTATTAACCTCCAGACACTACGAGGTGTGTAAATTCTACAGCATCAATGAACATACGGCAGTTCCGGATATGATGATCGTAAGCACCAAAGTATGGGAACGACTTTCTGATCAGGAAAAAAAATGGTTGCAAGAAGCGGCGGATGAATCCGCCACATTCCAATATAAGCTTTGGGCAGAATCGGTGGAAGAGTCCATGAAGATTTTGCAGGAGGCAGGGGTTCAGGTATCCTATCCTGATAAGGCCCCGTTTGAAAAAGAAGCTGAAAAAGTTTACGAGGCCTTGAAAATCGAAGATCCCGAAATGTATGCGTTGGTTCAGAAAATAAAAAGTTACTAAAGGCAATGATAGAACTTAAGAAAAAAATAGACAGAATGGTATCC
>DATHWC010000018.1:0-5637 GCA_035460985.1 Lunatimonas sp.
AGCCCATGTGCACCCGGCAATTCTAGGGTCCATGCCTCCAGCAGTTTTCCGGCAGTATCGTAAATGATGACATTGTTTTTTGGATGGTCTGTCAACATCAGTAACCTACCTTTCCTATCCATTACCATTTCATGGCAATTGTTTACTGGATAGTTACTCGGATTCAAGTTGCCCCATTCCCGCTCGATGCGATAGGTAAAATCTCCATGCCCCAGTATCTCCGGTTCGAGCCGGGGTTTGGAGGGTTTGATATAAAAGGGAAAAACAGAAGCAGCCATTACTGCTCCACTTCCCGAGATGGTATTCTTGAGAAATTTTCTTCTGGAAGTCATTTTTTTACGTTAAAATATCTTTAACCACATGCCCATGAACATCGGTCAACCGATACCTTCGCCCTTGGTGTTTAAAGGTTAGCCGCTCATGGTCCACACCCAAGAGATGTAAAAGCGTGGCTTGAAAATCGTGCACATGCACCGGCTTGTCTGATACATTATAACTAAATTCGTCCGTTTCTCCGTAGACCATGCCCGGCTTTACGCCGGCTCCCGCCATCCACATGGTAAAGCAACCCGGATGATGGTCTCTGCCATAATTGTCGGCAGTGAGCCTCCCTTGGGAAAAGCTGGTACGGCCGAACTCCCCTCCCCATACAACGAGTGTATCTTCCAACAAACCCCGCTGCTTCAAATCCATAATCAGACCAGCCGTAGCCTGATCGGTGCTAAGTGCCTGTTGTTTAATTCCTCTGGGCAAATTGCCATGCTGATCCCAACCCATGTGGTAAAGCTGAATAAACTTGACATCCCGTTCTACCAACCTTCTGGCCTGGAGACAATTGGCGGCATAGGTGCCCGGAATACGTGCATCCTCTCCATACAACTGATAAATATGGTCAGGCTCATTCGACATATCCACAGCATCGGGGACAGAGTTTTGCATCCTATAGGCCATTTCGTACTGGCTGATTTTGGACTGTATCTCGGGATCACTCCAAAGATCAAATTGATGGGTATTCAATTCGGAAATAAAATCCAGTGCTCTTCGGCGGTCATGATCGTGAACACCATGGGGATTGTTGAGATAAAGCACCGGGTCCTTGCCGGAACGGAACTGTATCCCCTGATGATGGGAAGGTAAGAACCCATTACTCCATGCATTCGAATTTAGGGGTTGGTCCCCGGTACTTTTGGAAAGCAACACCACAAAGTTAGGCAGGTTGTCGTTGTCACTGCCTAGACCGTAACTTAGCCAAGAACCGATGGAAGGCCGACCGCTAAGCTGACTACCTGTCTGCATAAACATCACTGCCGGTTCATGGTTGATGGCATCAGTAATCATGGACTTTACGATGCAGAGATCGTCCACCACCTGTGCGGTGTAGGGAAACAGCTCACTCACCCATGCTCCGGATTGGCCGTATTGCTTAAAATCGTAAATTGACTTGACAAGGGGAAAGGTAGATTGCTCGGACACCATTCCTGAATTACGCTGTGTTCCTTGGACAGAAGGTGGTATTTCCTTTCCATGCCATTTTGCCAATTCGGGTTTGTAGTCGAAGGTTTCAATCTGTGAGGGGCCTCCACTCTGGAAAAGGTAAATGACCCGTTTGGCTTTTGCGGGAAAATGGGTGCCATTCAATATTCCACCGGAAATACCTTCGGCGGATTTAGCCATCAGTTGGTCAGCAGCGAAAGATCCGGTCTTTCCCAACATAGAGGCCAAGGCAATGGAACCAAACCCCAAGGAGGCCTTTTTCAAAAACCCCCGCCGGCTTTCCGCAAATAAATTATGATTCAATGGATCTTGCATGTCGTTATCTTATGGTATATCCGTCCGTGGTGTTCATCAGTCCATTGATGACCGTGGCCAATGCTGCCACTTGCACCGGATCTGAAGACGCCCTTAATTTCGTGCTGCCTGTTTCTACGTAGGCTAAGGCATCGGATCGGTTTTCAGTGAATTTTTCTTTTTCCTCCTGATGGTATTGTTTCACGAGGCTAAGTTCCTTCTCATCTGGAGTTCTTCCCACACTCAACCGGAAAGCGATCTCCAACACTTCCTCAGTCGCTTGCGCTTCTTCCAATAAATTTTCAGCCATCACCCGGGCAGCTTCCAAGTATTGAGGATCATTCAGCAACACCAATGCTTGTAAAGGGGTACTGGTCTGCCGCCGCCTTACCGAGCATTCATTCCGATCCCCCACATCAAAAATCAGCATGGAAGGAGGACCTGAAGTTCTTTTCCAAACCGTATATAAACTTCTTCGGTACAATCCCTCGCCGGGTTCCTGTTGGTACCTATAGCGCCAGGATTTGGTGGTCAACTCATCCCAAAGTCCTTCCGGCTGATACGGGTAGGCACTTGGTCCACCCATCCTGTTAGCCAAGAGACCGCTGATTGCCAAGGCATTGTCCCGTACCATTTCGGCGGTCATCCTATAGCTTGGTCCCCGTGCCAGCAAGTTATTCTCCGGATCCTTTTCCAATAAGGTTGGGTTGGTTTTGGAAGACTGTCGGTAGGTAGCTGACATCACCATCAATTTGTGCATTTTTTTGATGTCCCAATCTGATTCCTGAAAGGTAACCGCCAGCCAATCCAGCAATTCAGGGTGGGTAGGCAGGTTTCCCTGGTTACCGAAGTCGCCCGATGAAGCTACAAGCCCTTTCCCAAAGTGCATTTGCCAAAGCCGATTTACAAAAACCCTAGCCGTCAGAGGATGCTCGGGGTCAAAAAACCAATGTGCCAAACCCAGTCTGTTTCTAGGTAGATCATCCGAAAAAGGAAGTACCATGGATGGAATATCGGGGAAAACTTCTTCGGTAGGCGCATTGTACATTCCCCTGTCCAAAATAAAAGTGGGCCTTGGCGTTTCCGTATCTCCCATGACCATAATTTCCGGGATATCTTCCACCATGGCCATCTTCTGCTTCTTTAATTCCCTTAGCCGCTGTTCTGATTTTTGTCCAGCTTGAAGTACCCACTTATTGTAAAATTCCACTAGTAATTCCTTATTCTCTTGAAGGTTGGGCCGCGCCAAAAGTCCATTTACTGCCTCCTTTCGCTGGAGTTGCATCACTTCGAGGCCCGTAAGTTCCCGATTGTAAACGGCTATTTCATCCAACCCTCCTTTGAGGAACGTTTTCATTTTATCCCTCATACCCAACGTTAGACCTCGAAATCCATAGGTATGAATGTCGGGTTTGAAAAGAATGGATTTGTACAGATGGTCTGCTTTTACCAGTACTGGGACTTTTTCTCCATTTAGATAAATCCCTACTCCTCCGGCTTTTCCTTGGCCATCGTAGGAAATGGTAATATTTGTCCACTCCTTAGCGGGGATGGGTTCCACCGTTTCCACTTGGATAGCATTTGTAGGCCAGGAATAGGCCATGATAAACTTTATTCTATTATCCTCCACATATAGGGAATAACCCTTTAATCCCAAACGGATATCCTCGCAGTGGTAGAGGAGGCCTGCTTCTTCGTACACCTTGTCCGGATACACGGACAGAGATAAGGAGAATGGGTCCGTATGGTCAAACCAACCTACACGTTCCGGTAAGGTCAATGTGGTATAATCGTTCAGAAAAATACCCTTATTTTTCGCTCCGCCTGCTATATCGGGTTCTTTGATCTTGATGGGCTTTCCACCCGGAACCGCATTTGGACTATCGTACATACCACCATTAGCATCAAGTTTGTCCAAGGGATAATAGCTTACCAACCCTTGTCTAAGTTGTTGTTGTAACGCAGAGGTAACATGGTCTTGTTTAGCCATCCAAGCTTCAAAAGAAGAATCATCTAAAACTGACGCCGCTGTAACCTGTTTTTCCTCCGATTCAATTTCAGCGTCCAGGTAGGTAAGCAATTTTTCCTGCTCCTCATCGGTTAGAAGTAAGGAAGGACCTGGAACCTGCCCCGGACCATAGACCGCGGTCCCGATTTCGTTAGTACTGTTGAAGAAAGCAGACAGCTCGTAATATTCCTTCTGGCTAATTGGATCATACTTATGATCGTGGCAGCGGGCACATTCCATGGACAAACCCAATATGGCTTTCCCCACTGTCTGGGTGCGGTCAGCTACATATTCCATGCGGTATGCCTCAAAAACTATCCCTGCTTCTGAATTCCGCTTGTGTAATCTGTTAAATGCAGTCGCCAGAATACTTTCCTGTGTAGGGTTTTCCACTAAATCCCCGGCCAACTGCCAGGTGATAAACTGCCGGTAGGACATATTTTCATTAAAAGCCTTTATCACCCAATCCCTATAGGGACTAAAATCCCGATGCTTGTCATCTAAGTAGCCGTCCGAATCCGCAAAGCGGGCCACATCCATCCAGTCGGCGGCCATGCGTTCCCCGTAGGCTGGGGAAGCTAGAAATTTGTCGACAAGCTTATCGTAGGCATTGGGTGAACTATCGGAAACGAATGCTTTTATCTCCTCCATGCTTGGCGGCAACCCGGTCAGGTCAAAGCTCAGCCTTCGGATAAGGGTTTCCTTCGAAGCCGGATCGGAAGGATTAAGCCCCTGTTCTTCGAATGTTTTCCCGACGAACTGATCTATTTCACTCTTTGCCCAAGTATCGAATTGACTCTTGGGGGGCTCATTTTTTACGGGCTTTAGAAAGGACCAATGCGGTTTATACGCTGCACCCTGTTCCACCCACTTAGTTAAAATGGCGATTTCCCGTGGCTCGAGAACAAGATGAGACTCCGGTGGTGGCATCATATAGTCCTCATCTTTGGAAAGCATGCGTAGAATGGCTTCACTTTTTCCCGGTTTGCCGGATACGAATGCATATTTGCCGGAATTGGATTCCAATGAGGCGAAAGCAAACTCCTCCAGATCCAGTCTGAGGTTGGCTTGTTGATTGGCCGCATCCGGCCCGTGGCAGGCAAAGCATTTGTCAGAGAGGATGGGCTTTACGTGGTAGTTGAAGTCAATCACCTCCGGCAGGTCATCGTACACTTCGGCAATTTCTTCGGGGGGAGTCCAACCACATCCAGAAAGGGTGAAAGCAGCTATGGCTACTAAAAGAAAATACCTCGGGTTTATCATCAAAGCGATTTGTTTTATTACGTTTGAATACTATATCCAAATATACGGGAATAGTTTTTACCAAATGACGTTAAAAAACAGTTTTGTTAACTGTTAAAAGTAATGATTATATTTAAAAAATTGAAATTTCCGCAAGATGGAAGGACATGATTATTTGGCACTTGTAGAGAAGATCATCGAAAGCCGTTCTATTGGTCGTTCGGATACGTATGCCAATATACTCAGATACCTGATGACTTGTTCCTTGGAGGATCGGGTTCCCAAAGAGGCAACAATTGCAGCTGAAATCTTTGGCAAGACCGGATTTGATCCCTCCCAAAGTACCTTGGTCCGGGTATATCTTTATAATCTTCGGAAGAAACTGAAAAAATACTATTCCCAAGAAGGAGCCGAAGATCCCGTTGTATTACATATACCAACGGGCAGCTACCGGATTGAGTTTACCTCAACTGAATCACAACGAACTATTACCAAAAGCGCAACTTCTTTCTCAAAGAGAACAGTTCTCATCGCACTGCTAGCTTTTGCTGTTATCACGCTCGGGTACTTGCTTTTTCTGGAAAAAGATAGCAGGCATT
>DATHWC010000019.1:0-15828 GCA_035460985.1 Lunatimonas sp.
TCAAATTAGTCATAAATCAAAAGGTAACGGATAATCAGTTGGGTTGAATTCGGGCGCAATTTAAGTTTAATTTGAAAAATAACCGTGAATCTGCCAACAATTCGTATTTTTGGTGCCTACACCCGAATATTCAACAAAACAAAAGATGGACAGTCAGGAACACAGTGAAAAACTTTACAACCTGAGTAATTTGGAGGAAATCAGCGGAGAAAGTGAGGATTTTATCCGGCAGATGATAATTCTTTTTTTGGACCAGGCAGCATCTTCCATCTCTGGGTTGGAAAAAGCAGTCGCCGAAAAAGACATTGCACTAATCAAAAACCTGGCCCATCAACTGAAGCCCAGCGTGGACAATTTCCGTATCGACGACCTAAGCCGATGGATTAGGGAAATAGAAAATTTGGCTGAAAACAATCCTGAATCACCAACGCTGCCTGAGAAAATTTCCCAGACCAACTCCCTACTACGCCGGGTTATGGTGCAGTTAGAAAAACACTTCGACTGACCTGTATCTATCTATACAAGATGAATCTTATTAAGGAAAAGGGACATAAAAGGCCTCTGCCCGTAATGCTTCCGTAGCGGACTCATCCTCTTTCCCTTGCATTTGAAGGATCTTGCTTCTCAGGATATGCACCTCCCTAGCCACATAGGAATCGGCAAATGATCTCACGGAAAGATCCAAGTATTCCATCGCTTCGCCAAGCAGTGATGGATCTCCCTGCTCCACCAACTCTTTGCCTTTCAAATAATTCTCCTTCCACAATAAGGCCTCAGGCCTCATCCGTTCCGCTTCCTGGAATACCTGAAAAGGGGGAATTGTCAGTGGGTGGGATTTTTCTCGGATAGGAGGAATTTCTTCCTTTTCAAAAAATGTGGTAAGCGCATTAATATAGGCTTTTGCTTCCCTTTTATTATACCGCTTTTTTTTCAGCCGCTTCTCCTCATCAGCGTTGGAGAAAAACGATGCCTCTGCCAATATAGAAGGTATGCCATAGGTTCCCCGTAAAACCCCAGCCCCAGCGTTGGGAAAAATTGCGAAATCGGATACCAAGCTTACTGGACCCTCCGAGTCAAATAAAGTTTCTCTGAATTCTTTGGCGATCAATTTTCCCAGCGAAACACTGGCCTCATTTTCCATTGCGCTTCCGTGAAAATACAAGATGGGAAAATTGACGCTTCGGTCGGCAGTGGCGTTATGGTGAATCGAGATAAAAACATCCGCATTTCGATCTACCGCCAATTCGGCCCTATCCGCAAGCGCAACTTGGACATCGGCCTCCCGTGTCATCAGAACGGTTGCTCCCTGTTTCTCCAGCATTTTTTTCAGGTATAACCCTACACGCAGGTTGATCCATTCCTCACGCTCCCCGGTAGGTCCCACCCGGTAGCTGTCTATTGCCGCGGTGCCTCCGTGGCCGGGATCCAGGCAGATGATTTTACCGTTCAACACGCTGTTGTCTTGACAGAAGCCATTCCTTGAGTATATGGAAAATAACAAAAGGAAAAGGAAAAAGAAATGCTGGGTGTGAGGACCCGCTTTACGAAGGGATAGGTTCATGCTTCAAAATAAACATAAAAAACGTTATGAAAAATAATTCAACCCGATAAATAGCCCTGTAAATTTAATGAGGTCATAATAGTTTCCTTACTGGTTCCCGTATCGATATTAACTCCTAATTTCTAATGGTTGGGAATTGTTGCCGTTAATTTGGAAAGAATTAAAGATATACGCAGCAGCCATTCCTTTGAGAAAAATAATGTTCAAGTGAACATTTACCGTAAACCCAGGAAAAAAATATCCGTAAAAACTACTGGGAAAAATACGATATAAGTATATAAACAGGTAAAATCTTAAACTAAGGACTTATGTAGCATTCTCGACTCATAATACATGTAGTTTTCTGAAATTGAACATCCAGGGAGGTAAAAGTATTCGCCTTTCATATGGAACTAATTGATTAAGCCAACTAAAAATGTGTTAATTATGAAAAAGAGGATGCTAATGGCAACCGCAGCTATCATGATGCTGATGGCTTCCTGTGCACCGGGAGTGGTGAGACAGGGAGAAGTAGGAGTGAAACGTAAGTTCGGCAGACTCTCCGAACACACTTACGGTCCAGGAATGTACTGGTACAACCCAGTTTTTGCGAGATTTATAAAAACACCTATTAGAACCAATAACCTGGAGGTATTTTTGAATTTACCCAGTAGGGAAGGACTCACCATACAATCAGAGATTTCTATTTTGTATCGTGTTCGTGAATCAGATTTCCCAAAGATCATTACCGAAGTAGGTATAAATTATGAAGAAGACATGATTTTACCTGTATTTCGGTCTGCTGCCGCGGACATTTCTGCCCGATTTATTGCCCAAGACATGCATACGGCCAAGCGGGGCACTATAGAACAAGCCATTCAGGATAGAATGGTTGAAGTATTGGGTCATAGGGGATTTATCATTGAATCTGTATTAATGAAAAGTATCCGAATGCCGGCAGGTTTGAGCAGGGCGATTGAGGACAAACTCACTGCCGACCAAGAGGCCCAGCGGATGGAGTTTGTGTTGCAAAAAGAGGAGATGGAGGCCAAGCGAAGACGTATTGAAGCAGAGGGAAAACGTGATGCGCAAATGATCATGGCAGAAGGCCTAACTAGAGAGATCATTGAGCTTCGCAGCCTGGAGACCTTGTCGGATTTAGCAACTTCCCCCTCCACCAAGATCGTTATCAGTGACGGCAAAACTCCTTATTTTATAAACGCGTCACCCGAAGTAAGGTATTAGGCTATGTTAGAACAGGAATTCTTATAACCAATGAGAAACCCTGTTTAATAACGTATTTCTTACATGTTTTTCTGGGTATAAATGCTATAACATGCTATCAGTTATGGAAATTTGCGCACTAAAAACTGTAATTTCTGGAAATACCGTTTGGAGAAGGATTATCATTTTATTCCTGTTCACAACGGTATGCCATGCATCACAAGCCCAATACTTTGGCAGAAATAAGCCCAAGTACAAGCCGGACGATGCTAAGCTGCTGGTAACTCCCCATTTTGACTTGTATCACTATCTGGAAAATGATTCCACTGCCCAGCGATTGGCCAAATGGCATGAATGGTGGTACCAAAAACACCTAGCTGTCCTTAAGGATACCTTTAAGCTTAGAAACCCGATCATCTTCTATAACAACCATGCTGATTTCCAACAAACAACGGCCATTGGCGGGGAGGTATCTGTAGGAACCGGCGGTGTCACAGAAAGCCTAAAAAACAGGGTGGCGATGCCCTTTAATCACACTCATGCCCAGACAGGGCATGTAGTGGGACATGAAATGGTGCATGCCTTCCAATTCCGCATGCTTGGCAGCATAGACACCCTAGCTACGTCTGCCATAAGAAACCTTCCCTTATGGATGGTGGAAGGCATGGCGGAATATATGTCGCTGGGAAGGGAACATCCCCATACCGCCATGTGGATGAGAGATGCGATAGCCCATGACAGATTTCCCACATTAAAGCAACTGAAAAACAGCTTTGAATTTTTCCCTTACAGATACGGCCATGCCTTTTGGGCATATGTCACTGGTATTTGGGGGGATGAAATCATCCGGCCTCTGTTTCTCCATACTGCCGCATTGGGCTATGAACGTGCTCTGGAAAAGGTATTGGGCATCACTGAGGAGCAATTTTCCAAACAGTGGGCAGATCAAATGAAGTCCTATTATTCCCCTTATATCCAGGACACCACGGAGGTAATGGGCGTGAGGTGGTTCCATCCAGAAAATGCGGGAAACATCAATATTTCTCCTGTATATAGTCCAGATGCCCGTTACATGGCTTTTGTTTCTGAAAAAGAGCTGCTTTCGGTAGATATTTTTCTGGTGGAGGTGAAATCCGGTCGTATTGTGCGAAAGCTCACTACCCACCTGCAAGCCATGCACGTGGATGACTTTAACTTTATTGAATCTGTCGGGACATTCTCTCCCGACAGCAAACGGTTTGCCTATACCATTTACAGTAAAGGGAGGAACCAACTTGTGGTAGTGGATGTGCGAACCGGAGCTACCCTGCAGGAAATTGCAATACCTGATCTGGAGGCATTCAACTATATTTCATGGTCGCCTAATGGAAGGTACATGTTAATGACAGGGTTGAAAGAGGGACAATCCGATCTATACATGTACGATATTCACCAAAAGCAACTCACCCAACTGACCAATGACCCACATTCCGACATTCAGCCAACCTGGTCACCTGATGGCAACTGGATTGCTTTCGCCTCAGACCGGAAGACCCCTGTCGACACCCATGGGTTCCAGTATCAGGGTTTCAACATCTGTTTGTTGGACTTTCATTCCCATGACGTTACGGTGCTGGACGTTTTCCCTGGTGCGGACAACATGAATCCCCAATTCAGCGTGGATGGGAACATGATTTACTTCTTATCCAATGCGGATGGGTTCAGGGATTTGTATGAATATAGCCTGGTAAGGGATGAAATGTACCGACTCACCAGCTACTTCACTGGCATATCCGGAATTACCAATTGGTCCCCCGCACTATCCGTGGCTAGGGACAATGGGCTGATGGCCTACTCGCTTTACAAAAATGGGAAATACCATATTTATAGAGCTGATCCTGCTGATTTTTATGTCACGTATAAAAATTCAGATGGTAAAAACGTAGACAAAAGGGCCGGCACCCTACCACCTGCCCATAGCTTGCCCATAGTAAGGAAATGGGACAGATTGGATTCCTTGAATAAAAGCTTTACTATTCAGGAGCAAGATATCATGCCAAAAACCTTCAAACCGAAATTCCAACTGGATTATATAGGGAATACCGGGGAAATAAGCATGGTGGGGGGAACCTATGCAACAGGACTAGCTGGCGGGGTAAATGCAATTTTCAGCGATATACTCGGAAATCACCAATTATTCTCGGCTGTATCACTTAACGGAGAAATCTTCGATATAGGCTTTCAGGGAGCCTACGTAAACCGGAAAAAACCAATATATTGGGGAGGTCTCCTATCCCATATCCCCTATCAATCTGCCACTACCAGTCTTTTTTTGGATTCTCTCACCGTGGAAGACCAACAGATCCCTGTGCTAAACAACGCGATTGACTTGATAAGAAACTTTGAGACCCGGTTAGGGGGATTTGGGATTTATCCGATTTCCAGATCCTTAAGGTTTGAGGGAGGCTTATCGCTAACCCGTTATCACTTCAGAGTGGACAGAATCAACAATTACTATCATCAGGGGCGATTGGTAGGCGAACGGAGAGCCAGGGAACCTTCTCCCCCCGGATTCAATGTAGGACAAGTAAACTTAGCCTATGTGGGGGACAATACGAGTTTTGGAACCGTAGGCCCACTAATGGGTACACGCTTTAGATTTGACGTGGAAAGGTATTTTGGGGCAACCAATTTTTATACCGCATTAGCAGATTACAGGAGGTATTTTAGGATGTCTCCATTCACCTTCGCCACGCGCCTCTACCATTTCGGAAGATATGGGCAGGACGTGCAGAGGGACATACTCCCACCGTTATACCTTGGGCAGCCCACTTTGGTTAGAGGATTCACAGGCAATTCATTTATCCAAAACAATATCAATATGGCAGGTGAATTTGCCATTAACCAGCTTATAGGCAATAAGATCATGGTTGGAAATTTTGAGGTCCGATACCCCCTTTCCGGGCCTGAACGGTTGTCCATGCTGAAATCCCAGTTTCTACCTACCGAACTGTCATTATTTGTGGATTCAGGAATGGCCTGGGATAATCGGGGACTTGTCAACCCACCGGTAGGTCAAACTGGTGAATTAGAGTTGGTAAGACGGCCGGTGGCAAGTACGGGGGCCTCGCTTAGGGCCAATTTACTTGGTTACCTGATTGTGGAAGCTTTCTATGCGGTTCCTTGGCAGAGACAATGGGCTGGCGGAGTGTTTGGGGTGAATTTTACCCCGGCATGGTAAATCACAGGTAGCTATACCAAGGAATCTCTCACTGGGCCAAAATGAAAACTTCAGTCCTCCGAGTTTCAGGCAAATTCCCATATAGCAATTAGAATAAGTTAGCACTTTGTAGGGGTATGCATTAGGTCGGTAGTAAAATTAAATAACTACAGTTAAAATACCTCTAAAAACAAAAAAGGAAGAGCATTTCGCCCTTCCTTTTTTTAATCACCTGCGACTACGGTCAAATTCGCCTGCCTCCCATTTGCGAGGGAGTTGGCAGTAACTACTTCCACCCGGAGTGTCACTGTAGTAGGACTAAGTGCAGGGACTGTGTAGGAAAAGCTGTCTTCGTATGAATCCCGTAGGTTATGACCGGAAATAGCTTTCGTAGACACTGTCGTCCGTTCACCATTCAAGACCTGAATCAGTCTAAGTTCCGAAACGGGCTCGTGTTCGGAATAATACCTGAAATTGACAGTTACACTCGTTCCTGGCACCGCTTCTGTCTGCGAAAGAGTGAGCACTGGAATGGTAGCCACCCTGCCAACCAAATCATAACCTTCATCATACTCATTGAAACATCCTGTAAAACCAATGAGTAGTAAGAAACTGAATATGTAGCTTTGAATTTTCATATGTTTAAATTTTTTTTCAGCGGTCATATGGAATTTCGCAATAACCATCCCTCTGTAAGCAGTCTGCGTCATGCTCGATTTCATGTTGATTTAAATCTTATGTGAATATTACAAGTCCCAGAACACCTTTGCCAGTAGGGAGGTCTCCGGAATGTTGGCGGAATTGTTGTCCAATTCGGAAGGAGGATACAGGAACCTTCGCGGAAAAGCGTCATCTGTTGAGTTCCCCGGAGCCGGAAGCAGGTTAGGAATTCCGGAAGTAGTCGCAGGGGCACCTGCTGGAATGCTTCTTCTCCAATCTGCCCAGGCTTCTGTCTGTAAAAACATCGCAATATATTTCTCGGTAAAGATTTTTTCCAATCCGTCCACCTGCATAGTAGTACCAGTCTCACTTGCAAACTGTGCCTCATAGGAGGCATTTGCCGCTCCAGTCACCTGGAGGATAGATGCTTTTACAGCGTCGTTGAAAGAGGTAGCGGCTGCGTCAAATTGACCCAAGCGGAAATTCGCCTCCGCCTCAATAAACTTTACGTCCGCATACGTGATGATGTTGGTAGGGGCCTGCGCTGAGTTTACATAGGGGCCTAAAACGGACCTGTTAGTGACGGTTGTACCGCCGTTGGGGGTACCTACATATTCTCCGTTACTATTTCTGCTGACATAAAATTCCAATCGGGGATCATCCGTTCCGACTTCTACCCTATCCTCCAGAAGGTCGATAAATTCTTGGGTAACGGAAATATTGTTTTGCCCAAAGGACCCCAATAGATACCCAAACCAAGGTCCGGCGGCGTCGGGCGTGTTACCAAACGAGACCTTCATCTCCTCCGCATTGTTGACAAAAGTTCCATCCTGAATGGCTTGCAGTGCCTGTTGCGCGGAGCCAGAAGGGTCAACTTTACTTAAATGATTGTGAAACCTTGCTTTAAACGCATTGGCGGATTTGATCCATCTTGGTCTTGAATTAGTTCTCCATGCTGTCTCATTGGCAGCTGGGAATACTAGGTCATTCTGCGCGGGAGAAAAGGTGCTTTCTCCGGACAAGTCAGCTATTCCCTCATTCAGCATCCGGAATACTTGCTCGTACAATTCGGCTCCCGAATCATAGGAGGGCTGGGGAAAACCATCCAAATCCAAGGCCTGGGAGAAGGGCACATCACCCCATAAATCAACCAGATAACCCAGAAGTATCGCCATCTGTATTTTGGCAACACCCCGGTAATGCGCAGATCCTCCCGGTTCGCTTGACAAATTGATGATGGTTTTGAGATCTGTCATCGCACCGGCATAGTAATGATTGTTCCAAGTTGTCTGGAAATTAGCCGGAAGATATCCATAGGTAGAAATATTAAACTGAACGTTTAATGTTCCGGTCATATATTGGACAAAGGAACTTGCCGACTGCGAGGCAAAGTCGCCAATTGCCCAAGTCATATTAGCTTGCGTTGCAGGCAACAATACATTCACATTTACCTCCCCAACTGCATTGGGGTTCTCGTTTGCTTCCTGCAATTCACAGGAAGTTACCCATATCAAAGCGGTGAATGCAAAAATGGTTCTTGCTATATTTATTTGTAAGTTCATCTGTTTATATTTTGTTTTTCAAAGGTCAGATGGAATCTCGCATGTTGGATAATCATCCCTCTGTGTGGCGTTTTCGCCATGCTCGATTTCATGTTCTTTCTTTATAGAGAATACATCTTAAAAACCAGCAGTCAAACTCAAGCCCGCACTGCGTGTCGTAGGCGTACCAAAGGCATCCACACCGAGGGAACTGTTTGGACCATACAGGTTGGTCTCCGGATCCACGCCGGAGTAACCGGTAAACAGCAGAAGATTTCTACCATATGCACTCAAATTGAGGCTCTTCATTTTGAGTCGGTTTGCAAGTGCATTCGGAAAGGAATAGGAAAGCGTTACGTCCCGCAACCTCACCCAGGATCCGTCTTCTATAAACCGCTCCGCAATATTTCTATTGCCCGTATTTGCGTTGTAATAATTGGTGTCATCAATCAAAACCTGTGTCGTATTTGGCGTTCCGTCAGCCATAACGCCCCGGAATACTACGAGACTTCCCCGGTCGGTAGTTGATTCGGCAACCCCTTGTGCACGCATCCAATTGGCAGTGACGTTTGCCACATCTCCCCCCACACGTATATCCCAAAGGAATGTCAATAGGAAATTTTTGTAGCTCAGGTTGTTGCGTATACCCAGCAAAAAGTCAGGTGTAGGGTCTCCCAACCGCACTTCGCCAGAGGGGTTGGCATCTGATGGCTGGGCAAGCAATGGGTAGCCGTTGGCTCCAATAACTACGTTACCTTGGCTATCCCGTTGAAACCCGGTACCATAAAATACACCGTAAGGTTCTCCCTCAATCAACGAAGGCCGTAAATTCCCAAATCCTCCCAGCGCTATTCGGTCAACAGGCAAGTCTAGCACGATATTTCTGTTTCGGGAAAAATTAAACAGCATGTCCCAATTCAATTCCCTACCAGTGATCGGAGATGCATTGGCTACAATTTCCCATCCTTTGTTTTCGATAGTTCCGGCATTAATAAACTGCGTGGCAAATCCTGTACTTCCAGGGACGGACACACCGATGATCTGATCAATGTTTCGTTCCCGATAATAGGTGACGTCGAATCCTAGGCGGTTGTCGAAGAATCTAAATTCTCCACCAAGTTCCCATGTTTTGTTTCGCTCAGGCCTTAGGGTTGGATTTCCGGCACTGGTTGATAGAGCAACTGCGCCTACGTTGCTTGGAAGGGGAAAGACCAAACCTCCACCCCAAACACCGGATACGGTAGCTCTATTATAATAGGTCCTATCTCTGTAAGGATCAGTATCCCTGCCCGCTTCGGAATATGCCGCCCGCAATTTACCGAACGAGAAAAACCCTTCATCTAGATCGAAGGCCTCTGAAAAGACAAACCCAGAACCAACAGAGCCATAGAAGAACGCATTGTTTGGAACAGGTAAGGTTGAGGTCCATTCCTGGCGTCCATTTACTTCCAAAAACAGGTAGTTTTTATAATCGACGGAAACCCTGGAAAATACGGCCCCTGTTTTTTTCCGATCTAGGTTTTGAATCTGAACCAGGTTGCTTTGAACGTTGGAAATGTTATATAAACCAGGGATGGCTAGATTTCGTCCATCATAATACTGCCGCTCATTGTTTCTGGAAAAGTAGTTGTTACCAACCATCCAGTTCAGATTCAAATCACCAACTTCCTTTTTGGCCGTAATAACTAAATCCGAATTCAATATCCGATCGTTGTAGGTATCCTGAAGGACTCTCCCGCCAGGAAGTGCGTCTCCACCAAAGCTGCCTACCGCCCACTGTTGCTTACGTTTGTCGGATGCCACATCCGTACCTAAGCGATACATGATATTTAACCAAGGTGTCACATCATAATTAGCCTGGATATAACCCAAGATCCGGTTTACCTCATCGGTATAAGGATTATTATTTACTGTCCAAAAGGGGTTGTCCGGGGAATTATTTCTAAATGCCCTTTGAGCTCCATTCGGCAGCGTATATCCAGCTGCGTTGTCAAAGCTGGGTGGGGTCCGAATCGTGCCTTGCACCACATCGGCAAAGTTGTCACCACGCCCAAACCGGGCACTGGTGCTATGTGCGTAAAAAGCAGAACCTGTAATTCTCAATTTATCATTGACTGAGGTCTCCGCAGTCACCCGGAACGTTCTTCTATTGTATTGGTTTTCAGGAATGATGCCGGATTGGCTATAGTTCCCTGCGGATAAGAAAAACGAACTATGCTTATTTCCGGCCGAAACACTGATATTGTTGTCCCATGTAACTCCATCCCTGTAGAAGGCATCCTGATTATTGACAGGCATCATTTCCTCACTTGCGATAGCAGAGGGGTCATTCATATCTACTAAATTACCCCGGGGATTGTCCAAAGCATGCTGAGAACCATCAAATCTTAATGTACTCAATGGAGGACCAAAATGGCCAAAGGTCCCTCTCGTATAAAGGCCGCGATCGCCTTGGGCGTAGGTCATTTGACCGGGAAAATTATTCATGATCCGGTCTACTGATAAATTGGAAGAGAAATTAACTGCCACGTTCTGAGTTTCAGTTCGGGAGCCTTTCTTTGTGGTAATGATCACCGCACCACTGCCTGCCTGAAGGCCGTATAATGCGGTTGCAGCGGGGCCTTTTAGTACGTTGATGGATTCAATGTCATTGGGGTTGATGTCAATGGCCCGGTTAGGTACATCTACACTCGATGATCTAGACGTGGACCGGAAGCTGTTGTCAATAGGCACACCGTCAATGACGAATAAGGGCTGGTTTTCTCCAGATATGGAAGACATTCCCCGAATCACAATACTGGACGCTGCTCCTGCGGAACCTCCCTGTCGGGTCACCTGCACTCCGGCGACTTTCGCATTCAGCGCATCCACCATGTTTGGTTCCCGGGATAGAAACAGTTCTCTTCCTTTTACCTCCTGAGTGGCGGAAATAAGGGATTTTTTCTCCTGTTCAATACCAAACGCAGTCACAACCACTTCTGATAATTGAGAAATATCGGGAACCAAGGCCACATTGACCGTACTCCTATCCCTAATTTGAACTGACTGGCGTTTAAAGCCAATATAACTAAACTCCAATACATCGGTCCCCGCAGGAACAGATATGGAATACGCCCCGTCAAGGTCTGTCACTGTACCGGTAGTGGTACCCTGAACCAATACACTTACTCCCGGAAGCGGGCTCCCGTCATCTTGGGAGGTTACCTTTCCTGTCACACTTAGATCCTGAGCCCAGAGCTGGGCAACAGAGTATAAGCAGAGCAAACAGATTACCAAAAATTTGGTATAGCCTTTTTTCATGCACTTATCGTTTTGGTTAATAATGAATTTATTGTTTGAAAAAGGCTCTACAAAAGCCTTGTTTTCAAACCAATAGCATAAACTTAGTTTGTACCTGTATGGTTTCAAAGCAATTTAATATAAAAATTAAACAAATTATGAATTATACCGTATAAAAATAACTCAGAATCAGATATGTCATAATACAAGACAATAAAAGACAATATATTGGTGGAATAAAATTATTTTAATATAAAAAAACCTAGCAATGGGATTATAAACACAACAGAAAGATATAAACAAGGTTTAAATACAAAATTTTAAACAGATATCATACTCTTGAAGATTGATACAGAAGATATTAGGATCAAACAAAAAAGGCTGTCTGTTGACAGCCTTTTTTGTTTTCACGAAATTGATTGAAGAATTAATTGACTTTAAGTATTTCCACAGCCTTTACCGGATTGGGGTCTACATGGACAATTTTCTCCACGGGAGTATTTGTAGGATTTGTAGCAATTCCCAATGGACTAACTCCCGGAATGAACGGAGCAATTACAATAGAGACTATAGATGACAGTTTGATCAAAATATTCATAGAAGGGCCAGAGGTATCCTTGAAAGGATCACCGACCGTATCACCCGTAACGGAGGCCTTATGCGGTTCAGAGCCTTTGTAATACATCTCACCATTTATCTCCACTCCTTTTTCAAAGGACTTCTTCGCGTTATCCCAAGCACCTCCGGCATTGTTTTGGAAAATACCCATCAACACACCGGAAACAGTGACCCCAGCGAGAAAACCACCCAAGACTTCATGTCCAAATAAAAAGCCCACTACTATAGGTGATAATAAGGCAATGGCTCCGGGGGCAACCATTTCCCGAATGGAGGCCTTGGTAGAAATCTCAACACATTTTTCGTAGTCCGGCTTATTCTTGTATTCCATGATTCCCGGAATCTCTTTGAATTGCCTTCTAACTTCGTTGACCATATCCATCGCAGCCCTACCGACCGCAGCAATGGCCAGGGAAGAAAATATAAATGGAATCATGGCACCAACAAATAAGCCAGCCAACACATCCGCTTTATAAATATCAATTGAATTAATTCCCGCGATACCTACATAAGCGGCAAATAATGCCAATGCGGTTAGTGCCGCGGAGGCAATGGCAAAACCCTTACCGGAAGCAGCCGTAGTATTTCCGACTGCATCCAAAATATCTGTTCTCTCCCTAACTTCTTTGGGCAAACCGGCCATCTCTGCAATACCGCCCGCATTGTCGGCAATAGGCCCAAAAGCATCGATAGCCAATTGCATGGCAGTAGTTGCCATCATACCAGCTGCAGCTATGGCAACACCGTAAAGCCCTGCCGCCAAATAGGAAGTAAATATACCTCCAGCAAGCACCAGTATAGGCAAAACAGTGGATTCCATGCCAACCGCCAAACCGCCGATTATATTTGTTGCATGGCCGGTCGAAGACTGTTTGATGATGGAATTAACAGGTCTTCGGCCCATTGCCGTGTAGTATTCTGTAATGATACTCATCAAAGCTCCAACGATCAATCCGATAAAAACAGCACCAAAAACACCCATCTTGGTAAAAACTACCGTTTGATCACGCATCATAACCAATTCCCCCTCGGGCAACATATAATCTATCAGGAAATAAGATGCTGCAACCGTCAGTATCATCGAAATCCAATTTCCTTTATTCAGCGCATTTTGCACGCTTCCGTTGTCATCAGCAATTTTCACGAAAACGGTACCTACAATCGAAAAAATCAAGCCCATGCCAGCAATTACTAATGGAAGTAGAATGGGAGCAATGCCTCCAAGGTTGTCATCGGAAATAATTTCCCTGCCCAATACCATGGATGCCAAAATGGTGGCCACATACGATCCGAACAAATCGGCTCCCATACCAGCAACGTCACCGACGTTATCACCGACGTTATCTGCAATGGTCGCCGGATTACGCACATCATCTTCAGGAATGCCTGCTTCAACTTTTCCTACCAAGTCAGCTCCAACGTCTGCCGCTTTGGTGTAAATACCCCCACCTACACGGGCAAATAGCGCAATCGATTCAGCACCTAAAGAAAAGCCCGCCAAGACTTCCAGTGCGGTAACCATTTCATGCCCGTTGACGTCTCCGCCTTGGGAGGTAACAAACATGTAATAAAATACAATAAACAATGAGCCCATTCCCAGTACAGCCAACCCGGCAACACCTAATCCCATTACAGAACCTCCTGTAAATGAAACATTTAGTGCGTCTTTCAGACTGGTTTTGGCCGCCTGCGTAGTTCTTACATTGGCTTTGGTGGCTATTTTCATACCGAGATATCCGGCAAAAGCGGAAGAAACTGCCCCTATCAAAAATGCGATAGCGATCACCGGACTGGAATGCTCTAACAAGGTGCCGGACCATCCCAAGATAATGGCTGCTATCACGACAAAATAAAACATTACTTTCCATTCTGCTTTCAAAAAAGACATGGCTCCTTTGGCGATATACCCGGCTAACTCCACCATATTCTCTTCTCCGGCAGGCTGTTTGCTTACCCAAGCCGATTTTACAGCCATCACCAGAAGGCCAATAATCCCCAGAACGGGGACCAAATAAAGAAATACTTGTTCCATAATGACTGGTTAAAGAAAGATTTAAATTTTTAACATCCGACAAATATATTATTATTCATTCTGTCTGCAATAAAGAAATGATTTAAATGGAATCTGTTGACCTAAAAGTGCTTTAAATGCATGGTGCAAATTGAAAGCTGGGCCCACTAAGTAAAAAAAGCAGTTTATTGTTGAAAAAAGGCAGTTACCGACTAAGAAGAAGAATGACCAAAAATCACAAAAAAAAACCTGTCCGGAAATACCCGGACAGGTTTAATACGCATTTGTGCTATCAATTAAGATGAAAAGGAGATTTTTAGGCTGATGGGTACTGCGTGAAGCGCTTTGCTGACGGGACAGTTTTCCTTTGCCACATTGGCCAATTTGGTAAACTGTTCCTCATCCATTCCTGGTACTTTTCCCTTTAGATCCAAGACGATGCCCGTAATGGCAAATCCTGCTTCCTGTTTTTCGATTGAAACAGTGGCCACAGTATGCAATTCGTCGGCTGTTTTTCCTGCTCCGGCAATCTGGAAACTTAATGCCATATTAAAGCATCCGGCATGTGCCGCCGCAATTAGTTCCTCCGGATTGGTTCCGGCTTTCCCGTCTTCATTTTCAAAGCGGGTTTTGGCTGAATAGGGAGTTTCATTAAAAAAACCACTGGGTGCAGAAAGCGTGCCTTTTCCCTCGAGTCCGGTTCCTTTCCAAATAGCTGTTGCTTTTCTTTTCATTTCTTGATTAGGTTATATCGTGTGTAGTAAACTTAAAATTATAAATTTTACCTGTAAATAACTAAAATTTCAAACATGAATCCCAAAAAGAAACCGTTCGTGCTGGATAGTGGGGGATGCCTATATGTTTTAATCATTCCCTGATTCATTGTGATCTCTGATAAATATAAGCGGCCCACTTCCCTTCAACAAAGCTTTCCTTACTTTTAATTGTGTCCTTTATTCATTAATTTTCTTCAAACTCAATAAACCTTAAGTCCCACCGTAACCTCCAACTCTACCTCTTCTTCTAACAACCTTTCAATCTCCTCCTTTATTTTTAGGATCTGTTGTTGGTCCAGATTTTCTTCGGCAACCAGTTTGATAGCCAGTCTCAGTGGCCTCACCTGCCGAACTGAAATATCCCGAAGTATTACTTTTTCAATGCGGTGGCCGTTGAGCTCGGAGATAACTGCTTTTTCCTTCACCATATCCATAAATCCAAAGAAAAGAGGCATGCTGATCAATCCTACTATAAACAACGCATATAAAATCCCTTTTCGCGCCAACCTAAATGGACTGAATCCTAAAAACAGAAAGGCCATGGCAGCCGCCAAGACCATACCGGCCAGATTTGTCATCAACAATAGCAAGGCTCCTGAGAAAATACCCCAATCACCCCAACCCAACCCAATTCCGGAAACCGCCAGCGGAGGCACCAAGGCCACGGCTATTGCAACGCCAGCCAAGGTTTTAGCTACCTCTTCCTTGGCATGAGCATAGGCACCCGCAACTCCTGAACCTACCGCCACACCTAGATCTAACAAATTGGGCCGGACCCGGGCCATTATTTCATCATTGGGAATATTTAGCGGTGTAAGCCATGTGATAAATACCGCACATAGGTATGCAAATGACATCCCCCACAAAATGGCCTGAAAGCTGCCAACGATAAGCTTGCGGTCCTGTCTTAAAACCCCCATAGCCATAGATATGATGGGGGCCATTAATGGAGCCAAAATCATCGCACCAATAATTACGGG
>DATHWC010000020.1:0-6359 GCA_035460985.1 Lunatimonas sp.
ACATGATATCCGAAGGACCCATAATAGGGATGTTCCATGACAGCCATCAGTTGAATAGCTGTATAGCCATTTTTTTTTATTTTTGGCACGATTAGGTCAGCAAACTCCCTATAGGTTCCCAACCCCATTTTCTCCTGCCCCATACCCACATGGCATTCATAAACCAGCGGTGCCGATAAGGCTTTCTTTGGGGAAAACTTTTTATCTGTCCACTCAAATTCCGTTTCTGGAAACCAAAGTTGACCGGAAAAATCCTTGCTTTCTTCGTCCTGAACGACCCGGGTGATGTAAGCTGGAATACGGTCCAACGCTGAATCCGCGGCAACCACATGGACTTTGATCAGACTTTGGTGCACAAACGATTGGCTGTATTCCGCAGCCGACAAAAAAATTTCCCACACCCCCCACTCTTTGCGCTCCAAGGGATGGGAACTTCGGTCCCATTGATTGAAATCGCCTATTAAAAATAGTGCCTGTGCTGCCGGTGCCCATTCCCTGTAGACCCAGCCATTTCGTTCCACATCCTTGTTGATACCAAAAAAGTGGTGGCCCGTGGCAAAGTCCATCAGACTGTCTTCTGCCAGTTCTATTTCCAAAAGGGCTCGTTGAAACCTTACAAACCGTTGCAGTATTTCTTCCTTGTAAGGAACCAGCCAAGGGTCCTCTTTGATGATGGCCAAATGAATATCTTTTTCCACAAAATAGAAGTCAAAGGTTAAAAATCAATTCAATTATTAGTTTAACGGGGAAGGTATTCCACTATTTTTTCCCCTGATGAAACCCAGGTGTCTATGCCCCCTTCCAAGTGATATACCTTTTTAAATCCTTGGGCAATCAACTTATCCGCAGCCTTGGCACTTCTAGCACCAACTTTACAGTATACCAGAATCGGTTCTGATTTTTCAAGTGATTTAATACGATCCTCGAACTGGTCGGAAAGAAAATCTGCCTGTATGGCATTTTCCAGACAACCTCCACTCACTTCCTCGTCTGTCCTCACATCCAATACCGTTCCATATTTATGCTCCATTGCAACTTTAAAATCCACAGTAGATAACGGTACTACTTCTGATTGACGTTCAATTGTTGAAATATCGGTAGGATACACGGATTCTATCAACGGATTTAATCGCACGTAGGATTGATTGGGAAAGATGACTTGATATTCAGAATTAATCCTGTCGTCAGGCAGGTAATAGTCCGTACTGATCAGCTGGGCACCACTGCTAAATGCCTGATCCATTTTGTTCCTATCGTTGGTTCTAGCTTCCCGGGTATCTGAATCTGCTCTAGTCCTTACTATAAAACCTTTTTTGACCAAACCTTGGATTTTCTCCTGATCTCTCACAGGATCGTTAAGTATCATAATTGCTGCCAGAGGATTATCTGCTGGTACGTTTACGAAAAACACACTTTTTTCCAAGGATGGGTCATTTTGAAGGTAGGCGTCCATCTTCTCGCCGCCTTCATCCAAAACAAAAACAAATTTACCATGGATGTCTTTCAGATCAGGCCATCCAGCAGTCTGAACCGCCTCAGACAGCGATCCATGGTTTCTTTTTAATTGGGCAGGTGTAAAGCATTTCTCTTCCGGTAAAACTCCCCGAATTTCTTTTTCCAACAGGTCAAAAGCCTCGGAATCAAACGGCAAAGCCTCAGTCAAGCCTCGGTCGGGGAAATTCTGATCCTTGGCGTTGACGGTGATGAATATGGGCAAATGGTTTGGGTTAAGGTCAGACCATGCTTTCAGTTCTTCCAGGTAATCCCTAAGAAGGGGAAAATGGGATCTAAAATCAATATCCTGTACATGCATGACTTTAAAACCCGGCTGGTCAAATTTCGGGAGGTCAGCGTATGGTTCAATCGTTAATCCCTGTTGCAGGAGAAAAGCATGTCCTCTTGGATTTGAAAATCGGCCTCCCTCCGGATCATGGAAGACATCTAATTCCAGGACCCGTAAGCCTAATTCAAGCTGGTCCCAAGGTAAAATATGGCTGTAATCCAATCCCTTCATAGCTGCTGAATCAGTATCGATCAGGAGTTTCAAAAGATTCGGTTCTATCGCTAACTTATAGCTATTATGACTGCCAATAAATTGTAATTGGTTAATTTTCATGCTTGGCTCCGCATCTTCTTTGGACCTGTTTTCACAAGCTGTTCCAAACACAAGGATGAATGCCAATACCAAAAGCTGTTTTACCATACCACGACTATTTCAAAATTATTCCCTAATATATTTAAACTTTGGGCAAAATCAGCATCTTGTGGAAAACTCCGCCCATAATGGCAGGTGGTCGGAAATCCTCCAAGAAAGCTGCATAGGGGTCAATGACCTGTTCTTCAATACATGGGGACCGAAATTAAATACTCCTCCTTGCAGGTATTTGATTGAAAGCTCAGGTAGGTGTTGCTGATTTTCAAACCATGCGATTTGGGTATAATACGTGGTGTTTTTATCAAAAACTGTCCGCCTTACAGCTTCCAAATCCAAGGGTACTTGCAGGCCTGTTGATGTAAATGCCTGATACCTGGGGTCCCCCTTTCTATCGATATTGAAATCTCCCAATACAATAAGACTTTGGTCAAAGGAATTCATGTCAGTGGCCCAATTTTTCAGCCACTGGGCTATCCCTTCCAACTCGCCGGTTCTGTCGCTTGCCCGCTTGCCATAAAGAACATGCAGGGTCACCAAAACAAAAGTTTTATCCTCCACCTTAAACCCTACTGCATAGGGCGTCCTCGCAAATTGTCGGGAGAAGGCTCCCTCTTGAATGCTTTCTATTTTTTCATTAGGCACCACCAATTCGCAGGCTAGTCCAGAGAGCTTTACCTTTCGGGTGTCAAATAGGAATGCCAGCCTTTCATCATTTCCCTCTGATCCTCCACAGACATCCGTCAAAATAAAACTCCAGTGGTTTCCAAGAAGTTTCAACATATGGCGAAAGGCTTTTAAATTTCCTTTGATCTCCTGAATGGCCACAATGTCAAAACGGGAAATAATTGCCGCAATGACTACCAACGATTGGAGGTCACGTTTAGGCGAGTCACTGTGTTCGGCCGCCCATTTTTCGGTCAGCCCACCAAACGCACGAATATTCCAGGTGCCAATGAGTATATTATGATCTAATTTTTTGAAAGGAAGTGTGACATCCAACACCTGATTCAGTTCTTCCGTTTCCTCCAGTACTTCCTGTGGGGGAGTTTCTGTGATTTTGGATTGGTTATTGCCCATAATCGTAGTATTTTAATGTATAAAAAAACCTGTTAGTTACTTCAAACTGTCATGGGGGTCTTTATCGGAACAATCTGAAAAACTTAAATTTCCAAAAAACCTCACTTCCAGTGCATATCCGCAAACTTCAAAAATTGCTGCCAGTCATAGCCAAGCAGGCCGTGCCCCCCACTACGGACATGGTATCCAATATGTCCCATGACAGGATGATTGACTTGAGGGAATGCAGCCGTTGGCATTCCTGTTTTTTGATAAAGTTCATACACCGGAGAAGCTTCCACGCCTCCCAAAAACTCTCCCCTTGGATCGGCCCACTGATCGTCCTCACCACTGGCGATATACAATGGTCTTGGCGCCAAGGTAGCTAGCAATTGATGCTGGTCAACGGGGAGTTCGTCCTCCCGCCCATTATATTGGGTAAAATTGTCGGCAAACCAATGGGGGAAAGAAGTATTGATACGACCTACGGTTTCCCCAAAACGCCTTCGGGAAAGGGCCGCTCCGCCACAACCGCTGTTGTTTGATATAATCATCGAAAAACGTTGATCCGTTGCGCCCGCCCAAATAGCCGCTTTTCCCAACCGAGAATGTCCCAGCACTGCCACTTTATCGGCATCTACTTCTGGAAGGGTAACTAGGTAATCCATTACCCGGGAAAGCCCCCACGCCCATGCCGCAACGCTTCCCCAAGAAGATTCGTCGCGCTTATGATCGTAAAGTGCATGCACTCCATTTTGAAATCCATCATCATAATCTGGGTCAATATCGCCATAATACAGGGTAGCCAGCCCATACCCTCTTCCAACTATTTCTTCTGCGGGCCAGTTCGCAGTGCGCATTCCTCTACTTTGGGCTGAAGCCCGGTTGTTTTCTATACCTAAATCTTTATTATCCCTAATCCAAGATTGGGTTACCAACACTTGTTTATCATCAGACAACGTATGATTTCCGTAGAAATTTAATCCAAGAAATATTGGAGCAGGGGTTCCTTGTCTTGGAAGGAATAGTAGCATATACAGATCCACCTTCTTGCCTTTTCGTTGGAGGGTAAGTTTTATCTCCTTCTGAATAATATTACCACTTTCAACCGATGAAACCTCGGTGGCGGTAATCTCTCCGTCCCACTCCGGGCTTACTCCGTATACCTCTTTGGAAAAAACATCAAGAATCGCTGCCCTGCGCCTTGCCCAATCCGCTACATTTGTGATAACACTACCATCTTCGAACGCAATAACATTGGGAAGGGTGTAGGATGGGATCATAGTTTCATCATAATTGGGAACAAACGCTTGGCTGTAAGCGGGAATATTACTCACGAAACATATTATTAAAAAGAAATACAGGTTCTTCATTGGGTTAATCAGTTAGTGTTACAATATAGAAATATTCGATGAAATTTCCTGCGGTTGAAGAATTTCTGCATGATAAAATTGGAAGTCTAATGGCAATATCCCCTATTTTTTTCCTTCCTTATCCACCAAACCTTATATTTGCAGCTTCATAAGAAAAAGAACTACCGAAAAATGACTGATTTTATAGCGGAATTGAAATGGCGGGGCATGTTACAGGACATGACACCGGGGTTAGCTGATCACCTGAAGAGTGGGATGGGAGCTGCCTATTTAGGTTTTGACCCTACTGCTGATTCGCTTCATATTGGCCATATGGTGGGCGTGATGACGCTGGTGCATTTTCAGCGGGCTGGCCATAAGCCGTTTGCACTTCTCGGGGGGGCTACAGGAATGATAGGCGACCCATCCTTTAAATCTTCGGAAAGGAACCTATTGGACAAAAACACGCTGGATTATAACATAAACTGCATTCAAAAGCAGCTAGCCAAATTTCTTCGCTTTGAGGATGATACTCCAAATAAAGCAGAATTGGTTAACAATTACGACTGGATCGCGGAATTTTCCTTTCTGGATTTTATTAGGGATGTTGGGAAGTATATCACCGTCAATTACATGATGGCCAAAGACAGCGTGAAACGAAGGCTGGAAGACGGTAATGGGCTTTCGTTTACAGAATTCTCCTATCAACTGATTCAGGGTTATGACTTCTATTATTTGTGGAAACACAGAGGATGTAGTATTCAACTCGGTGGTTCAGATCAGTGGGGAAATATTGTCACTGGAACAGAACTAATCCGGAAAATGGAAGGTGGAGAAGCTTATGCCCTTACCGTGCCACTTATCACCAAAGCTGATGGTACCAAATTTGGTAAAACAGAGGGCGGAAATGTGTGGCTCGATGCCGAAAAGACCTCTCCGTATGCCTTCTACCAGTTTTGGCTAAATGTGTCGGATGAAGATGCCTCCAAATATATTCGAATTTTCACTACGTTGGATCAAGCCAGTATTGAAGGATTGGAATCCCAGCATGGGGAAGTCCCCCACCTAAGGATTCTGCAAAAAAAACTCGCCAATGAAATTACGCTGCTGGTTCATGGGGAGGGAGAACTTGAAATGGCTATCAAAGCGTCTGAAATCCTTTTTGGGAAGTCATCCTTGGAAGATCTCTCAACCTTGGATGAACGCACCTTTCTGCAGGTTTTTGAGGGAGTTCCCCTAATGGAGGTAAGTCGGGAACAGTTGGCTGCATTCCAGAATGTAATGGATTTATTAAGCTTTGAGAATTTGGTGTTTTCCTCAAAAGGAGAAGCCCGCAAAATGATCCAAGGCGGAGGGGTAAGCATAAACAAAATCAAAATTAACGATCCCAATGCTTCTGTGGTAGACTTTCAATTGCTGCAAAACAAATATCTTTTGGTACAAAAGGGGAAAAAGAATTATTATATCGTACAGGTAAACCACTAATTGATTGATTCTAAATCAGTAATTGGTTTACCTGTAGCGGTAAACAACGTCAATCAATATGGGGCTCTACGAACGACAACAAAGGGAGAAAAAAATCATGGAAGCGGCCATCAGGTTGTTTTCTATTAAAGGCTTGCACTATACTACCATGCATGAGGTCGCACAGCAAGCCAAAATCAGCAAAGGGTTGACCTACTTTTATTTTAAAAGTAAAGAGGACCTTTACATGGCCATTACTAAAAAGGGGTATGATGAGCTCAAAGATGTTTTTAACAAGGCACTGTCAAAGGGGAAAGAGAATACAGGCTTTG
>DATHWC010000021.1:0-6782 GCA_035460985.1 Lunatimonas sp.
CTGCCTTTATGGCCCCTTATTTCACTTTGGGAGCAGGAATATTTAAATTTGATGTCTCTGGAGACTTACTCGATGACGCTGGTTTACCTTATGATTATTCCAATGAAATGGTAATTCCCAACAGACAATTTGAAACAGATCTCCGCTACCTCAACACGGAATCGGAGGAAGGCTATTTTAATCGGGGATTCTATTATGGTCTTGGGCTGGGGGTACGGTTTAAAATAGCCAAACAAATAGAACTATTTGTTCAAAGTGATTTCAGGCACAGCTCCACGGATTACCTCGACGATGTGAGTGGAGTATATAGGGAGTCCTATTCAAATGAATTTCAAGCTTATGCCGCAATGCCTGGCACCAATGAGGTAACTGCGGAAAATAGATGGAGGGGAGATGAAAATGGGAGAAATGATTGGTACATTTACCACCATGCAGGCCTTAAAATCAGTTTAGCGCCATCCCGGCAGGCATTTAGGGCATCCAGGGTCAGTCCGGGAAAGACTTATGCTACAAGCCAAGCCATTGCACAAATGGAAGAAGAAACCCAAATCCGTGAAAAAGACTCCATTGCTGCCGCTACTGTCCCTACGCAACCCTTCAACCAATATTTCAATTTCTTCCAGATTAACCCCCCTCAAAGAAGCAATGAACTACTCTCTTGGAGAGTCGCCAAGACTGAGGAATCCCTTGCTTTACTTGCTGAACAGCGGGAGGAAGAATATTATACGCGCTCAATAGAAGGTTTATACGCCGAGATGGATTCCGTTAACCTATTAGCCTCAGAATGGGCCAACTTAGAGGAACCGACCGATCAAGATCTAGAAAACATCAATTCCCTAAATCGGTATAGAACCCGTTTAAGTGAAAAAGCGGACAGCTTAAATTACCGGCGTACTATAATAAATGATCAGATTCAATTTAGAAATAACCGAATCGACAGTTTAGACCGAATTATGTTTGAGGAAAAAATTGGTCATGATGAAACTTTTGATACGGTTTTGTTTAATCAAAATTTCCGGGAATTCTATAATCAGCTTAATGGAGCCCTTGTCCAAAATGATAATTGGCGGCAGCTCTCACAAACATTTGACCAGTCGGATCCTCTTGGAAGCGAACCAACTTTTCAGGAGCAGTTTACTGATCAGGATAGCTACTTTTTCCCCTATTCGCAAAGTCAACGTCTTTATCAAAACCAACCTCAACCATACAGTTACATCCAGCCTGATCCCTGGGAACAAAACATTTATATGCAATCCGATCCGTCAAATAGAAGTAGAACTACCAGATACCCGAGAGAATATCGGCAATCCCGTTCTTCGACTATTTATCGACCTAGATCGGATTTGAATAGACAAAATCAACGATCTAATACCTTCGCCCCTGTATTCATACCAAGAATCGGTGAAAGATCCGAGCCGATTAGTGAGCAAACCACCTCAAATGATACTTTGCAGGTTCAATCGAACATTACCGATATTTCCACAGATAGGTCCGAGCCTTTAGAAAGTTTAAATCAGGTACCCCCAATGGATAGTTTATGGCGGACCAAGGTAGATACCCTATTTTTGGACAAAGAAATTGTCATTGGGCTTCCTAATTCCAAAAAAGAAGTTTATTTTGGTATTAACCGGGACCAACTTGAGGAGTCAGAGAAGCAGAAATTGGAGGCTGTTGTTGCTATTCTGGAAGCCCAGCCAGCATTCTACATCACGCTTTCGGGTTTTGCGGACAATACTGGAGACATTTCTTACAACTTACAATTGGTAGAAAAGCGGGTAAATCATGTTAAAGCCCTGCTGGTAAATCAGTATAATGTAGATGAAGACCGGATTTCAGTCAAACCGGGAGGACTACTGATAAGGAACAGAAATCGAGGGTCGAGAACTGAGGACAGAAAAGTGGAGATAATAATCTACGATTCAGACGTTTTTTAAAAAAAGCAAACTAATCATGAAACGCTTGGTAGTATTGAGTGGTGCGGGTATATCGGCTGAGAGTGGCATCGCAACCTTCAGAGATTCCAACGGATTGTGGGAAGGCCATGATGTCATGGCAGTAGCCTCTCCAGAGGGATGGCATAAAAATAAGGCATTAGTATTGGATTTCTATAATAAGCGGCGGCAAGCCTGCCTTCTTGCCCAACCAAACGCTGCCCATATCCAATTGGCAAATTTGGAAAAAGAATATGATGTCACGATCATTACCCAAAACGTAGATGACCTGCACGAAAGAGCGGGATCTAGCAAAGTAATTCATCTACACGGAGAACTGTTCAAATCTCAAAGCACTCAAGACCCGAGTTTAGTGTATCAAATGGATCATTGGGAATTAAAGATAGGTGACACCTGCGAAAAAGGATCCCAACTCAGACCATTTATCGTTTGGTTTGGAGAACAGGTTCCGATGATGGATTCCGCCATTGAAGCTACAGAAAACGCAGATATATTTGCAGTAGTCGGCACCTCTTTACTGGTATATCCGGCGGCAGGTCTTTTAAATTATGCCACACGGGATATTCCTAAATTTGTCATAGACATCAAAGTGCCTGTGGTTCCACCTGCGAAAAACCTGATAAAAATTCAGGACACGGCTAGTTCCGGTATCGCGGAAATGATCCGGCAACTTCAGTTAAGGAATATTTAGCTTCCGTTCGCAACCCATTTTGAAAAACTTTGTTGTAATGTCTATCTTTGTAACATCAAGTCACTTTTTTCTCTATAATTGATTTGAAACAAGTTTGAACTATTTATTCTTATTTTGAAAACAGCCACTATTTCTTTAAAACAAAGTCAACTTTCCTCTATCCTGATAAAAAACCTGATAAAGTTAATTCTTGCCGGGGTTGTGATAGGCCTTTTACACGCTTACGACGGGTGGGTTGCCTTAATTCTTGCGATTTACATGTTGATGACCGTGGGGAAAAAATTCACCCAAAAACACGATGACAGGTATATCTATCTAACTGGATTGGTTATAAGTGCCATTTTAGGAGTGTTGTGTGAGCTTTGGGGTGTTTATTTTGGATATTGGCAATACCATGATTTGGCAAATGGAAGAGAATTTCCTTTCTGGCTGCCATTTGCCTGGGGCTTGGCATTCACGTACATATATAAAATAGAAAGACAACTTGTCATATCGGTACCGATATCAGGATTTTCGGGAAAGCTAATCATGGCGTTGCTGGTAGCCATGGTTTTCCCCACTATTGGGGAAATTATTACCATTAACCTAGGGGTATGGACCTATGCATGGCCTTATCAAATTTTTGGAGTGCCGCTACTGGCCATTTTTCTATTAATGGTTTTTCATTCGGGAGTCAATCTTCTCATGACACTTATCTGTCGTAAAAATGATTGGAAGGACCCAGTCTTCAACCCATAATTGACACCTATAAAAAAGGCCAGCGTATTAGCCGGCCTTAAAATATAATTCTAACTTTCAAAATTTCACCTTACCATGGTTTCCAAGGTAGCCAAATGAACCCATTTCTGATCCCTTGATTTTAAGCCCTTTTCTACTTTTTCCTGCATACTTGCCGTCATTTCCATGTCTTCGTATTCCATAGAGTTGAAAAATTGCAGATAGTCTTTGTAAACATTCATGGTCATATGGGTAGAGCTTGCCTGACTGCCCGTGGGCAGTGCTGTGCGTAACAAGCACCAATTTTCCATCAATCCTGCTTTTATTTTTCTCTCGTGTAAAGGAAGAAAAATCTCCTTTTCTGCAGCTTCATATTCTTCAAAATTTCCTTCGACCGCCTTCATTAAGTCAAAGGAGGCTAGCGTACCCGGTTTAAACTCGAATGAATCGTTTGTCCTGGCGATTTCTACCATAAAAGATCTTATTGCTAAATCCCTATCCTCTAAGGATGCTTTTATCCGTTCAGTAATTTGGGACTCATTCAGCTCCGGGTAGGCAGACTTGGCGTATTGCATTAGGACTTCGGGTTCATTGCTATCCATCATTTTCACGGGGTCTTTAAAGTAGGTCACCGTAGCATATTGGTAAGGTTCTGACTCAGAACCACTTTTCAGTGACCACAAATCCCATCCGATTATATCTCCCTTCTCTACTGCCTGCTCATAAATTTTGGACAGAAAGTCCTTGTATTCCAGATAGTCTACAGTCTTTCCCTTATCCACTCGGATAAATTCAAATACAAGGTATCGCTTCTCTTGGGCGTGGCTAAATTGAATGCATATGCACAGCAAAGTGGATAAAATAAGTACCTTTTTCATAGTAAGCTATTTTGGGTTTTAACCGTTTTACATGTTATGAAGTTTAATATACAAAATATTTGGAACAAAAAAATATCCAGTCAAGTAATTTTAAATGAATTAGTGAAAATTTTTCTTTAAATGATCTAGTAAGAAGCTGCGCAATTTGAGTTTATATTATATTAATAGTTTTCGTTAATATCGCTAATCGATTTCCTGTACTGCATTTAACAGAACTCCTTTGGTCTGATAATTGGTGTAATCCTGCAAGGAATGTTAAAACGAACCTTATCAGTATATGCCAGTAATCGGAGAATTAATAAAAAAAGCCATTGAATTGGGAGATAAATTAAACTGGGAATCCTCTCCCGGTGAGATGCAGGCTGGAGTGTTGAAGAGCTTGTTGAAGAAAAGCAAAGACACCGCCTTTGGAAAGTATTACGGATTTAGCGAGATTCTCGATGCTGACAATCCGGTAGAGGCGTTTAAGAAAGAAGTTCCCTATTTTGATTATGACAAAATCTATTCGGAATGGTGGAGTCAAATCCGGAAAGGCCACCAGGACATCACCTGGCCGGGAATCAATTCTTTTTTTGCAGTTAGCTCCGGTACAACAAGTGCAAGTAAGTATATCCCCGTCACAGATGATATGTTAGACAGCATCCGAAAGGCTGGTATTGGTCAAATCGTTTCACTCTCCAAACACGATATGCCGGCAGACTTTTTCGAACGTCAAGTAATGATGTTGGGAAGCAGTACTGACCTGAAGGAAAACGAGGGATTTTTAGAGGGAGAAATTAGTGGCATAAGTGCCTATCACATACCAAAGTGGTTTCAGAACTTTTACAAACCCGGACCGGAAATATCAGCTATATCTGACTGGGACGAACGGATTGAAGTAATTGCCAAAGAGGCCAAGGATTGGGACATTGGAAGTATCTCAGGAATTCCTTCTTGGATAGAACTAATGATGAAAAAGGTTATCGAATATAACAATTTAGATAATATCCATGATATATGGCCCAATCTTCAAGTGTATACGCCTGGTGGAGTAGCTTTTGAACCCCACCGGAAAAGTTTCGAGAAACTTCTGGCGCATCCCCTCGTTTACATAGACACCTATTTGGCGTCTGAGGGATTTTTGGCTTTCCAAAGCAGGCCGGGTACTGATTCGATGGCATTGATATTGGATAATGGAATATATTTTGAATTTGTGCCATTTACACCTGATCACATGTCCGAAACCGGAGTGGTACACCCAGAGGCTAAAGCGCTGACAATAGAGGAAGTAGAAGAAAATGTGGATTATATCTTATTGATATCTACCGTGGCAGGTGCATGGCGCTATATGATAGGCGACACGGTAACGTTCACCGACAAGGAAAAAGCCGAAATCAAAATTACGGGGAGGACAAAATTTTTCCTCAATGTGGTTGGGAGCCAGTTAAGTGTTCACCAGATGGATGAGGGCATTAAAGCTTTACAAGATGAATTTGACGTGACGGTTCCAGAATATACAGTTGCCGCAATTCAGGAGAACGGAGAATACATCCACAGATGGTATTTGGGAAAAGATTCCGGAGAAGTAGATGAAAAAAATGCAGCTGAATTCCTTGATAAATATCTCCAGGATCATAATAAAAATTACAAAGTTGCCCGTTCGAAAGCATTGAAAGATGTGGAATTAAGGGTTGTACCATCAGATACCTTTTATGCCTACAGTGAGAAGCAAAAGAAAAAAGGCGGTCAGGTAAAGTTTCCAAGAGTCATGAAGGAAGAGGATTTTAGGGAATGGGAGGAATTCGCAGCGGAAAAACAGCAGGTTCAATAGGTATTCTTACATGGGTTTCTTAGCGATTTGAAAAACTCTTTAACTTTGGAGATGGCAAAGAAAAAAACCAAATCCCCAAAGCAAACAGCACTTAGTCCCAGAGCCGATTTGGTGAAAGGTATGCCCGTAAAAAGGTATGGCCCGTAATCTTCCCATTCATGGATGCTGGGTGACGGAAAATTGGGGGAAAGTCAAAAAAATAAACGTTATCGTAACCAGACAACATGTCCATGGAAATTTTACGGTTATTCCTTCGATCACCTAATTACATTCCATTCGAAGACAATTCTGGTATAACGAGTCGGTCTACATCAACAATCAATAATCACGATATTACTTACTTCCGTGATGTTTTGGTGGAAAAACTTGTCTCCAAATACTTACCGAATCGGTTCATTACCCATAGGTGGATTCTTGCCTGGGTGTTGAGGTACACAAACCAGGGGATGCGGGGTACAAATTCATGAATGGCGGACAGGATATATTTCCCATTCATTACTTCCCTAAATTCCAGCCAGCCATAATCTACCCTTCCAACCAGCCATCCTCCAGTGATGTAAAAAAGCTGCCGCTTCCGATCACTTCTATCTTTTACAAGTGTAAGCTGTAGCATAGGCTTGGCGGTGCGAAACATGAAGAAGGTAATGGTGCCCTTGGGTTCCTCCTTTGCGGTAATCAGGAATCGAAAAAAAGTCGGCAACCAAATCTTGTACCGGTTAGCTACCCAATAGGCG
>DATHWC010000022.1:0-22423 GCA_035460985.1 Lunatimonas sp.
GACATGATCGCCTCTCTTCAACAGATTGGAACCTGTAAACCTAATAAGAATGCCTGCTGTTTCATCCTGAATATAGACAGCATTTTGTATAACATTTTCATGGGAAGTGATTATTCCCTGAATAAAGTAATCTTGCGGTAAATACCAGTCACCTTCCGCAAGAAATTTGTCCCTTAATTCTGCGACTGAGTGCGTTTCAGGTATTTCTGCCTGATCATCCTCTTTAATAGTTAGCAATAGTTCATCTTCATCCCCTATTTCCATGTGATTCCCGATTTGGGATATACTCATCTGAATAGTTAAGTCTCCCAATACCTGATTATCATTTACTGGTCGGATCTTGAAGGTTATTTCGCTATCGCCAGGCTGGGGGAATAGTCGAATTTCTTCCTCTATCGGATTAGGATCTACCGAGAATCTGGATCCGTAAGCCCCAAGTTCAGTGATGAGTTTCACCGTTATAAAGCTCCCCGGTTTGACGGTTCCGTCTAGCGTAATCTTAATATCCGCACCATCCATCTGATTTTCTTGCAGGTCCAGAGTAGTCGAAGTAAAAGAGACCTTAGCTGGCTTGGCTTCATCCCCCAAGATTTCATCCTTCAATGTAATGGAAGCCTGGGACATGCTTCCTATTGCGAAACCTTCGGAGACAGTTTCCAATTTCAGCAAGACAGTCTTCTCTCCGTCAAATTTACCCCCTTCTTTTGGCAGTAAGGAAAGTTCTATGTATTCTTCACCTTCATCGATTAGAAGGCTTAATACCTGGCCGGCCGTGACAGGAAGTGTTTCGTAATCTTCACCGTAGGTGGCATCTCCGGTCAATTTTACCCGTACCGTTCCAGATTGGGGAGCGGGTTGATCAAGGTTAATTTTGATTTTTGCAGGTTCCTGTCCGAGTGCCAGATCAATTGTCTGCTGGTCAAAATTAACGGCTGTGGGATCGGGCTCAAGCCCATTTTCATCTTCCACACATCCAAGAGTTACAAGCCCTATCATAAGGGAAATAATAATTTTTTGGTTTATTTTCATTTGCCAGTGTTGTTTAAGAAAAAAGCATTTAGGAGATTTTTTGACTTGGGTAAACCTATTTCTCAAGATGCTATGGAATACTGATGGTAAAAATGTAGTACAGGTTGCATTTCCTGAAAAAATTCATAATAGAATGAGCTTTCTTCGGATACAGAAGATCTTCATTTACATGCAGGAGAACCAATTATTCGAGCCGCATGCCAATAACAATCCGTTGTTCTCGAACGGCAGAAATGAAAGGCTTATCACTGGTGGCATATATACTGAACACCCTTGCAGGCAGGGCACCCAAGAATAATCCGGCAATAATTCATGAAAAAAATCAGCTGTCATTCTGTACGCCAGTCGAAAGCGATGCAACTGCTGCAGGCCGGCGTCAATCAGGTATATATTAGAGACCTGTTGAGGCATGTTTCGCTTCAGACTACGGATGTATATCCCCGGGCTGATTCAAAGCAAAAGCGGGACGCTTTTGAAAAGTACCATGTTGACCTAAATCCCCTGCGTATATATCAAAATCATGTGAAAAGGAAGAAATTTGTATGAATGGCTAAAAAGTCTGGGGAATTTTATCAGTCTCTATAAGTCCTCAGGTTGATTATTCCTCTATTCGGTTATAGTGCTGTCTGTAGGCAGAAAATATCTTTACTCCCGCTGCATGTATTCGATTCCGTTGTTGCGGGGGATTCTTTTGTTGATATTTAGATCACTCTTTTTGCCTTGGAGAGGCCGGACCGGGTATTTATTTAATAAAAGGTCTATGGATGGGTGAACATGGTACAGCACGTACTTGGGATCATAAATATCCCCTTCCGTACTGGCTGTCCATACCAATTTATTGAGTTTACGGTCAAATACATTGAGGGTAATGGTTCCTTCGAGGTAGGTCTCTGTATGTTGGGAAACCGGAAAGCTTCTGTGAAGAGGATATCCCCATCCATACCAGGTGTAATACCGGTAACGGGGATAAAAATACGGGAAATAATAGGGGTTGTAAAAATAATAACCGGGATAGAAATTTTCATACTGGGTGACTATCCGCTCTTTTTCTTTATTTAATAAAACAAGTTGTAAGACCATATCTGGGGAATCTATATCCACCATATAGCCCCGTTGGCTAAAAGAGTGGGTAATGTAATTTTTCGCATTGTTACGGACGATGTCCATATCATAATCTTCCGTTTTTTCTTTTTCCTGATCATCGGGTGCCCAGGCAAAAGTTTTGTAATTCCTGAAATCTATACTTTGATCAAAGTTGTAAGATACTTTTTTAATAGTATCGCAGCTGCCCATTAATAAAAGGCAAGCTATGGCAATGATTTTTTTAGTTCCGAAAGCCATTTGGATTTCCAGTTTTAACTGATGATTAAAGTTGCGATTAATTTAGGACTTGAATAATGACGTGATTACGAATAAAGTATGATTTGCATCACAAAATCACCCTGAATCCTAACTACAAATTTACACCGACATCAAGAAGGCCGGGAGAAACGGTATATCACTATTCCATTAATTAATTCATAGACACTATTGCTATAGGTTTTACAGTAAATCGGATTTTCAATGTATCACTATTTAGGCTGGCTATTCCCCTGTATCTGAAGGGTCAGAAGGGAATATGTCCTGGGATTCTTTATAGACTACTCCGCCGTCTTCGTTGATCCGAATTTTTATGATGGTATTGTCCATTAACACATCAATATCGTACACCTGGTGCCCATCCAACTTACTGCTTCCCAGTATTTCAAATTGAAAACCAGGTTCAAAATTTTCCTTGAGATATTCCAGTATTTTAACGGGGATTTTTGAGTTGTCCTTTTTCATATTATAGATTGACGATTCGTTCCAATTTCGGAAGGTTGAGGATTTTTAAACCATCCGGTTTTATTTCAATGAGCCCTTCATCCTTAAAATCAGCCAAGGTGCGATTGAGTGATTCCGTGGTTGTGCCTACCATGCTGGAAATATCCTTTCTGGCTATCGCAATTACCAAGTCGCCATAATTTCCGGTATGCTGCTTATCTATTTTCAATAAAGTGGCTGCCACACGTTGGCGGACTGACTGATATGCAATATCCAGGAGCCTGTTCTCCATCTCTTCCAGGTTGTTGGAAAGCATTTTAATGATTTCATATACCACATCTTTGTTCGAATAGACCATTGACAAAAAATCAGCCTTGGGAATAACGGCCACTTCTACTTCTTCCATTGCTTCAGCATTCTCATTATAGGGCTTATCCTCCAGCAAAGGGACATAGCCCAGGAAATTGCCTTCTGCATGGATGTCGGTAATTAGTTCTTTTCCAAAGGAGTTTACTTTGAACGTCTTGATCTGGCCTTTTAGGATATAAAAAAGGTGATTTGGGTTTTGCCCCTCCATATAGATCAGCTCTTTTTTTCTGAAAATGCGGCGTGTCCTGTTTTCGGAAAGTTTTTTTAATTCGCCCGGCCCCTTATCTTGATTTTTATATACAATGTGATCTTGCGCTGAAGTGGTGGGTTTTGGATTTGTAAGTTCTTTTTTCCTTAACCGCAGTTCAACTACTTTTAATAGATCCACCCCATCAAACGGTTTGTGAATATAATCGTCTGCACCCAGGTTCATGGCTGCCCGGAAGTCGCTTTTATCTGCTTTTGCTGTTAGAAAAATAAAAGGAATACCTATAGTGTTTTCCATTTTGGATAAAATATACAGTACGGTATAGCCATCCATTTCAGGCATCATGATATCACAAAGGATCAAATCCGGTTGATTTTTTTGGGCCAAATCTACGCCCATCCTTCCATTTTGCGCATACCTAACTGAGTAATGGGCTAATTTTAAAATAGCAGAAATATTTTCAGCCATTTCCAAATCATCTTCTATCAATAATATATCATAAATCATTGCTTTATTCGATAAGGTTTCTAGATAATAGATAAAATATCTTATTTCAAGAAATAATTTACGTTAGAGAGAAACGGATAAAACTTTTATCATTGAATGATTTCTATTCTGTATTTCAAGTCTAACCTAGAGCTAAGAAGCAATGCGTTTTGCTGGAAACCCCAAAAAGGAGATTCATTGGGCAAAAGCTCATAAAATTTGGTCGCTAGGAAAATACCAGCGAGGTTGTCCAAAACAAGCTCCCACGCTCCACTTATAAAATTGAAAGGGTAATTTATACCAATACCGATCGCTGCGATCAGTCTGATAATTCGATTAACAGTGCTCCCATTCATTTTCATAAAGTTATAATTTTAATCGCTTAAATCATACCTAATCCAAAAAGGTTGGGTTTTACTGATTAGATTGTTATCCTAATTCAAATTTATATTGTTTGGAAATAAAAATCACTGATTTTTATTGGGAAACAAATATGATTAATATCAGGTCTGGTGAAATCAGGCTTACAAAACGAAGGCACTGAGTTAAATCTACCCTTATGATGATGGTTATCATTTTGTTTGATGAATGGATGATAGACCTTTGTTTCTGTTAACATATAGGCGGCAGTTCCTCCCGGCAAATTCATTGTTCAAAATAGGACCAAATAGACCTAAATCAAACAGGAGAATTTAAAGCTGGAGATTTATTTACCCAATTTAATTATTTATCCATGAAAGTATTGTGGCAGATTTTTCCCTAAAATTGGATAGGGAACTGGATCGCCATAAGGCTTTCTCTAATTCCTCATCGAGGCTAAATGAGAAAATACTGGTCTAAAAACGGGGTGTTTTATCGAAAAATCAGAAAATAAACAGGATGTTTTCTCTATTTAAATGAATAGGGGCATACTTTGCAGCCCATGTTTCCACCTGTCACGCCTATATTGAGTACCTTTTTATTATTGGGCTTGTTTCGGAAGACCGAAATGCCCTTTGCTTTACGTTCCCATGCCATTTTATAGAGCCAATCCACATCGTTTTGGCTGGCAGATTCCGGCAGATTGACGGTTTTTGAGACCGAATTGTCTACATATTGCTGATACGCTACCTGATGTTTCAGGTGCCATTCCGGGGTTATTTCCAAGGCGGTTTTAAATAGGGATCGGATATGGGCGGGCAGGGAAGTTATACCGCCACAGGTACCCTGTTCGAAAACCCGTTCTAAAACTGCGTTGACATTGTGATGGTGTTCATACAGGTAGTCCAGAAAGAGGCCGTTTACCGTGGTGAGCGTGTCGTCATTTAAAACATGCATTCGTTGATAGGCCAACGCAAACAACGGCTCAATGGATGATGAGGTATCGGCAATGATTGATATCGTCCCTGTTGGCGCGATGCTGGTACAGGTAGCATGTCGTAAAGGGTGATGGGGAGAATAGATACTTTTGTCCCAGTTTGGGAAAGTTCCTCTTTTTAAGGCTAAGGCCTTGGATGTAGCCTTACTTTTTTCCTGAATAAATTGCATCAGCCGGGAGGCCAGCTTCACCGCTTCCTCCGTGTCGTATGGGATCCCCAGTTTAACCAGCATTTCAGCCCATCCCATGACGCCCAATCCGATTTTTCTGTTCTCCAATGTTTTTTTTCTTATTTCTGGATCGGGGTATTGGTTCACCTCTATCACATCATCCAAAAAACGGATTGCGACATTAATAGTTTTCTCCAACTTCCTCCAGTCAACTGATCGGCCAACTGTCAATTTGGACAAATTGATAGAACCAAGGTTACAGGATTCATATGGCATCAGAGGAACCTCACCACATGGATTTGTCGCCTCCATTTCACCTAAATATGGGGTAGGGTTACTGGAATTAATGGTGTCTAAAAAGATCAATCCCGGATCTCCATGGGACCAGGCATTTTCTACGATTTGATACCATAATTTCTTGGAATCCAGTGTCTTTACCACTTTTTTGGTGTTCGGATGTACCAAGTTCCATGTACCATTTCCATATACGGCATTCATAAATGAATCAGTGATTCCCACTGAAATATTGAAGTTTTGTAAGCTGTTTTGTTCCCTTTTAGCAGCAATAAACTCTTCAATATCCGGGTGGTTTACATTAAGGATACCCATATTGGCCCCCCGGCGCTTACCTCCCTGTTTCACATGGGTCGTGGCAACATCGAAGATTTTCATAAAGGAAACAGGCCCGGAGGCATAGCCCCCCGAAGTGTATACCGGGTCGCCTTTTGGACGGAGAAGGGAGAAATTAAACCCAGTACCACCTCCTTTCTGCTGGATCAATGCCGCTTGTTTTAAAGTAGTAAAAATATCCTCGATACTGTCTTTTACAGGGAGCACGAAACAGGCGCTTAACTGCCCTGACTCTGTACCGGCATTCATAAGGGTGGGCGAATTGGGAAGAAAAGCCAGACTTTTCATTACTTCGAAAAAGGATTCCGACCAATTCTTAACTTCCTTTTCGCCTCCCCATTTTCTTTCTGCTTCTGCCACTTCCGTTGCCACCCGTCGAAACATTTCTTCCGGTGTTTCATCAGGTGTTCTGTTTGTTCCTTTCAGGAGATAGCGTTCCTTAAGCACCAACAATGCATTATCTGCCAATTTTACCATATAATCAGTCACAATAATATGACGGCTTTGAAACCGAGTCACGCACCTCCGGTCCCGATTTTCTGTAGAGATTTCTTTGATCCGGGAAACGGTTACTGGTGTATTGTTAGGTGCGACATAATCCACGAAAATATACTGATTTTTGGGGTCGGCCAAAAGGATTTGACCAGCAAATTATCATGATTGTCATCACGGCAGGATATTCCGAACACTGGATCTATGCACCAACTCACAGTTTGGGAGTAAAAAAGGGTTACGGTATGAAGGTGGTTAAGCGTGGTGGGTATTTATCCAACCTCTTTTATAGCTCTGATCCTGAACAATAACGTAGGCGCCGTGATGGTAAAAAAAGCAAACTAATTTGGTATCGGCAGTACCGAAAAATAAATTATAATTGCCTGTAGTTTCTGATTCTCATTTCGACAGTTTTCAATAGTTCCATCCCCTCAAATGGCTTGATAATGTAATCATCTGCGCCCATGTTTATGCCTTTCCTGAAATCGGATTTTTCCGCTTTGGCAGTTAAAAAGACAAATGGGATACCAGAGGTGTGCGGATCCTTCTTCAAAATTTTTAATACCTCATAGCCGTCCAATTCGGGCACCATTATGTCACATAAAATCAAATCTGGGTCGAGCTTTCTTGCTAACTCTATGCCTGATCTACCCTCATGTGCGGCAATGACTTTATAATTACCCCAATGAAGGATTCCCGAAATATTTTCACAAATTTCTAGATTGTCTTCAATAATCAAAATGGTGAAATTCTTCATACTTGTTTTTGAAAATCAGAAATCGGTGGATTGGAAGGAATCACGACAATAAAGGTGGTACCCTGATTCAGTCGGCTTTCTACCGAAACTGCTCCTTTCATCAAATCAACATATTTTTTCACTATGTTCAGCCCTAGGCCTGTTCCTTCAATGTTTTGGGCATTTTTTGCGCGGAAAAAACGGTTAAATAAATATTTCTGTTCTTGTTCGGGAATGCCTATTCCGTGATCGGTTACTATAATGACCAATTGTTCGGCATCGATTTTGGAAATCAATTCAATCGTATCAGAGGAGGAGGAAAACTTGAAGGCATTGGACAAAAGATTGATGAGTATATTTCGCAAAAACTGGGGATCTATATAATAGGTATCCAGAGTACTTTCATGGGTGTAATGGATCTGTTGGTCGGCTTTTTTGACAGACTCTACTTCCTCCAGGATTTCCTGAATGGATAACGGAATATTGATCTCTGAGTAGGATGCCACGACCCTCCCCTCTTCCAGTTTACTCAAAGAGAGGAATTCGTTCAAAATGGTGGTCATATTATTGATCGACCTTCTGATCCGCTTGAAGTGGGTGCGTTTTGATTGTTCCAGTTGCTCATCGCTATAATTTTCCAGGAGAAACACCGACGACAGGATGGTGCTTAATGGGGTCCTGAATTCATGGGATGCCATGGTTACGAACCGGGATTTCAGCTCACCCAATTCACGTTCTCTTTCCAATGCCCGGATCAGTTTCACTTCCATCAGCTTCAGGGATTTATTGTTTTCTTCCAGGGATTTTAGCACTTCTTCGAGATCACGCATACGTTCTTTTACCCGAAATTCCAATTCCTCATTGAGCTTATGGGTGTGCTCTTTTTCTTTGAGAAGTTGCGATTCAGCCTTTTTTCTCTCAGAAATGTCCGTCACAAAGGCGATGGCCGTTACCTCCTCTTCTGTTTTGAAGTAACCGAGGCTGACCTCTACGGGGAATTCATAATTGTCTTTATGGAGGGCATAAAATTCTTTGCCCGCCTTTTTTGTTCTCTGATGCGGAAGATGATTGTATTTTTCTCTGTCGATGGCATGTTTCGTAGTAAACCTTTCAGGAATCAGGCTTTCAACTTTTTTCCCCATTAATTCAATTTTGCTATATCCGAAAAGTTCTTCAGCACATCGGTTGACCATAATGATTTGACCTTCCTGATTGATGACAAGTATCCCCTCGGTTGTATTTTCGAAAATGGCACTTAGCCTTTCCTTTACTTTTCGTTCCCTATTTGTTCCTTGTTTTTGCTCGTAGTTAAAATAAATTACAATCCATACCGTCAAAATGATCACTAAGCCTTCTGAAAAGTCAAAAATTCTTGCTTTTATAAGATCAATAGATCTGGAATAATCAATGGCAATGGCCAGGGAAGTGAGGATACCCAGTATGTAATGGTAAATTCCCCTGTTGCCAATCCATAAAAGATAAAATACAATAAGGAAATAAGGCAAAGACCAGACTTGCTGATCTCTCCTGAAATAAGGAAGAATGATAAAAATGATCAGGATGAGCAACAAACCTAATATGAAAAATGGAAAACCGAGTTTTTTTTTGACATCAGGCATGTAGGAAAACCGATAGTTTTCTAAATATATAAAAATCTTATGAGAATAAAATTTTGTATATATAAAATTTTGTAAATATTATATATGATAAAATAATAGTATATATTTTTAGGAATTTTACCTAGTTGTGCCGAAACGGTTTACTACATAGCCAACCAACTGCAGGATAAATGTCATTAATCATTACCCGCAAGGTTATACTTCGCTAAATATCCTGAAACCCCAGCTATTTATTTTATAGGGCGGTTTACCAAGGTTTTAAGAATATTTATACCATTTCTGATAAGGAAGGAAGTTGGTGATTTGTTGGATAAAGGAAAATAGACCATCAAACTTAACATGCTTGAAAGATTATGGGAGATTCTTTTACCTTTTTGGCCTGTTTTATAACTGGAGATTTTCCTTGAAGGCCAAATTGGTAAAAAGGAAAGGCTGGAAGGCGGCCATCCCGATGTTCTGCTTCCAGCCTTTCACAAATTGTTAAAAAAGTATTTATAAATTCACCTTAAGTGACCGCAATTTTCTTAACTGGTTTTAAAGGTGTTTCTTTTTTCTTTGGAATGGTAATCTTAAGGATACCATTTTCATACTTGGCCTGAATCCCATCCTCTCTGACATTCTCAGGAAGAGAAAAATTCCGGCAAAACGAGTTGAATGAATATTCTTTTCTGGAATATCCAACTTCTTCCGTTTCCTTTTCTTCTTCCAGTTCAGCACTGATCTTCAAGTTATGGTTGTCTATTTCCAGATTGAAGTCCTTTCGTTGTAAACCCGGTGCCGCAAGTTCCAGTTTATATTCATTGGCACTTTCACTTACATTTGCCGTAGGAATATTTACACCCAACCGGGCTGGCATCATGTCCAGGTCAAAATCGAACCAATCCCTGTCTCCGAATAATGAGGGAGATACAAGTTCTGGGAATAATGAGGGAAAATTTCCGTTTTTTCTCAATGTTAAATTCATAATAGCCTCCTTTTTTTATTTTTGTATAGCTTAAAATTACATTCACAATTTTTAGAAAACGATGATGTGAATTAGTGGTTTTTGGGTTTTTCATCGTAGGATGCAAGGATTTTACGGTCTGGAATAAAAAAGGAGACATAGTAAAAATCATATTCTTCTTCATAAAATTCCGGGTTTTTAAATCGAATGCGGCGGCTTCCAGTTGAATTCTGCTTACGGTTTCAGCTTCTTCGGCAATATTAGCCGAATTGAGGTATTTATAGTTTACAGCAGTTATTTCAATTTCAGGCAGCACGACCTGACCAAAGGTTTGAATCGTAATTCCAAAAACAAACACACTGAATGATAGCATTAATTTTGAATTTTCATGGTTTTCTAATTTTAGTTTTGAACAAGACCATTTAGTTAAATCGCGCTATTTTTGAGAATATAACAGCATATTGTCTTTAAAGATAATAGTTTACCCATGTAATATAAATGATGGAAATCTCAGTGGATGATGATTGACATCGTCAAAATAAAAAGTTTAAAATGTGCAAAATATGAATGATGGTTTAACTTGGAGATTTTCACAGGTATCGCAAGAAACTTTATCCGAAACACCAATTTTGATACATGTTCAATGGGGTTCTGACATCTACCGGCAGTCTCATGAAATTAAACTTTAATATGGAGCTGGAGGGCAAACTATATGATAAGCACATCCCTTGGGGAATTTTTCACTTTAAAAATCATTTCCGTCGGGCACAATCCATTTAGTTCCTTGGTATACTTCTGGCAATCAAATCGGACGTATGTGAGAAATAAATTAGTTGATTTATTGGTTTGGCTTTTATAAGTCGCAAGGAATTTTATCGGAATAATTTACCAGTCCATCCAATCCATCCACTTTCCGTTCAGTTTTTTATTCGGCCGTTAAAGTACGTAGCTTCAAAATTACTTGCGCCAAAATAGTTTAGCTTTAGGAATCCATAGAAGTATTCAATAAAACAATTGAATAGATGAATAATTTGTCTAACTTTGTAATTGAAAAACTTAAAATGGGAGGCTAAGCCAATGAATAAGCGAGAATTTAAGGATAAGGTATACGGTGAGTTGGCGAAAGTAACGAAGGCAATAGGCAATCCGAGAAGGATGGAAATCATTGATCTACTGGCTCAGGGTCCTTTTTCTGTGGAGAAGATTGCCGAACAAACCGCCATGAACATCGCCAATGCTTCACAGCATTTGCAGGTCTTGAAAGGTGCCCGGTTGGTGGAAATTAGTAGGAAAGGAAATTTTATATATTATCACCTGGCCAGCGAAAAGGTATTCCAAGCTTGGCGTTCTTTGCGTGAGCTGGGGCTTTCCCAGAATGCAGAGGCAGAGAAGCTTATCAGGGACTTTTATCACTCCCGCCACCAGCTTGAACCGGTAAGCATGGAAGCCTTACTCAAAAAGTTAGAAAATCAGGATGTGGTGGTTATAGATGTTCGCCCTGGTGAAGAATATGAAAGAGGGCATATTCACAGGGCCATATCAATTCCTGTTGAAGAGCTTGCCAAAAGGATGGAGGAGCTCTCCAAAGAAAAAGAAATTATCGCTTATTGCCGGGGTCCGCTATGCGTGTATGCCGATGAGGCGGTGTCTTTGCTGAGAGAAAATGGGTTTGATGCAAAAAGGTTAAAAGAAGGATTTCCAGATTGGGTGGCCATGGGTTTTCCCGCCGGAGGAAGTGAAGATAAATCCAGACAGAAATAATATGAAGGATTCAAAGATTACAATGAAAGAGCTTCAAAAGATTTTAAACTAAAAGGAGCCCGTTTTATTCTTGATGTCCGCTCTCAGGATCAGTGCGAAGAATGACATACTCCTGCTGACTTAGAAGCTGGCGCAAATAGATGTGCAGAAATGTAAGTTTTAAACTTAAAAAAGTGTAGGCAAAAAAAAACCGGGACGAACACTAAAATATTAGAAATATGAGACCACAATTGGGACTCAAAGAAAACTGGAAGCAGTTTACGCTGCTAGTACTGGTCAACATCTTTGTTGGGGGTATGGTGGGTCTGGAGCGTACGGTGGTTCCGCTTGTCGGTACAGATGAATTCCAGATAGGCTCGGAGATTGTCATTTTCTCTTTCATTATCGCCTTTGGGGTTGTTAAAGCCTTTACCAATATTGCCTCGGGGGTATTGGCTGACCGCTTTAGCCGGAAAAGGATATTGATCGCTGGTTGGCTGGTAGGTTTGCCCGTGCCCTTCATGCTGGGCTGGGGCCCTTCATGGAACTGGATTTTAATGGCCAACGTACTACTGGGAATCAGCCAGGGTCTGGCCTGGTCCATGACCGTGAACATGAAAATAGACCTTGTAGGCCCTAAAAAGAGGGGCTTTGCCATGGGTTTGAATGAAGCAGCCGGCTATGGGGCCGTTGGACTCACAGCGCTTTTAACCGGATATCTGGCTTCCTCCTATGGCTTAAGACCTGAGCCTTTTTACATAGGGATATTCTATACAATAGCTGGTCTGTTCATTTCCTGGCTGCTCATTAAAGATACAAAAGACCATGCCCAGCTCGAGTCCAGCCAGGTAAAAAAGACGACAGCCGGTGAAGAGGCTCATACACCTAAAGTCTCATGGGTGCTCATAGAAACAAGCTGGCGGAACAAAACCTTATTCTCTGTATCACAGGCTGGCCTTGTCAACAACCTGAACGATGGCATGTCTTGGGGGGTATTTCCGCTCCTGTTCGCTTCGGCAGGCGTAGGGTTGGAAGGGATAGGCTGGATTAAAGCCATCTACCCGGTCGTTTGGGGATTGGGCATGATTGTTACAGGTCCTCTTTCGGACCGCATAGGCCGGAAACCCTTAATTGTCTGGGGCATGTTTATCCAGGCCATCGGTCACCTTGTGATCGGCTTTGGAGAAGCCTGGCCTTTTGAATCGGGTATGGTAGGTTCAGTGCTATTGGGAATAGGAACAGCCATGGTTTATCCTGCGTTGCTGGCTGCCGTAAGTGATGCTGCCCACCCTTCCTGGCGGGCATCTTCTGTAGGCGTATACCGCTTCTGGAGAGATATCGGCTATGCAGTAGGGGCTTTAATGGCAGGAGTGATTGCCAGTTTTCTCGGATTGGCATGGGCAGTACATGCAGCTGGTTTGCTAACCTTTGTTTCGGGCCTGGTGGTACTGTGGAAGATGAAGGAGACACTGGAAGCAAAACCATCTGCGACAATCAGTAACCAATGATGGCCAAGTTCATGCTAAAAGACATGGTGTGTTCTAAGGAATAAAAGGAGGGGAACAAATGTAGAGGCGGAAAAACGGGATATTCTGCAGGTCCATTTTCATTCCCCGGAGGAAATTTCTGAAAAATTGAGACAAACGGGTTTCGTTGACTTTCATTATTGGCAGACACTGTCAACGCCGGAAGAAAATAAATTTGAAAAACCTACCTTATCATATGGGAAGAGAGGTTTTGTAGTGGTAAAAGCATACAAAATCAAACCGAAGAGGACTTACCTAAGAAATTCTAATCCTGATCACCGATGCTCCTTATGGATCAGAAAAAGCTTATAACGCCTTACGCTTAGCTTATGACTAAATATATTGACCTTTTTGTAGAATCATTCCTTGACTATGGCAGATACATAGCAAATGAAGTAATTACATTCCACTGGACGAACTATTTTTACTGGCTCATCGGAATCTCACTGGCCTTTTTGCTCCTGGAGATTTTGATGCCATGGCGTAGAGGGCAGAAGGCCTTTCGGCGGGATTTTTGGCTGGATGCTTTTTATATGTTCTTTAACTTCTTTCTCTTTTCCTTAGTCGGCTATTATGCCATTTCCAGTGTTTTTGTGGAAGCTTTTAATGACTTTTTAACACATACCTTCGGTCTAAAAAATCTTATTGCCCTACATATTGAACAATGGACTGTTTTCGCTCAGTTGCTGACTTTATTTGTGTTGCGGGATTTTATACATTGGAATGTGCATCGCTTACTACACCGGGTTCCTTTTTTATGGGAATTCCATAAGGTTCACCATTCCGTAAAGGAAATGGGGTTTGCCTCTCACCTACGCTTTCATTGGATGGAAACCGTTGTATATCGAACCATTGAGTATATCCCTTTAGGCATGATAGGTTTTGGCATACAGGAATTCTTTTTGGTCCATATTATTGCTATCGGTATAGGTCATTTTAATCATTCCAATATCAGAATACCTCTGGGTCCGTTAAAGTACGTGCTGAACAATCCGCAAATGCATGCGGTCCATCATGCAAAGGTAATACCTGTCCCTCATCAGTATGGCGTGAATTATGGCATCAGCCTAAGTCTGTGGGACTACCTATTCAAAACAGCCTACACACAAAAGAATGCGGAAGAGGTACAGTTAGGATTTGAGGGGGATGAGGAGTTCCCCAAAAGCTTCTGGGGCCAGGCAATTTATGGATTACAGAGGAAAGGAAAGTAAATGGACTACTTGAGGTACCTAGCCGGTTGGTTTGAGGAGAAGGGTTGGGGGATGGTGGATTTCGGGGATTGGCTAGGGGATGGGTAGTTGGTTTTTAATTGGGAATGCGGGAAGTTAACTGTTGAACAAACCTATTAGACAAGAGATGAAACTACTGGACGTAATCTTGAAAAGTTCAACGTTGAAAGACTTACTATAATGAATCGCAAAAAATCCCGGAACTATAAGTTTGTTGCACGCTAAATCCATTATATTTATTCATCCATATTTAAAAACGCCATGAGCAGTTTGCAACCATTTCACCTTGCCATTCCGGTAAGAGAACTCCAAGAAACCAGAACGTTTTACAACACCATTCTTAACTGCAAAGAAGGCAGATCTTCGGATAGGTGGGTGGATCTTGATTTTTACGGGCATCAGTTAGTATTGCACATAGCAGATAATGTGGGCGAAGAAAACAGTAATCCTGTGGACGGTCATGATGTTCCCGTTCCACATTTTGGAGTGGTTTTGACCATGGACAACTGGAATGAGCTGGCCGACCGCCTAAAAAACCATCAGGTACGATTTATAATTGAACCTTATTTGAGATTCAAAGGAGAGGTAGGGGAGCAGGCTACGATGTTCTTTAAAGATCCCTCCGGAAATGCACTTGAATTTAAGGCATTTAAAAATCTGGATCAGTTGTTTGCGAGGTAATATTAGGCGAGGTCAATGACGAAACCGGCAACCTTTTAGATACAATTAGCCAAATTCCGACAAATCCGATATTGGAGAAGTTTGAAGAATGGCAAACGAAAATGAGACAATTAATATTTGAGCTCAGGGAATCGGCGATTCATGCCGCTGGAAAATCTTCCAAAAAGAAATAATTTCTCTATTCCGAAAATATATGGTTCTAAGGTTTCTCGACTTGGGAGTTTTCCGAGCGATTATTTCTTTTCCATTCTCATTTTTCTTGTTAGTTCTATAACGTGAATTAATATTGAATCAAATGAATTTTATGTTCCAACGATGGTGGAGTGACGGGAAGTACCGTCTATTTATCCTATTTTTTCATTATTGATCCGGTTTAAATCTTTTTCTAAGGTAATAAAGGGAGAAATTCTTTTGTTTCTATTTTTCTTTTGGGCTTTTGCCAAACTTGAAATATTTATAAATTTCAACAATCCACACAATCAAAGTTCCGAGACCAAAAATCACAAAGAAATCAAGAACAGGAAAATTCTCAAATCCCATAATTTTCTGGAAGAAAGGAGATTTCACCACAAGAAGCTGGAGGATTACGGCTGCACTGAAAGTAACATTGACCCAAATGTTGGAAAACGGACCTATTTCAAAAAGTGAACTTCTTGTTGAACGCATATTGAAGAGATGAAAAATCTGAATCATAGAAGCCATCACGAAAGTTCCGGTGCGTGCCATCTTCTCTCCTTCCGGCAGGTAATATTGAAAAGTTAATAAAACCAAAGATCCAAGTACCACTGAAACGATAATAATATAGGGAATAACATCCGATTTAAGGATCTGCTCGTCCTTCATAAGAGGCGGCCGTTTCATGATTTCTTTATGCCCTGGTTCCGTGGCAAGGCCAATATTCATTATTCCACTTGTTACAAGATTAACATAGAGCACCTGAACGGCTGTTAAGATCAGTGGAAATCCTAAAATAAAGCTTGCGATGTAGGCAACTACAAACGCAAAAGTAGTGGTGAGCATATAATAGCTGTAAATGCGAACATTATTGAATACTATTCTTCCCTCCCTCACTGCATTAACAATACTGCTGAAATTATCATCCTGTAAAATAATCTGGGAAGCATCTTTTGCAACTTCTGTTCCTCTTATTCCCATAGACACACCAACATAGGCTTTCTTCAGTGCCGGGGCATCATTAATCCCATCACCGGTCATTGCTATCAGCACCCCTTTTGCCTGCAATCGTTCAGCAATCCTGAGTTTTATATCCGGATTCATCCTGGCAAACACATTTACATGTTCCAGGTATTCATCGAATTTGTCATCATTCACATTCAGCTCGGTCGTGGTTAAGGATACAGGATATCCATTTTCCTCTTTAGGATAAGATCCATTCAAAATACCTACTTGTTCCGCAATAGCTGTTGCAGTTCTTTTGTGATCTCCTGTAACCATAATCACCCTTATGCCGGCCTCTTTGCACTCCTGCACGGATTCGAGCACTCCTTTTTTGGGAGGGTCAATGATTCCCACGATGCCAACCCAGGTCAGGTCATTTATATCATTTGAACTGATTTCGGTTACATCACCAACATCCTTAAATCCCATCCCTAAAACCCGCAGGGCCTCTCCCGTCCATTGGTGTATTTTTCTCTGGATTTCATGTTGCTTTTCGACATCCATTGGAGCCGGACCATCAATGGTTAAATAGTCCCTGCTCATTTCCAGAAGTTTTTCAGGAGCACCAATAACAAAAACTTCATTCGAATTCTCCGTTTTTACAAGGGATGCCCTGAACTTCTGCTCCGATTTAAAAGGGATTTCATCAATTACTTCATAGCGGTCAAAAGGGCTCCTATCTCTTATGCCTGCCTTTTCCCCTATCACGAACATCGCGGCTTCTGTTGGATCCCCAGCAATTTCCACTTCTTTATTTTGATTATCCTCACCTTTCAAATGGGCATCATTGCAAAATGCTGCAATGGAAATGAGCTTTAACTCAACAGGGTTTTTTTCAAGTTCGATTTCCTTATTTCCTGCAAAAAATCCTCCCTTAAATTGAAAACCAATGCCACTAACAGAAATGTCCCTGCCCATACCGGTAAAGATTTTTTTTACCACCAGGATGCTCCTGGTGATGGTTCCAGTTTTATCAGTAAGGATAACTGAGACGGCACCCATCATTTCAGATGCCCCGAATTCTCTGATGATCACATTTTTCTTTGCCATTCGGTTGGCACCGATGGCCAGTACTATGGTAATTATGGCAGGCAGTCCTTCAGGAATGGAGGAAACCAGAAAAGCGATGGATAACAGGAGCGTCTCTTCGAAATCATAATTTCTGACCCAATAGGCAAAACCAAAAACAACAAAAGAGGTGAAAATCGCAAAACCTGCCATTTGTTTACCAAGGAAGTCCGTCTTTCTTCTGAAAAGAGAACTCTGCTTTTCCATTTCAACCATGGATTTTGCAATTTTTCCAAGCTCAGTTTGGTTGGCTATAGCTGTAACTAGGGCTTTACCTACACCACTTACAATATTTGTTCCCTGCCAGACCATATTCATACGATCACCTATTGCAGCATTCTCATCAACGGTTTCCGACATCTTTTCCACCGGCATGGATTCTCCGGTGAGTGAAGCTTCGGACGTCCTGAGATCCCTAGCTTGAAAAATACGTCCATCAGCACAAATAGTGTTGCCTTCTTTCAGGACCAACACGTCACCCGGAACCACATCCTCAGCTCCAATTTCCACCTCTTTTCTATCCCTTATAACAATGGCTTTTCTTTGCTCCAATCGCTTTATAGCCTGTATGGCCTTCTCTGCCCTGAATTCATGAATAAAACCCATAATGGCATTGAAAAAAATTACCGTTAGAATAAAGTAGACATCAGTCATTCGGTTTGCAATGAAGGTAATGAAAGCTGCCATGAAAAGGATCAGGATTAGGAAACTCCTGAACTGGTTAAAAAAGAGCAAAAACAAGTTGCTTCTTTTTTTCTCGGGTAAAAGATTTTTTCCATATAACTCTTGGCGCTTCTTGGCTTCCCCTACTGACAAGCCACCTAGATCGGCAGATAGTGCTTCCATAGCATCTTCAACTCCCGAACTATGAAAAGGAAGTTTTTGATCAATTTCAATACTTCTCTTCTTTGTTTTTTCCATATATTTTTTAAACCTCAAATTTAAAAATACGGAATTTGCTGAATTAATTTCCTCATCTGATTTAACCTTTTGGGGCATTGATTATATTCATGGATTTTGAACCTATTTTCTTAAAATTATTCGGAATCAATACAGCTGCTCCTGATTTCATTATTCACTCCCTCTCGGGATTTTGACAGCTGCCTATTTATCAGAAGTAGTGCCTAAAAAATTGCAAATGGTTTTAAAACCCATTATTGAAATGCATGCGGCAATTCCCTCGGTGGCGATTGGGTTTTTGGGCATTGTTCTGGTAGGGCCAGGACTGGCACAAATTTTCGGTATTCAACACGGACTAAACGCCTTAAACGGATCCGTTCTTTTAGCCGTTATGGCATTGCCAACTATTGTAACTATCAGCGAAGACGCAATAAACGCGGTGCCAAAATCACATCGTGAAACTTCATTTGCATTGGGAGCAAATAAGTGGGAAACGCTTTTTAAAGTAACTATTCCGGCAGCATTTAGCGGATTAATTGCTGCGGTTATGTTGGGCTTGGGAAGAGCATTGGGCGAACCTATGACTGTGCTGATGGCGACAGGTAATTCGGCTGCAATACCACGTGGGTTTTTGGATTCAGTACGGACAATTACAGCAACCATTGCCATTGAAATGGGGGAGGTGCCGTATCAGACCACCCATTACTTTGCCTTATTTGCAATTGCTGTGTTGTTGTTTCTAATTACCATGATGATCAATTTAGCGGGCGAATTATTCGCTGATCGATTAAGAAATTTTGAAGCATAATGGAAAAAAAACATATTGTCAAGTCATTCTGTTGGCTTATTCTCGGTGGCAGCACGTTAATCGTCGTTTCATTTTTGGGCGTTATATTGTGGGACATCTTTTCCAAAGGTTTCTCTAGCCTATCGTGGATTTTTATTTCTTCTTTCCCAACGGATGGCATGACCCAAGGCGGCATTTTGCCGGCCATTATTGGAACTGTTTTACTTACTTTGATCACTACCCTATTTTCCGTACCGTTCGGAGTAGCTTGCGCCATTTACCTGAATGAATATGCCAAACCAACCCTTCTTACAAATATTATTCGTGCTTCTATCAGAAACTTGGCTGGGGTTCCTTCCATTATCTATGGCTTATTCGGCTTGGCGTTATTTGTGCAAGCACTGCGTTTCGGCACCTCTGTATTATCCGCAGGACTTATGTTGGGATTGCTGTCGTTACCTTATGTTATCACCACTACGGAGGAAGCATTAAAGAGAACACCAAACAGCCTGCGTGAAGCCGCTCTGGCTTAGAAATCACAAATTCTTGTTTGATAACGTGAATTAAAATCAACATTGGTTTCACTTACTTCTTTCATAGCTGCCATCATCAAAAACAACTTTGAAGTCAGATTTGAAGAGTTTACTTGGTATGTAATAATCTGTAGTGATAACTTGTGCACCGGATTCCATGGCCTTTTCAAACCTATTATAGTCATTTTCCCTCGCTTCTCGGGTATCAGCATCTGCCCGGGTGCGAACCATGTATCCAAGAGCTACCAAGTTTTTAATCTTGTCAAGCTAGGAGAAGGTAAAGATTGACAGGATTGGGTTTTGGGGGGAGAAGAAATGCCACCCCAACCATCCCCGCTGCCAAAACACCCGACGATGCTCCCTACCCATGGGTTCCGCTACCGCTCCGCCCATGGTTATTGTTGTTAAACCCCGTTGGGGTATGGAGTAAAAAACTCAAACGAAACTAACACTATTTCCTCTTCCAAGGACCAGTAATCGCAAGTGTAATACCGGGCTCCTGAATATTTAAAAACAAGGTGTCACCGGATGGAGAAAATACAGCACCCGCAAATTCGGATTTATAACCTATATTGGAAGCTAACATATAAAACTTTCCCTCAGGTGTCACCCCCACCAAATTAGGTTTAGACACGTCTTCACACAATATAATGTCTCCCCAAGGAGCAATGGTAAGATTATCGCAACTTTTGACAATCTCCGTATTATTTGGTTCAATAAACAATTCTAGTTTTCCAGGGGATTCTCTTTCCCGTATTGTTCCTTCATATTGACTCGGTATATACTTGAAAACCTGCCCTTTGGAAATATGGCCGCCATTGGTACAGGCAAAATAGAGTTCATTATCCCCAAACCACATTCCCTCACCCCTCGCAAATCTAGCCGCTCCGTTATCAAATCCCTGAAGTCTCAAATCGTTATCGGGAGATTCGACGTTTCGTAAATCTACCCACGACACATCAAAGTTTTCTCCGATTGGGAATTTTTCACTTTCCAATTTACTCCAATTTCTGGTGTCAAAGCTTTTTCGGTCTTTAATCATCATAGCTTGTAGCTTACCCCCCTTAGACAATTTCCCCGGCTCATTAGGTATATATCGATATATTAGGCCGTCCGAAGTATCTTCTGTTTGATAAACAATACTAGTCCTTGGATCGACAGAGACCGCTTCATGGTTAAATCGTCCCATTCCGGTCAGCGGAATTGGATCTGCCAACCCAATCTTTTCTGTTGCTGGGACCTCAAAATTGTATCCATGGTCTTTTTCCGCATATCCCCCAGCCGAACCTGATTTTTCTACAGTTTCCTCACAGGTTATCCAAGTATTCCAAGGGGTAAGACCTCCAGCACAGTTTCTTGCGGTTCCCGCAATACTTAAAAATTCCGTCTCTACTTTTTGAGTTTTCTCATTAAAAACGATGTTAGTGGTACATCCCATTCCGGGTTTTATACCTTTACCATAATCGTACATCTTGTTTTTATCAATTTTACTCAATAGCTCATTTTTCAACCCAAAAGGTCCTTCGCTACTATCTCCAATTGAATTTTCGTGGTTTCTCACCAATATCACTTTATCGGTATTTCCTTTGAAAGCCGCCATTCCGTCCGCTCTTCCGGGAACGAAAAAGCCATCACCCATTTTGCTTCCCTTTGTCGATATCACTTTCACGTCGAAGCCATCAGGCAACATCAGAATACCATCTTTATGAGCCTTTAGAGGTCCATAACCGACTTCTGATAAAGGTGAAATATTTCTACCGTTTGCACCTACACTATGGGTCAGATTAAATAAGCCCATAAAACCAACTCCAACTACGGAGGACTTTAAGAGAAACTTTCGTCTGGAAACGTCATTTTTGTTGTTCATCGTGTATTGTTTTATTTACAAATTTTGATAACATCGGACCAAACTCTTTTGTATTAACTTTCCTGCATGTCGATTTCTAGTTTGATTCAAGTGGAAGCATTTTGAATTGTTCATGCAGGTCTGCGATAAATAATCTTTATTCACGGTTGAAAATCATACTTTCTAGGTAAAGCTAGAGAATTTAAAATTAGTTTTTTATTGTAACTCATTTTAAAAGCAATATTATGTTATGTTTAAGTTTTTAAAAACGGTCTGTGCACCCATTTTAAATGGTTTACACTTTATTTTGGATGGATGGGAAAACATTCGGTATGTTGGCAATACATAAGTGGTCATTCACAGAGAAAAACGCAAAAGGATAATATATCTCCAGGTATGTCCGCCCATCAACAATATACTACAAATTTTTCTGGAAATACGGGGTTTTATTATCCGGTGATAATGAACGAAAGATTTCTCCGGGATAGATTGTATACTATAAACGGTCCTGGTTTTCAAGCCCTGTTCTCATTCGGATTTACTGTATGATCGTCCTGAACGTTAGGTTAACCCGTGGTTTTGAGATGAGCTTGGTAGGAGGGAGGCGGTGCAACCAATAGGTTTGAGTGGCATCTTTCATTACCAGAAGGCTGCCCTGTTCCAGAACCAGTGTAACTTTCTCTTTTGTCTCTTTGTGTTTGAAGGAAAATTTTCGTTCTGCTCCGAAACTCAGTGATCCTATGGCTCCGTCTTTTTTCAGGTCTTTCTCCCCATCGCTGTGCCAGGCCATCCCTTCATCTCCGCTGTGATACAGATTGAGCAAGCAGGAATTGAAGGTTTCGCCTGTCTGTTTTTCAATGGCCGCCTTTAGCTCCAACAACTCTTTGGTCCAGGGAAGCGCATTTTTGGTAACCTTTGAGTAGGTATATTCAAAAGGCTGCTCACCATACCACGCTACTTTGCGTTTGGTAATGATTTTCTTTCCGAAAATAATGGCTTCGTCATTTCTCCAATCTATGGTGCTTAACAGACATTCAAAATAATGATTGGCTTCCTGGGCTGAGAATAACTTTCCAAAGTAATTGACCGTGC
>DATHWC010000023.1:0-8137 GCA_035460985.1 Lunatimonas sp.
CCCTCCGTGGTCATTTTTTAACCACATAGTTCACAGTAGTTCACATAAAAAGTTTTGATGATTCTTATTGTAAAAAAAAGAATAAATTCATAGACTCAATTACAAAATTATTATTTTAGCAGCGTTAAAAAATATTTTATGGCTAGAACCGCATGCTTTTTAGGGATTTTTTTCTACTTGTGGACAACGAATGTCCAAGCACAGATTATTGATGAAATTAAGACTGCGGGGCAGATTTATGCCTTCGCTCAGGTGCATGGTGACCAAGATATCCTACTTGATTTCACCTATCCGGAACTTATTGACAAAGCAGGAGGGCCAGAAGCGATGAAGCGAATACTTGGCCAGATTCATCAGACGAGGATCAAAGAGGGTCAAATTGTAAAGGAGCTGGAAATCAAAGAACCCATCGTATTCTCCCAGGTAGTAGGTGAAATCCACGCATTGGTTCCAATTGTTACCACATTAAAAGTGCCCGGAGGATTATTGATCACCCCTTCGACTATCATTGCAGTTGGAACAGGCCAAAGAGAAAATTGGTATTTCATAGAAACTACTTCCATCGATGAGCGCAACGTAAAGAAGGTGCTTCCCACATGGGACAACAGCCTAACACTTCCTTTTAAATCCCCATCCGTATTTAAAGAAGACCCGGATGCAATTCAATAATATGTAGAAAAGAAGCCTAGCTATTTCTTTCCCCTGCTAGCCTCCATTTGATCCCAAAGGGGCTTGGGTACAGCGTCAAAACCATTAAACTGTCCAGCACCTTTTAGCCATTCGCCTCCGTCAATGGTAATTATTTCGCCGGTCATATAGGCTGAAAAATCAGAAACCATGTAGGCGGCAAGATTTGCCAGTTCTTGGTGTTCTCCAACCCTTCCAAGCGGCACTTTATTGGCCGGATCAAACTTAGTGGCCAAATCTCCGGGCAAGAGTCTGGTCCAGGCACCCTCGGTCGGGAATGGTCCCGGGGCAATGGCATTGCACCTGATCCGGTATTTGGCCCATTCTACCGCAAGCGACCTTGTCATCGCAAGCACGCCTGCCTTGGCCGCGGCACTGGGCACCACATACCCCGAACCGGTAAAGGCATAGGTGGTAACGATATTTAAGAAAACACCGGGCATACCCCCGTCAATCCAATATTTCCCCGCTGCCAGAATCATATTCGAGGTCCCTTTCAAGACGATATCCAGAATGGTATGAAATGCATTCGCAGAAAGTCGTTCCGTGGGACTGATAAAATTTGCAGCCGCATTATTCACTACAACATCAACCCGGCCAAAATGGAGAACGGCCTCTTCCAACATACCCTGCACTTGATCCATGTCCCTGATATCACAGGCCAAAGGAAGGACTTCACCCTTGGTCGCTTCGCTAAGTTCTTTTGCCGCTGCCTCCAATACGGCTATTTTGCGGCTAGTAATAATTAGTTTGGCACCCAAACTCAAAAAATAAGCTGCCATGGATTTGCCTAGGCCGGTCCCCCCGCCAGTAATTAATATAACCTTATTTTCCAGCGCTCCGTCGCGCAACATTCCATCTTTATAGGACATATGCATCTGTTTTTTTGAGACAAAAGTTGTCTCACTTGTAAAGCACTTTGTACACCTTTCTACGAATATACGTACTTTTGTTGAGCCGTCAACCGTTTGAAATTGGTATTCAATTTGAGAAAAGAAAATTATGATAAAAAAATTATGGCTGGGAGCGTTGCTATTAGCAGCATTGGCAGGTTGTGTGGAAGATAGCATCCGTCGCTTACAGACAGACCAATCTTTTGAAGGGGAAGAAGCTTACCTTATTTCCAAACTACTGGATGAACACCTTTTTCTATTATGGCAACCAATGTCATTCTATAAGGACAGTACCAAAATAGCCGGAATTCCCGGTTGTCCTTTGGTAACCCTTGATACCGCAACAAACCATGTCACTCTAAACTATGAAGGCATAACCTGTCCAGATCTGGGTAGCGTTCGTTCAGGTAAACTTTTACTTTCTTACACCACTTTACCTATTACCCAGGGATATAGCCTGACTGTGTCTTATGATAACTACAGCTTTGAAGGAAATACCTATTCAGGCGCTAGAATAATAAAAACAACTGCCCAAAACAGGGATAAGCGGGTTTTTTCCGATAGCGCAACTAATGTGTTGATTACCGCAAAAAATAAATCAAGCAGTAGGGTGAACATTAACATCGCACACGAGGTAACGATTTCTGGGGACAGCATTATCCAAGGTCGAAGTACTGGAACAGGCAACGCAAGAAATTGGGTGGGAAGAGAAGTGAACTGGGAGGTAACCGTGCCAAAAATTATTTTCCTAGACTGCCCTGACCAACCTCAGACACGTCCCAGTTCGGGGCAGGAAACATGGACAGTTAGGCGAACCAGCACTGCCAATGTTATTCACCGCCTTACATTCCATAGGGAACCTGACTGTACTACACATACCATCATCCAACTGGACGAAGGCGTAGAAATGAAAAAAGCTCCGTAGATCTACGGAGCTTTCTTCTATTAAAACACTCATCAATATTACTTAGTAGCGATAATATTCCGGTTTGTACGGCCCTTCTGGTTTAACACCAATATATTCCGCTTGTTCTTCCGATAATTCATCCAATTCCACACCCAGTTTCGCCAAATGTAGCGCTGCTACTTTTTCGTCCAAGTGCTTTGGAAGTACATATACTCCCGGTTCGTAAGCAGAGGTGTTTGTCCAAAGCTCCAATTGGGCCAGTGTTTGGTTGGTAAATGAGTTGGACATTACGAAGGATGGGTGTCCTGTCGCACATCCAAGATTCACCAGTCTTCCTTCGGCTAGCACTAGTATATCATTACCGTCAATGTTGTACAAATCCACCTGTGGTTTGATCACATCTTTGGTATTGCCATAGTTCTTATTCAGCCAAGCCATGTCTATTTCATTGTCAAAGTGGCCAATGTTACACAGTATGGCTTTATCTTTCATAGACCTGAAATGAACCTCTCCGATAATATTTTTATTCCCAGTAGCCGTAACTATGATATCCGCCTCTTTTACGGCGGTAGTCATTTTCTTCACTGCAAAACCGTCCATAGCCGCCTGCAACGCACAAATCGGATCTATTTCAGTTACGATCACCCTTGCACCAGCTCCCCGCAGAGATGCCGCAGAGCCTTTGCCCACATCTCCGTACCCTGCCACGACAGCGACTTTGCCAGCCATCATGATGTCCGTAGCCCTGCGGATTGCGTCAACGAGTGATTCCTTACATCCGTATTTGTTGTCAAATTTTGACTTGGTCACGGAATCATTGACGTTGATGGCAGGCATCGGAAGCGTGCCATTTTTCATGCGTTCATACAGTCGGTGCACGCCGGTAGTAGTTTCCTCCGAAAGTCCCTTGATTTCTTTTACCAGCTCCGGATATTCATCCAAGACCATATTGGTAAGGTCACCACCATCATCAAGAATCATATTTAAAGGCTTACGATCTTCACCAAAGAAAAGCGTTTGCTCAATACACCAATCAAATTCCTCAGCAGTTAAGCCTTTCCATGCATAGACGCTAATGCCTGCGGCGGCTATTGCTGCTGCAGCATGATCCTGCGTAGAAAAAATATTGCACGACGACCACGTTACCTCTGCACCCAATGCAACTAAGGTTTCGATCAATACAGCGGTCTGAATGGTCATGTGCAAGCATCCTGCAATTCTAGCTCCTTTCAGGGGCTGTGTAGGGCCAAACTCCTCACGCAGTGCCATTAAACCGGGCATTTCACTTTCTGCCAAGCGGATTTCTTTTCTGCCATATTCAGCCAAGGATATATCTTTGACCTTGAATTTGGTATATTTTTCTGATTTGATTTCTGACATACAAATTGAAATAAATTTTTTAGCTTATTTTTTAATGTTCAAAAATAAACATTTATAAAGACAAAAGGAAATTTGGTTACAGGAAGGTAACCTCTTTAAATGAAAAACTCACCGTTTCGGCGTTTTGCTTTTCTATTAAAAGTTTCCCTGAAGGACCCACACCAATTATTTTGCCAATAAAAGGATCTTTGTCGGCATAGGAAGCCCATTGCCCCAAGCGGTATAATTGTCGGAGATATGCCTCACGAATCTTCTGACTTTTTCCTTGCTTTAGAAGCAGGTAATATTTTTCCAGAGAAGCTATCAGTACTTTAAAAAACTCATCTAAATAAATTGCGGATCCTCCTATTTTAGCCAATGATGTGGCAGTAGGAAAAGGAAATTCCACTTGGTTAATATTCAATCCCAAGCCGACAACGGACATTTCTATACCGTTTCCACTTACGGAATTCTCAATCAACATGCCACCCAATTTGCCCTGCGAAATGTGAACAAAATCGTTGGGCCACTTGATTAGGGTTCCATCCACATAGGCGGCTAAGACTTCCTGAACCCCAACGGCAATCGCCATATTTAGGTCAAATTGCTCCGTGGCATCCAAAAATAAAGGTGTCAAAACCAGTGAAAAAGTTAAATTTTTTCCGGGCTCACTGTACCAACGGTTACCGCGTTGCCCTTTGCCTTTCGTCTGTTTTTCTGTATAGACAATGCTTCCCTCAGTGACTTGGCCCAATTTAAAGAGCCGTATTGCCTCATCATTGGTAGAGTGACACTCTGTCAGGTAAATAATATCTTTACCCAAAAAGTGCGTATTGGCAAGGATTTTATGCATGTATTATTAGTATTTTAAGACCAGAATAGAGATATTTAAGTTTATAATAAATACTGGTTTGCAATCGACAATTCAAAAATACAAATTTATCTATGACAGCAGAAGAGCTGAGTAAAGTAATTATCAAAGGAATGGAAGAAAAAAAAGCTTCTGACATTGTCCTGATGGATCTACGGGATATAAATCAAACAATGACGGACTTTTTTGTCATTTGTTCAGGTTCTTCTGATACACAACTGGAAGCCATATCACAATCCATTGAAGATGAAGTTATTAAATCAAACAAGGAAAGACCTTGGCGAAGTGAAGGCAAAAATAACAGGCAATGGATATTGATGGACTATGTCAATGTGGTAGTACACATATTTCTGAAGGAAAAAAGATCATTTTACCGGTTGGAGGAACTTTGGGGTGACGCAAAAGTTACACCAATAAACTAAAAGGTTTTGAACTTTCATTTTTTAATTTCGTTCTACAAAAAGTTTATAGCAATAACAAAAGCAAGATGAGTGATAAAAATAAAGCAAAAAAGTTTATCCCTAAACCCCCTCAAAAACCGAATTTCCAGCTCTGGCTCATTGTCACTGCGGTAATTGTTCTGATTGGTGTTACGTGGTTCAACCAGAACACCGCGGTGGTGGACATCAACATGAAGCGGTTTGAGGACATGGTTCTCGGGAATGATGTAAAAAAAGTTGTTGTCGTCTATAACCAAAATTATGTAGAGGTAACTTTAAACGAAGAAGCACTGAATAATCAGCGCTATAAGGATGAATTGGAATCACAACAACGTTTTTACAACGCCCAAGGTCCTCATTACAAGATCAACGTAGCTGATGTAGCCAATTTTCTAGATTTTTACAACGAACTGGAAAGTAAATTACCTGAAGATCAACGTATTGGATACTCCGCTAAAAAGGAAGAAAGTTGGGGCAATTGGATTTCCTCTTTCGGATTTCTGATTTTGATTTTTTTCCTGTTCTGGATGATGATGCGGCGGATGTCTGGTCCGAGTGGACCGGGTGGTCAGATATTTAATGTTGGAAAATCCAAAGCACAGTTGTTCGATGCCGAAAATAAGGTGAAAATCACATTTGACAATGTGGCAGGCCTTGATGAAGCCAAAGAGGAGGTGGAAGAAATCGTTGAGTTTCTTAAAACTCCATCCAAATTCACAAAACTTGGCGGAAAAATTCCAAAGGGTGCTTTGTTAATTGGCCCTCCCGGTACCGGGAAGACCTTATTGGCCAAGGCCGTCGCCGGAGAAGCTGGTGTACCGTTCTTTACACTTTCGGGATCTGACTTTGTAGAAATGTTTGTTGGAGTTGGAGCTGCCCGGGTAAGGGATTTGTTTAAGCAGGCAAAAGAAAAGGCACCCTGTATCATTTTCATCGATGAGATAGACGCCATTGGTAGATCTAGAGGAAAGGGCCAGATGCCCGGCTCAAACGATGAACGTGAAAACACACTTAATTCCCTATTAGTGGAAATGGATGGTTTTGGCACGGATTCAGGAGTCATCGTGCTCGCCGCTACCAACCGACCCGATGTATTGGACAGTGCCCTTCTTAGAGCAGGCAGATTTGACAGGCAGATTAGTATTGACAAACCCGACATCGTCGGCAGAGAGGCTATTTTCAGAGTCCATCTGGGGCCTATCAAATCCTCGGAGGATGTAGAACCAAAAAAACTGGCTGCTCAAACGCCTGGATTTGCGGGTGCTGAAATTGCTAATGTTTGTAATGAAGCAGCCCTTATTGCTGCCCGAAGAAACAAAACGTCAGTGGATATGCAAGACTTTCAAGACGCCATTGACAGGGTAATTGGTGGTCTTGAAAAGAAAAACAAAATTATTTCTCCCGAAGAAAAACAAATTGTAGCGTATCACGAGGCTGGACATGCCGTTGCCGGATGGTTTCTAGAGCATGCGGACCCCTTGGTTAAGGTCAGCATTGTCCCTCGGGGGATAGCAGCACTTGGGTACGCCCAATATCTTCCAAAGGAACAGTTTTTGTACCAAACAGAACAACTGATCGACGAGATGTGTATGGCCCTTGGTGGTCGGGCGTCGGAAGAGATTATATTTAAGAAAATCTCGACAGGTGCTTTGAGTGATTTAGAGCGAATCACAAAAATGGCGTACTCCATCGTATCAGTATATGGTATGAATGACAAAATTGGCAACGTTTCCTTTTATGACAGTAAAGGTGGGGAATATAAATTTGACAAACCCTATTCGGAAGCTACTGCTCAGACCATCGATGAGGAAGTGCGGAAACTGATATCTTTCGCCTACGAAAGAACAAAGGAATTGCTGAGCAAACACAAAGTTGAACTGGAAAAAATAGCAAAGGCTCTTCTGGAGAAAGAAATACTTTTCCAATCAGATTTGGAATCGATTATAGGTAAAAGACCTTTTGAAAGGGAAACCACCTATGAAAAATTCACAAGAACGGTAGACGACAAAGAAAAATTGGAAAAAGACAAAGCGTTGGCCGAAAAGCTTGCCATTAACAATGAGGATGAAGAAAGTTCATCCGATAGTGTAAAGGAAGATATAGTGGAAAACAAAGGGTCTTAAAAAAACCTATTAGACAAAAACAAATTGTAAGAGGAAGGTGAAATCACTTTCCTCTTTTTTATTCCGCATACTAGAGCGCCCATTCCTTATGGAAGTTTAAAAAGATTACTAAATTTGGAAATACGTTGCCCCTATCGCATGAATATCACGCTCAAGCCTCATCAAAAAATATTTTTCGCATCTGATTTCCACCTTGGTACGCCAGATGCCCAATCCAGCAGAAAACGGGAGCAAAAAATAGTTCGTTGGTTGCACAGCGTGTCAGACACAGCGGCAGCCATATTTCTGGTTGGGGACATTTTTGATTTTTGGTTCGAGTACGATAAAGTAATACCGAAAGGATTTTTGAGGTTTACGGCCAAAATAACTTCCCTACGAGAACAGGGAATCCCCATTTTCTTCTTTACGGGCAACCACGATCTTTGGATGAGAGACTACTTTACGGAAGAGCTTGGAATACCAGTTTTCCATAACCCCATAGATATGGAGATCAATCACAAAAAGTTTCTCATCGGCCATGGAGATGGCCTAGGCCCTGGGGATCGAAAGTACAAAGTTCTGAAAAAAATTTTTACCAACCCTGCCTGCCAATGGCTTTTTAAATGGGTGCATCCAGACATTGGAATAAAACTCGCCCAAATGTGGTCCAGAAACAGCCGACTGACCAACTTGGCTAAGATGGAACATGAGTTTAAGGGCAAGGAAAATGAATGGTTATACCTTTATTGCCAAGAGGTGGAAAGTAAGATGCATTTTGATTACTATGTGTTTGGCCACAGGCACCTGCCACTTACCCTTGAGATAAGCAAAAGATCGACATACTTTAACCTGGGCGAATGGGTTACCCAAAACCAATA
>DATHWC010000024.1:0-3524 GCA_035460985.1 Lunatimonas sp.
TGGTTCCCTTTAAATATTGACCACCAAGGAAACAAAAAATGCACAAAGGTCACATAGAAGTAATAAAACCTTCGTGTCCTCTGTGTTACCTATGTGATCTCTGGGGTCAACCCTTATATAGAAAATTTAAATTCAAGTATATATGAACATACAAGAAACCAACCAACTGCTGCGATTTACTACGGCGGGATCTGTGGATGATGGGAAAAGTACCCTTATCGGCCGCCTACTTTACGATTCCAAGTCGATTTTTGAAGATCAGATTGAAGCCGTCAAGACTTCCAGCCAGATGAAAGGCTTTGATTATGTCGATCTTTCACTGCTTACCGATGGGCTAAAGTCCGAGAGGGAACAGGGCATTACCATTGATGTGGCTTACCGGTATTTTGCCACCCCAAAAAGAAAATTTATCATCGCGGATACTCCCGGTCATATCCAATATACCCGCAACATGGTTACCGGTGCCTCCACAGCCAATCTTGCCATCATTTTGATTGATGCCCGTAAGGGACTGCTGGAGCAGACCTTTCGACACTCATTTATAGCCTCCCTTCTCAAAATTCCCCATGTAATTGTCTGTATCAACAAGATGGATTTGGTGGATTACAGCGAAGAGGTCTATGACCAAATTGTCAAGGACTACAAGGCTTTTGCCAGTAAAATGGATATCAAGGACATTCAGTTTGTACCCATTTCCGCATTGAACGGCGATAATGTAGTCGACCGGTCTAAAAACATGGGGTGGTACGAGGGGCCTACCCTGTTATACCTTCTGGAGCATGTACACATTGCTTCCGACCTGAACCATATCGACTGCCGTTTTCCCGTGCAGATGGTTATCCGTCCACATACCTTGGAGCACCAGGATTTCAGGGGATATGCCGGGAGAGTAGAAGGGGGCATATTCAAGCCTGGAGATGATGTCAAGGTTCTGCCTTCCGGATTTACATCCCGTATCAAATCCATCGAATTGGACGGGGAACCTATTGAGGAGGCCTTTGCGCCCATGTCGGTCACCATGACCTTGGAGGATGAGATTGACATCAGCAGGGGGGATATGATCGTGCGGCCAAACAACGTCCCACATGTAGGCCAGGATTTGGATGTAATGCTCTGCTGGATGAATCAGCGTCCGCTCCGGGGAAGGACCAAACTCGTGCTGAAACATACCACAAAGGATTGTCAGGCCATGGTCAAGGAAATCCTGTATAAGGTAAACGTCAACACGCTTCATAGGGAAGAAGGGGTGGAGGAGTTGGCCCTAAATGAGATCGGACGGGTAAGTATCCGGGCGGCGAATCCGCTGTTTTTCGATGCCTACCGCCGCAATCGGCAAACCGGTTCTGTAATCCTTATTGACCCTAACACCAACGAAACTCTAGCTGCAGGGATGATTATTTAGGGATTTATGAGTGACAGAGAGACGGAGGGACTTAGAGACGAAATCCATCAACTTATCTACCTATCGACTTATCAACTTAACCGGAGACGTAGAGACGGAGAGAGGGGGGAACATGCAAGCGGATACCTCCTTGGTTTTACCAAGTATTTTCCTTGGAAAAATGATGTGTGGATAGAGGTTGGCATGGAAATGACCCAAACTGAAAACAGTATAAATGCTATGGTTCGCTGGGCAGGGCAAAACCTTAACCATGCGGGGTTGGGACTTTATGACAATTATCATGTAAGACACGGAATGACCAATAATGGACAAATTTTGAGGTCAGGCTTGGGTTATAGCGGGAATCAGTCAGTCTTTTCGTTGAGTAGGGTACAGGGAATGCAAAAATTAGGGGTATCTTTCGAACGAATAACCCATGACAATTTGATACACGATTTTATTAAGGCAAATGAAATGGACATCCTTCGCTGGACGACGCTTGGCATGGGGGCACACTTGGAGCATTCAATTAACCATGTGCTGTTTTCGGGTGAAGCCAAAGGAATGCGCTCGCAAAATGTGAATTGGTCAATTCGGGAAACCAATTCCCTGGGAGATTTTGGAAAGTCCCTGTCTAATTTTCATTCCCACATCAAAGCAGTTTACGTTTTTTGAAAAACAACTATGATTGATTTAGCAAAATTAACTTCGATTGCCAAAGATGCTTCCCTAGATGCAGGGAAAGCCATTTTAGCTATTTATCAAAATGGGGATATCGGTTTGGAGATTAAGGAAGACCAATCACCCCTTACCCTAGCTGACAAGGCTGCCCATGAGGTCATAATGAAACATCTTGCCGCTACCGGGCTACCCGTACTTTCAGAGGAAGGAAGGGCTATTCCCTTTGCAGAACGAAAAACTTGGGAATATTTCTGGATGGTGGACCCACTGGACGGTACCAAAGAGTTTGTAAAAAGAAATGGGGAATTTACGGTCAATATAGCATTGATTAACAGAAACACCCCAGTTATGGGGGTCATCTATGCGCCTGTTTTGGATTGGTTATATTGGGGAAGTGCGGACGGCGGGGCTTGGAAACAAATCGGAAACAATCCTCCGACACGTTTGAAGCCACTGCAAGATCAGGAAGTGAGAACAATAGTGGCAAGCCGCTCTCATTTAAATCCGGAAACTAAGGAGATCATTGACAGCTATCCGGGAGCTGAAACCATTAGTATGGGATCTTCCCTCAAATTTATGTTACTGGGTGAAAACAAAGCCCAACTTTACCCGAGACTTGCCCCTACCATGGAATGGGATACGGCAGCCGCACATGGAATCCTATTGGGCGTAAATGGCCAGGTTTATCAAATTTCGGGGAACACGCCGATTATTTATAATAAAGAAAACTTGCTCAACCCTAGTTTTGTGGCAGGTTTGTTTGTAGGCTGAAACCACCTATTTGATCTAAAATAACTATTTCTGAGACCTTATTTTATAATATTGCAAACAAAAAATCTTTGAAAATCTAAATCTAGCCCTTAGCTTTGTGCCCTCAGAGGCTATTCAGTATATCAATCTCCGTGGTTCAAAGTCGCAGAAAATGATATCAATTGGTTAGTTTTTAGATTTTTAGAATTGCCCACATAATTAAACCCAGAAAACTTTATTTTGGCAAATCTTTTAAAATATGTCTCTATTGGGACTGACGAGGCGAAGCTTTGTTTTAAATATCCATCCTCATAATTTATGAATATTTATCCTCAGCGAAAACGGATTTAGGTAATAGCTCATAGAAGAAAGAAGGCCTATACACGGCATGCAAATATGATATCCTATTTTATCGACGATATTAATGTAGAGGTCTGTGCTTTGTATAGTTTCCTTAAATAAATCAAGACTAGGCTTAATAAATATTAAAGGACTTCAAATTGCAAATATATGAAAAGAAAAAATGACCTAAACTGTTAATTTGAGTGAGTACATTATTTAGTAAGTCAATTAAAGGTTTGGGGTGGTCAATGACAAACACTTTTTCAATAGCTCTCCTAAACATTTTATCTTTGGCAATTCTTGGAAGGTTGCTGGATCCCTTTGATTTTGGAGTAATGGGTGCATCACTGATAGTGATTAATTTTTCTTT
>DATHWC010000025.1:0-5843 GCA_035460985.1 Lunatimonas sp.
GCCTGCGTGGACAATCGCGGTACAGGGGGCCGGGGAAGGGATTTCAAGCACATGACCTATGCCAACCTTGGTAAATTGGAAACCGAAGACCAAATCGCCGCGGCCAAATACCTTGGTGACATGTCCTATATAGACCGTACCCGAATTGGAATTTGGGGGTGGTCTTATGGAGGGTACATGTCCTCGCTTGCTTTGATGCTGGGAAATGACGTGTTCAAGACAGCTATTGCTGTTGCACCAGTCACCACCTGGAGGTATTATGACACCATATATACCGAGCGCTATTTGCAGACCCCTCAACTTAACGCCAAGGGGTATGATGACTACAGCCCCATCAGCCACGTAGACAAGCTAAAGGGAAACTTCCTGCTGATACATGGAACAGGCGATGACAATGTCCACTTTCAAAATTCCGTAGATTTAGTCGATGCACTGATAGCTGCCGATAAACAATTTGAAAGTTTCTATTATCCCAACCGCAATCATGGTATAAGTGGAGGCAATACTAGCTGGCACCTTTACCGGATGATGACGGATTTTGTGAAGCGTAAATTGTAATACCGACATAAACTTTATTATCTGAAACATCCCATATACCATCCATATGGGATGTTTTTTTGTTTTTATTCCTTTGTTTACCTATATTCAGAAACCCAAAAAAATGATCCCATGAAAGAACGTCTAAACACCTCCCTACACAGCCTAAGTCTGGCACTATTTGTCGGGCTATTAGTATGGTATTTTGTAGCCTCAGATGCGACTCTACCCTTTATTCTGACGATATTAATTGTGGCACTGATCGTGATCGAGGTAATTAGCCTAATCATGGTCTCCAAGATATATCCTGAAAGTCATACCTCCTTTAAAATTGGAATTATAGCTGGATTAAGTATCCTTTTGGGTATAAAAACCATGCTTCCCGCATTCTTTGTCCCGTTAACAATCGCCTTATTTGCTACCAATTTTCTGTATAACTTTTATACAAACTCGAAGCGGAGAAAGGGTGGATTTAAAAGAAAGAAGAACAAAAGAATAAAATTTTAACCAAATAGTCCGCTTAGGCACATGATTTGACAGTTAATTTTTATATACATTCAATTTCTGTAAACATGTTCGAGATTATGGCCCCAAAAGCTGATTCTATCAAGTCTTCGTTTGACCTACTATTCTACCTTCGGCGCTTCTTTTTATTTTTTTTAGCCCTCCTATTGTTTTCGCAGTTTGCTGCTGCTCAGGAAAAATTAAATAAACTTCTGTCGGAAAGGCAACAACTTCACCAACAATGGCAGCAATCTGAAACCAAAAAATCAGGAATATTCGGGAACCGAACCAAAAAAGATATGGTGGCAACAAATGAATGGATGTCGCGGATTATCCAAAAGGACAATCAGATCATTGAGGAACTCGAAATGGTCAAGAACATAGAGACCACCGAGATTTCCCACGAAAAAGAGGACTATAAGTTTATTGCCCAAAAGCAGCAGGGAGATATTGGCATTCTCAAGCGTTCGCTGGAAGCGAAGGAATTAGAATTAATGGAAGCCAAATCCAAATATAGAACCAACGAATGGGCTGCTTTCATTCTCTTTTTAAGTACATCAACCCTGGCATACCTGTATTTCAACGGTAGAAGGAAAATAAAAAAGGCTTCGGTTTAGCTTCCTTTTAATTGGTTTCTCCATGCAAACACGAGCATGGGAAGCTGGGCATAGCTTTTTACCCCTGCCTTTACCCCCTGCGTTTTCAGATAAATGTCATTGGACCGACGGCTTACCTCAGAAAATAGCGGTTGAATGGAAAGCACATTTCGACGAATGGAGGAAAGGTCATTTTTAACGCCTGCAGGTAAAGAGGCTACAAATGTTTTATACGCCTCCGGATTAACTCTATACAGATCATTCAATTGATAGCGTAGCAACCGTAGTTGTCCGGTGTATTGAAGCAAATAAGATTCACTATTACTACAAATGACCCAAGCAATAAAGTTAGCTTCCCCCTCGTCAGTAACCCCATAGCTGTGCGCCATTTCATGGGCGATAGTGAAGGGTTTCTCCAATGGATGCAAACTGGGATCAATATAACTTTCTCCTGTAAACGGGAAATATATACCATAAATTCCCATTTGGCGCATAAAGCCAGCCGGATAAAATTCTCTGGTACGAGGTTTTCCTGTATAGTTTAGCCCTAATATATACAGGTTCTTGCTTACCTCAGTGCGCACTAGTTCTTCCAATTCCTGATAATTCATTATGTCCTCTATAGCACTGGTGTCCCGGCGGATATTTGGTCTAACTTGGCTAAGTATATTTTTGGTAAGCATCATCTCCTGCACCAATCCCTGCTCGTCAAGTGGAAAGGGATTTAATGACAACTGTTCGAAAATGGGAATCCGTTGATAATTAAATCCCCAGAGCATTAGGAAAAAAAACACCAAAAATCCGAGCCCGTTTATCGTGGACCTAAATACAAAGAAAATCTTGTGACGCCAACCACCAGTTTTGACAGTCCGGTATAACACATAGAGTGCAATTGCTACTACTGATAAAAAAAATAGGTAAAAGGTGGGGAAAGGTAGTCGAGATACAGTAGCGTCGATAAAGTTTCGGATGACTGGAAAAAAGGTACGCGAATAAAGTGCTTCTGTCTTAGCAGGATAGCCTACCGCTACATATCGGATGACCAATGTCAGGGCACCTAAAAATCCCCAGGTCCAATTTCCTTTGATCATCCGTTATGTCTTTCCACCTAATTTATACGGTTGTGATATCCTTTTTTCGACTTACACGCCTTCTGCTTCAACACCCGTTACCTCAGGAAGCATTCGGGTTAGCAGGTTTTCTATTCCAGCTTTCAGCGTGATGGTACTGGAAGGGCATCCGGAACATGCTCCCTGTAACAATACCTTAACAATTCCCTCCTGAAAACTATGAAAAACAATGGCACCCCCATCCTGCTCCACTGCCGGCCGGATATATTCATCCAATATACCTTTTATCTTTTTGACGACTTCGCTGTCATTCTCATCAAAAAGTGGATCCTTCTCTATGTGAGTATTGACTGCTGCCCGACCTGACTCCAAGTAGGATTTAATATGGTTTCGGATAATATCCTGAATTTCAGGCCAAACGGATTCCTCACTCTTGGTGACAGTAACAAAATTGGACGTTATAAAAACACGTTCAACTGCCGCAAAATTAAACAGCTCCTGAGCCAAAGGGGAATTTCCGGTGCTTTGCGCATCCGGGTAATCATAGCTAACACCCTCATCGGTAAGCATAAAATTGGCCACAAACTTCAGGGAGTTTGGATTGGGATTGGCCTCCATGTACAGGTGTACGGGTCTCTTTTCTGCTTTTAACATAGTAACTTTTGGTTATTTACCTCTTTTTAACAGCAAAGCAGGCAATTAGTTCCGGTCAAAGAAATTTTTTAGGGGCATCCAGCAAATTAAATCAACAAGGGGATGATGCAAACCGTCGCTGTTCTGAAGACATTTAGCGTATCATGTAAAAATAAGTTTCACCCTTTTTCTTCCCTCTAACGCAGAAAAACGATCTGGATCAGGTGCTATATAAAACCCGAGCAAACCTGGATTAATTCCAGCACCTAAAATTGCTTGCCTAACTCGATGGATCTGTTCCTAGATTTTTATTATAATTTATTGTGTCATTCCATGCTGTTCATGATTTAATTTGCAATGATTCTACTTCAACTTCAAATGCGGCATAGCCTTTGAGCATTTTTTAATGCGCTCATAGCTTTGAGTATCTATTATTATAAACAGCAACCATGAAATTCAACGTCACTATATCAGGTATTACAACCGTCAACGAATTGGATAAGTATTGGAGTGATGAAGTTCGGGTAAAGCTACTGGAAGAATTCGGATTTCCCGATGCATCAACTGCGAAACCCGGTGAAATCCAAGAATTATTGCACATGGCCATCACGGATTTTGAGCCAGCGGAGGCCGCAAAAATACTTCTAAACTTTAAATTGGGTGAAGAACTCAATGAGGGCCAGATACAATCCCTTTCTCATGAGATGATGGCGGATAAGGTTGCGGAGGAATATCCAGACCCTGCCTTGCATTATGACCTCTTCAATATAAACCAACTTCTCTTCAAGGCATACAACGGTAAATTTCCAAATACCGAAGCTACCATTATCAATCTGGAACTTCAACCTGAATCAAAAGAAAAGACTGGAATCAATAAAGAGGTAATTACCAGGGTACTTTGTCAAGGGTTGAGCGATAGGAATATCATAAATAGACTATACCCAGACCAAATTTCCGGTAAGGTAGCTTTTGAGGATGCTGAGAAAATCATCTGGCAAATAACGGAAAAAGGAAATAACTCCTACGAGGTGATCACTTCGAATTATTGGATTGCCAAAGACGACGTTATTTATTCCGAATATGAAGCTGAATTGGAGCTATTTGATGAAGAAAAAGAAGGATAATCACCTTCTTCTTCTCTTCTATCAAATCAGGACTGGAGGCGTTTTTTGATATCAAATTACCAGGTGACTTATTTCTTTAATACTGCCAGTCAGCCCGTGTTTTGTTGCGTAGCCTAGGACGCCAGTTGTTTAAAGATCTTTCCAGGAATTCCGCCATTTTACTCTCCGTCCAAAAAAGCCCTACTCCTAATCTCCAAACGACATTCCCATCCCCTTAGCTGCCTTAACCAGAAATCCATCTTTATCCACGTGGTTGTAACTTTTAGTTGCCTCTAGTATGTCTACTGAAACAATGTCATTGTTCCGATAGGAAACCATTTTCCCAAAGTTTCCTTCCAATACCAATTCGAACGCCTTCACCCCAAAAAGCGTAGCCAAAACCCTGTCAAATGCAATTGGCGTTCCTCCCCGCTGAGTATGCCCAAGTACTGTCTCCCTGATCTCCTGGGTACAGCCCACTTGCTTCAGTTGCCTGGAAAGCTCATAGGCAACCCCACCTAGGCGAACATGCTCCGATCCTTCCTCACCAGGTGAGAACGTCATAGTTCCATCTTTAAGCGTCGCACCTTCGGCGATGACAATATTTACAAAACCACGGCCTTTATCATAGCGGTCTTGTATCCGCTTGAGAACCTTATGTATGTCGTAGGGGATTTCAGGAATCAAACATACTTCGGCGCCCCCTGCCAATGCAGTATGTAGGGCAATCCATCCAGCGTCCCGGCCCATGACTTCCATAATCATTACCCGATGGTGACTTTCAGCGGTGGTTACGAGTTTGTCAAAACTGTCAGTGGCTATTTGTACCGCAGTCTGGAAGCCAAAAGTCATATCGGTAGCTGAAAGGTCATTGTCAATGGTTTTAGGCACACCGATAACGGGTACTCCTTTCTCAAACAGTGCTTGGGAAATCTTCTGGGATCCATCCCCGCCTATATTGATGACGGCATCAAACCCCATTTCTTTGATCCTATCGGCTACCTTCCCGGTGATATCTTGAAAGGTGACGTTACCAAATTCATCCTTAACAGGATACTGAAGGGGATTCCCTTTGTTTGTGGTTTTCAGAATGGTCCCACCGCGTACATGAATTCCTGCGGTATTCGCCCGATTTAGTTTTATCAGTTCAGGCGGGCTTTTCATGACACCTGAAAGTGCTTCCACGCTCCCGTAGACTTTCCAGTCTTTATGCTGCTTGGCTCGTTTGTAGATTCCTCGAATCACTGCATTCAACCCGGGGCAATCACCACCGCCTGTACTGATTAATAATTTTTTCATAGCAAAAGTTGTCCTGCTCCAAAGGTAAATAAAAATATCTCCCTTATCCAGCTATCAATTGTCCTATTCGATTGGAATATACATTCATTAGAAGTAATTTT
>DATHWC010000026.1:0-8772 GCA_035460985.1 Lunatimonas sp.
ACCCAGATGATTTTGGGAGTTACCTTGACTTTTGTAGTGGTTCAGTTTGTGGATTCCTATATCTTTCAGCCGTTGGTTTTGGGCAGTAAATTGAACGTAAATCCTTTTTTCATCATTTTCTCCGTGTTGGTGGGAAACGCGATTTGGGGAATTGTGGGCATGGTACTTTCCATTCCACTATTTGCGGTAATTACCATTATCACCAACAAAGTGCCCGATTGGGAGGCATTTGGATACCTTTTTAGAAACAATAAGGAAGACGTTGATTGACTGGTAATCGAGATATCTTAAATCATCAATAATTATATCGAGACGGGAGACAGAAGACCGGAAATCGAAGACGAAAGACAGGAGACGGAGGATTTGAGATAGAAGAGGCTGTGTGAAAAGACTAATTATAAAAACTTTCAACGTATAATGATTTGTTTCAATAAATTGTTTCAGTTATTATGAAATAAAATATCAATAAATCATTAAAATCCTCTGCGTAATTCTGCGAGATCAGCGGGAGAATTTGTTTTTACACAGTCTCAGAAGATGGGAGACGGAGGACACGAGTGGTGATCGGATTGAATTGATTTCTTAGGAACTAATTGGGTATATTGGTTAGGAACTAATTGGGTATATTGGTTAGGATATGATAATTGTAATTTATAGTTTTAGGTTTAAAACTGGCATACAAAACTAACTTCTCCATTGGCTGGTTTTTTTACAACAACTATACAACGATTATTTCAAAACTTTGTAGAAATTCAACAAACCCGGTAATTATATATACCCCTCTAATGTGGAATTATTTACTTGACAATTCGCTGATCTAATTTGAGTGGGTAAACATCAAACGAAACCGAAATAAAACTATTTGATAGGGGATTTATCACAAAATTCAAAGAGGTTTGATCCACAACGGATGGAATACCAAAACAAAGTATTCCCGATTTCAACAAATTTGTCCCGTATTCTTGGGAAGCCTGTATTGGTGGTATTTCATTCCAACCAATGGGTAGTTCCCCGAGCGTTGGTATAACTGCCAAATCATCTGAAATTTTGAATTCCATCACCGAATAGATCACATACCTTTCTGATGAAAGCAACTCGCTGTCTACCGTCAAACGCTCAAGTAAAGCAGATGAAACCGAAGCACTTCCGTACAACGCCGGGTTTCCGGGAAAATTCCATCTTCCACCATACAGCTTTGCCCCTTCGCCACTTGCATCGCAATATTTGGTCACCGCTATTCTGTAAATTCTCATTATCAGACTAAATCGCTATACCATGTTGCAAGCGCATGATTTCAGTCTTTAAAATCTCCAAACCTTCTGAAACATCGATTAATGCTAAGGGTTTGATATTTCCAATAGAGAAAAGGGGACGCTCCATCCATCGTCTAAATCCTTCATTTCCAAAATAATTGATGCCTAAAGCATACAAATTCGCCAATTCATACATTTTTTCTGACTGTATGGTATCAAATATATCCTTGCGCTGAAGGGTTTTGGCCGAAACTCCCAAGGCCGCAGCCAACGTATGGTTATCGAGACCGGATATTTCTTTAAGGCGATCAAAGGACTTTCTCTCCAAACCATTACGAAAAGTATCCACTCGATTTAAGGGTTCATCCAAACGACTTAAATCCACATTAAGAATGTCCTGAACAGACAAGGTGGATTTTCTGTAGAGAGCAACATCAGGTTCACTTACTTTTGAAGGCTTTTTTGACATGTATTGACGATGTAATTTGTCCCTTAAAATAACGTAATTTGTCCGATTATCAAAATTTATCCACCAATTTTTTAAATCAATATTTAAGGTTAAATTGGTCTTCTTATAAAGCAGTCGCCTATGTATCATTTACGAATCTCCACATTCATCTCAGTATTTTCTTTAATTTTTTTAATTTTGAGTTGCTTAACAGATGCCTTTTCCCAACAAAACAGCCCATTAATGTCTAGTACAACCAACGAAAACATAGACAAAGACAAACAGCGAAAAGAGCTTTATGCCCTGCTGGGGAGATTACCAGACCGTGACAGGCCTATCTCGGTAGAAGTGATATCCAGTGAGGAAGTTGATGGTGTGGTAATTGAAAAGCTGCTCTTCGATATCAACGGAAAGGAATTGGTGCCCGCCTATTTTTCCAAACCCAAAGGCGCAACGGGGAAATTGCCGGTAGTGCTGTTTAACCACTCCCATTTTGGGCAGTATGAGGTTGGAAAGAATGAATTTACTCAAGGAAGAAAGGAAATGCAAACCCCACCATATGCCATCGCTTTGGCAAAAGAGGGGTATGCCGGTCTTTGTTTGGATTCTTGGGGATTTGGGGAAAGGTCAGGAAGGGCAGAAATCGATTTATTTAAAGAAATGCTGTGGCAGGGTCAGGTGCTCTTTGGTATGATGGTTTATGACAATCTTAGGGCATTGGACTATCTTGTTTCCCGCGACGATATTGATCCTGACCGGATAGCGACGATGGGAATGTCTATGGGAAGTACCATGGCCTGGTGGCTGGCGGCACTCGATGAACGCATTGCCGTCACCGTGGATCTGAATTGTCTGACGGATTTTCATACACTAATGGAGAAAGGGGATCTCCGACTACATGGAATATATTATTATGTTCCCGATTTGCTAACTCATTTTACCACCTCATCCATCAATGCGCTGATTTCACCCCGTCCCCATTTTGGACTGGCAGGCGAATTCGATCCACTGACACCACTAGAAGGCTTGGCAATCATCGACAGGAAACTGAAGGAAGTCTACGCCCAAGATGGGGCATCGGAGGCTTGGAAGTTGACCATATATCCTGTAGCCCACGAAGAAACAGCCGAAATGAGGGAGGATATATTGCAGTTTTTGAGAGACTGGTTGTAAAAGGAAGGTAAGATTTCCTGCCATGAAGTTAATGAGTTTTAAAAGCCAAATTGGGATTTCAAATCCCTTTCATCTTGGGTTCGATAGGGCAAATATCGAACAACGGTCAAAAAAATTAAACGTTGGTTAACCGTTACTCCTCCTGATTTGCAGTCGCGAGCATAGATAAGTGGAATTTGCAATTTCAATCGAAGTGACGGTCTTGAGACCGGGATTACAAATCCCCTTTTATCTGGGTTCGACATTTCAAATGTCGAACAGCGCTCCTCGTGATTTGCAATCGCGAGGACAGATAAGTGGAATTTGCAATTCCGAGGGAACTGCTATCTTGGGACGGGGATTGCAAATCCAGTTTATTTGGATTCGACGATACAAATATCGAACAGCAGACAAAAAATTTGAACAGCGGTTAAAGGTTTAGCCAGTAGTTCAATTTCATTACAAAAGCCCTTTGTTTTGAAGCAAATGACTCTGGGAAGTAGTTGTCGGTATAGACCATAAAAAGATCAGAAACAGGTGCATACCGCCATTGCAGCCTGGTGTTAAGGTTTATATTGTCTATTTGATTGTTGTATTGGACAAAGGTAGTCCAGAACAGGCTCTTAGTTAAGGTAAGGTCAATTCTGGGTCCGATTAGTACCAAATCCGCATCAGGTTGCGGGTCCGGAAGCCTGATTCTGCTGTAACTTATATTCATGGAAATATTGGCCAGGTATCCTAGCCTCCATTGGGTGGTCCCGCTGAAATTACTCATGGTTCCTGTATAATATTCCCCGATTTGCCCTTTCCCCAACAGGGCAAACGTTTTTCTGGGATCTGTTTTGAAATCAAAACCCATGTAATTATTTCTGTAAGAAGTCCCGTCCAGCAAAGGCTCTCCTCCGGTTCTGGTAGGGTCAAATGGAAAAAAAAGGTAGGTATATTGATTATTATAGCTAAATGTCATTTCCGCAAACGAATCAAACTGAACAAGATAATTCAGCGTATGCAATTCATCGGTGATACCCAAAGATTCATTCCACAGGGTTTCCGATTTAAAGCCAGGACCATGACGGTTTACATTGCTGGATTTTGGGAAAAACACATAGCCTAATTCAGGAGAAATTCTTTGAAAATCCGTTCGGGGGGTATAACCTACCAAAGGGTTATAATCTTCCCCAACGTAGGAATAAGCCAAGCCAGCGGAAAAATTGACATCCGTAAAGGCAAGTTGCGCATGACCTGTTCCGGCGTCCGGTCCGGCAACCTCTTCAAATGTCCGGTGGTAGAAAAACTTCCCACTCCATCTGTTATCCTTGGAAAGTAAGTTATAATCAACCCCAGCTAGTCTGTTTGACGCATCATGTTGGATGGAACGAGCCCCTTTATGGATATCCATGGACTCCCTATTGACTAGTAGCACCCCCAAATTTGAACGGTTAAACACTTTTTTCTGAAGTGCTGCCACAGTGAAATTTTTACCGGAAATACCTCTAAGGGGATCGTTGGCAGTTTGCATATTCATGGCACCGATCCGCAAATCATCCGTCAATTTCCCACTTAGTCTGGCACCATAAAAAATCGGATTTTGAACATTCTGACCCGTATTTTCATCTCTGTCTACGCCTATCCTTCTGGAAAAAAACGGTCGGATCCTATCGGTTCCAAAATCAGCAAATAAATCTGCGTTTTCCAAAAAGAATTGTCTTCTTTCTGGGAAAAAAATTTCAAACCGATCCAGATTGGTAACCTGTTCATCTACTTCTACTTGGGAAAAATCAGGATTTACCGTCAGGTCAAGGTTTAGGGCAGGACCTACACCAATTTTTGCGTCGCCTCCAAATGCAGGCCGTAGAGGTTCACTGAAACCTTCGAGGTAATTTCTGGAAGTGCCCATTGCGGCGTATGGAATGATTGAAACATTGGTACCCGATTTGGGCAACGGCTCAGGAAAGGTAAGCTTCCTTGAAAAGGCCATGTGGGTGACGTTGAAATTTTTCGGAATGGGAGTCCAGGTAGATTTTTCCGAGTATTTGCTGTCAATTCGGTAAAAATTAACATTCCAGCTAGTTCCACCATCTTTGTACCTTAATGTGGAAAACGGTATTGCCACTTCAACAGTCCAATAATCCTCATGGATTTTGGCCTCGGCGTACCACTTATTGTCCCAAGCAAGGTTAAAATCGCTTTGATTCAACCCCCCGTTACCCATCATGGCTTCCCGCTGTACTCCATAAGGATTGACCCCAAAAATGTATCCATTTGTTTTGTCCTTAAAAGTATCCAATACAAAGCTAATCCCGTCATTTTGGTTTCCCCTGTAGTCTCTTCTTAAGGAGGTGCTTACATAATCCTGCCTCGGCTCAAGATTGAGCATAACCGCAGCTATATATAAAAATTTTTCATTGTATACAATTTTCACCTTGGTTTGTACAATAGCAAGGGAAGTGTCTGATGGAAATGTCTGGACAAAATCAGATACCCAGCCATCTTCCTGCCAAACCTGCTCATCCAATAATCCATCTATTTTGATAAAACCCTTGAGCTTATCGGCAAAAATACCGGGATGTAGGTCTTCCTGTGCAATAGATGACTCGCATATAGTACTTATTAGGATAAAAACAAAAATAATCCTTTTCATAGGTTTCAATATTCAAACCTAAACGTAACCATTCAATAGCGAAATGCTATTCTGTTTTTATATAAATGGTAATATTTTCGCTTAAAGTCGATTTCAAAATAGCAATAGTCATTTTTTTTGAAAACAATCGGGATTTTGCCTCGAATTTCGTGCTAACCCATATTTGGTTAAAAGAAATGGGGTATAAGGACCGATTTCTATCACCTAGCTCATTTACGGATCTCATTTCTATTGACACAATGATAAGCCCTTTTATATGATAGGTTTGAAAATGCTCTACATATTCGCTTATTTCGCAATTCCTATTTGAATATGCCTATCAAAAAGTATTTTACCTTGTTTTTTTTGTATTCCTCCATTCTATTTACGGGGCTTTACGCCCAACAGGATGGAGAGATAAATGCCTATCGGTTAGCTCCAGAAGAAATAGTAAACTTGGATGGCAGGTTGGATGAGAATTTCTGGTCTAAAGTAGATGCGGCCACCGCTTTTCGGCAACAGGAGCCATTGGAAGGTCAACTTGCTTCCGAACAAACATCCGTACAAATAGCAATTGATGATAAAAACCTATATTTAGGCGTGAGGCTTTACGACAGTGAACCCGAAAAAATCAAAGCCTTTCAGAAAAGACGGGATGCTCCTCTGGATACAGATGATATGTTTGCCTTTATCCTAGATACCTACAATGATCAGAGATCTGCCTTTTATTTTGAAATCAATCCCCATGGTTTAATGGGGGACGGCATATTAAGGACAGGTCAGGGATCGCAAGTGAACAGGGACTGGAATGGCATTTGGCGGGCATGGGTGACCCGCGATGACGAAGGGTGGTCGGCAGAAATCCGGATACCGTTTATGACACTGAATTTTGATCCAAATAATGAAACCTGGGGCATAAATTTTCTAAGAACAATTAGAAGGAAAAATGAGATCACCCTCTGGGAGGGATTCAGGCGGAACCAAGGGATTGAAAGACCTCAGGATGCTGGGAAATTGCGGGGTTTGAGTAATATCAATCAAGGCATTGGGTTGGAAGCCATTCCTTACGTGATAGCTTCCCAATCTAGGGGTAGGGTTCACCCAGAAGCAACGATGGAGGAACAAACCACCTTCAATGCAGGAGGGGAGTTAAATTATAACATCACTCCTAATTTAAAAGCTGGAATTACCGTAAATACCGATTTTGCCGAGGCCGAAGTGGACGACAGACAGGTTAACCTAACCCGGTTTCCGATTTTATTACCTGAGAGAAGGGACTTTTTCCTGCAAGGTGCCAATGTTTTTGTATTTGCCCCATCCAGCAATCCGAACCCCTATTTCAGCAGAAGGGTTGGTCTTCAGGATGGGCGGCCTATACCAATAAAACATGGCGGGAGGCTCATAGGACGTATAAAAAACACGGATGTAGGGTTTCTTCAGGTACGTACCGGGGAATCGGGACAGCTGCCTGGTGAAAATTTCACTGTAGGAAGGGTACTTCAAAACATCTCTGCTGAAAGCACCGTAGGTGCCATTTATACCCGAAGAGATACCGATGGGGATAGTCTCCCGGTGAGGGAAACCTTCGGTGCCGACATAAGTCTAAGTACCTCAAAATTTCTGGGAAACAGGAACTTCCAATTTGAAGCCTTTTTCGTAGGTCATACACCGTCCGTTTTCGCTGATACCAGCAGCTTGATGGATAGATCAACCAGGGGATTCAGGTTTAATTTCCCCAACCAACCATGGGATGCCCATGTTTCTTACCGGGAATTCGGGATTAATTATGACCCTGCCGTGGGCTTTGTTCCCCGAGTAGGATTCCGAAGACTCCAACCCACCGTTACCTATAATCCACTGATAGAAAGGAGTTCTATATTTCGTGAGCTGAGCTGGCAATATGATTTTGAATACTTAATGATGTTGGATTGGCAACCAGCTACGGTAAATCACAAAGTAAGAGTACTGGGATTGAGATTTGAAACGGGTGATTTCGTTAACTTTTCATTTCTCCACAATTATGAATTTTTGGACTTTACCTTTGATATTTTAAGGGATGGGTTGTTTTTGATTCCGGAAGGCACCTACCAAAATCGAGGGTATTCCATTGAGGCGTCTTCCGCTCCATTCAGAAAAATCGGGGGGGTGGCCACGTTAACCAATATCGGGTTTTGGACTGGAAAACAGACTCTATTGGAGGCGGATTTGTTTATGAGACCTTTGGTTGGGCTGAATATGACTGCGAGTTACATCCACAGCAGCGTAGATCTGGAGCAGGGAGATTTCCAAACCCATTTGATTCGGCTAAATAGTAGCTACGACTTTTCCCCGTGGGTTTCCGTCAACTTTAATATTCAGTATGACAATGTATCGGAAAGGCTCGGCACCAACAGCCGTTTTATATGGGTAATTGATCCGGGCAATACTTTTTTCGTTGTTCACAACCACAACTGGCAGCGGTTTACAGATAGATTTAATGTCATGGAAACCCAATCTACGGTAAAATTAGCATATACCTTGAGGTTTTAAGTTTGCCTAACCTATCCTATTCACAAGCTTAAATAATGGCCTAGATCGTAGGCTAGGATGTTTTGGTAGGTCAATTTACTGCACAGTTTCGGCGATTAAAATTTTTACTCGGTTGTAATATGGCTAATACAGCGCCTGATTAGTTCACTAAAAAGTTAATTTAAGCGATTTTCAGTGGCACCAGGTAGCCCAAGGCCTCAATAAGGCGTTTTGTCTTCTTTTTTAACCCATTCTTCAAAGGGTTCCTTGGAGTTTATTGGGACAACCTGGACGAACGGTATTTTTCTTTTTTCCGGTGAAAGGTCTATTTCTTTATAGATAAATTGGTCGTCAAAGCCAGCCTCAGCAGCATCGGACTGTGTGCAGGCGTAGTACACTTTGTCGGGTCTTGCCCAATAAATGGCTCCTAGACACATAGGGCAAGGTTCGCATGAGGTGTAGACTTCACAACCTTCCAAAAGAAAGCTGTTCAGATTTCTACAACCGTCCCTGATTGCCTCTATTTCCGCATGGGCCGTAGGATCATTGGTTGCCAACACGGAATTGTACCCTTTACCGACAATCTCTCCGTCTTTTACAATTAGACAGCCAAATGGCCCGCCTTTTCCCTCTCTCATTCCCTGGGTGGCAAGGCCAATCGCCAATTTCATGAAATATGCTTCCTTTTTCAAATCGATTTTCTATGTATGTAGTTTTATGGGTGCAAATTAAATTTTATTTAATTAACTTACGGTTTAAAATTAATGACGATTTACAAAATGGGCTAGAAA